>JBAQFX010000352.1:0-7942 GCA_049287485.1 Anaerolineales bacterium
CCCTGGAACAGCGCATAAAAACCTATCGGGAAACGGGCCAGGGCGTTGGCTATGGAGCGCAGTGGGCGCATTTCCGTGATGTGCGTCGGGGAAAACCGGACACGCTCGGCCAGTTGAACGCTTCCAGCTTGCAACATGTGCTTCGACGCCTGGACAAATCCTACGCCGCTTTCTTCCGTCGCTTGAAAGCAGGCCAGAAGCCCGGCTTTCCCCGTTTCAAAAACCGTAACCGTTTCAAGAGCGTGGAATACACCTACGGCGACGGCTGCAAGCTGCGCCAGGACGGACATGGGCGCATGCGTTTCTACATCCAGAACGTAGCTGAAATGCGCATGTGCTACCACCGGTCCATACCGCTCAATGCAGAAATCAAGCACGCAGTGGTCAAGCAGGTGGGCGAACGCTGGTACGTCCATCTGATGCTCGCATTGCCCGAGGCGGTGACAGGGCGCATTCCCACCGGGCAACAGGTGGGGGTTGATGTAGGCTTGAAAAGTCTGGCGGCCCTTTCTAGCGGAGAATTGATTGAAAATCCTGGCTGGCTGCGGAAAAGCCTGGCCCAATTGCGCCGCATTCAACGTCACGCTGCGCGCCAGGTCAGGGGAAGCCATCGACAAGGGAAAACCTGCAGGCAAATGACAAGATTGCACCAACGGGTTTCCAGCCAGCGGGCAGATTATCTTCACCAGGTTAGTCATCGGCTGGTCGCCGATAACGACCTGATCGCGATTGAGAACCTTGCACTCAGTTTTATGAACCGAAATAGTCATATGTCCCTGGCCTCGTATGATACGGGGTTTGCCCTGTTCCGGCAGATGTTGGAATACAAAGCGGAGGAAGCTGGTATTCCGGTCATTGCCGTAAACCCGGCCAATACCTCGCAGGTATGCAGCGCATGTGGGAGTATCGTCCCAAAAGACTTGTCGGTTCGTGTTCATGCATGCCCTGATTGTGCATTAGTCCTTGACCGAGACGTAAATGCGGCTCGGAATATCCTGGCTTTGGCTTTGCACAACCCGCTCGGACGGAGCGGTCAGCCGGTAACGTGGCCCGTTGGGGCGAGCGTTGGCTGATAAGCTGTCCCGTTTACGGGACGGAGAACGTCACTAAATCCTCAATAGAAAAACGATCTGGCGAAATTAGCCCTGGAGTGTCTGATTATATCTTAAAACAATCCGTGTCTCTTCCCATGGGGGAGGCATCTGTCATAGGAAAGAAACACGGGGGGATAACCTGCAGGTGTGAATGATTTAGCCGAGTAGCCTGGTCAATCTAGTCTTCAAAAACCCACTGATCCATGCTGCGTTCCCAGGTGATTAATTCCTGGGGAGTGAACCATAAGGCAACTTCTTTCTCGCCATTTTCCAGCGTATCAGAGGCATGGGTAAGGTTACGCCCAATCTCGAGGGCGAAATCGTGGCGGATCGACCCGGGGGCAGCTTCGGTCGGACGGGTGGCACCCATGGTCTGGCGAATGGCATCGATGGCATCGGGACCCTCCCAGACCATGGCCATCACCGGAGCAGAGGTGATATATTTGATCAGGCTCTCATAAAATTTCTTCCCCCGATGAATGGCATAATGGGTCCGGGCTAATTCCTGGCTGACGGCAATAAATTTCGCCGCCACCAGGCGTAAACCGCGACGCTCTAATCGTAAGATGATTTCACCGATCAAACCTCTTTGAACAGCATCTGGTTTTACCAGCACCAATGAGCGCTCCATATTTACCTCCGCAGGATGTTACGCGAAACGTGAAACGTATGCTTTTACGTTTCACGTCATCGGATGACCATCATTTTTACTACCTGGCTAACTCTTCCGCCTTCGTATATGCGTCTAGAGCTTCCTGTAACGAGTCTTTCCTGAAATAAGCATCTCCAAGGGTGACCCACATCTCGACATCAACCGGATAATGATCGAGGGCATCGGTTAAATCCTTGATAATTTCATCAAGCTGGTAATTTTGTTTGATCAATGCCAGGTAAGAATCAACCGCCTGAGTGGGTTGCCCCTGGTCGATCGCATCGCGGGCTTCGGACAATGCCTTTTGGTTTTGTTCGGCGTAAGCCTGCGGGGTTGGAGTGAGAGCTTCTGGTTGGGTGACGGCGAGGTCTGCTGCCTCGGCTAACTGCTCTTCAAGTGGTGGGGCAGCTGGAATTTCAGCTTCTAGCTGGACCTCGGAGACTGGTTGAACAGGTTCTTCAACCTCTGAAACCAAGGAGGCAGGTTCAGGGTATTGTTCCGCCAGCGCTTCTTCACCAACCTCCATCTCTGGAAGCACTTCTTCCTCGGGTGCTGGGGCTTCTTCAACGGGTGGGGTGGGAAGCTCTTCTTCCAGGCGAGCTTCGATAGCAGGCTCTTCTGCTGCGGGTTCTGACTCGGCAATCTCTTTCAACCAGGCCGGTAATTCATCCGCTTTCCATTCCAGGGCCTCATCGGGTGATACCGCCTGCTCTGCTTCAGCTTCTGGTTCTTTAAGCTCGAGAAGCCAGTCAGGTAACTCTTCTGCGGATGGAATTTCAGCCGGAGGGGCGATTTCTTGTACAGGTTCTTCAGCGGCTGGTTGAATCTCGGGTTCTTCGGCGGCAGGGACAGCCTCGGTTTCTTCAGCAGCTGGTTGAATCTCGAGTTCTTCCGTGGCTGGTTGAATCTCGAGCTCTTCCGTGGCTGGTTGAATCTCGAGTTCTTCCGTGGTCGGTTGAATCTCGGGTTCTTCAGCGGCTGGTTGCGTCTCAGGCTCTTCTCCCAAGCCTTTGATCCATTCAGGGATTTCTTCCGCAGGGATCGCAGACCCTGGTTCAGTGGTGGCTTCCGGCTGCAGAGCTTCTTCCAGGGGTGGCTCAGCCTCGAGTTTCAACCATTCAGGTGCTGAAATTTCAGCTGCTTCAGCCGGGGCAGTCAATTCTTCGCCCCCTGCAGCCTGCTCATCTGCTATTTCTTTAAGCCAGGAAAGATCCTCGAATTCGCCCGCTGCGACGGGCTCGGTGGCAGGTAATTCCTCTTCAGGAAGAACGGGTACTTCCGCTTGCGGTTGTTCCTCAACGTCGAGCGGTGCCTCCGAGACAGGAACTTCTCCGGCAGCCATCGGGACTTCGGATGATGGCACTTCCTCAGCGATCGATGGTGCCTCTGAGGTGATCTGCTCTACAATGCCTGCTGGCATTTCCTGCTGTTCTGCTTCTTGCGGTTCGACAAACGCAGTTGAAGCAGGGAACTCTTCAGCAGGGATAGGTTGCTCTTCGGTGGGTGTCTCTTCGATCAGAGCTGGCGCTTCTGCTCCAGCCTCCTTGCTGATGGGTGGAGTTTCAACAGCCGTTTCTTCCGCCTCGGTTGAAAGTGCTTCTGGAGATGGTTGTTCTTCGGCGAGCTCTTTAAGCCAATCAGGGATCTCTTCCACTGCTTCGGCAGCTAATTCTTCTGGTTCGACCGTTTCCGCAGTGGGTATCGCAACTGATTCAGCGGAGAGAGCCTGCTCCGCTTCAGGAAGCTCAACCGGGGCCTCGATTTCTGCCTCAGTTGGGAGGGTTTCCTCCACTTCGGCTACTTCAGAAGGAGGTAACTCTGCAGGCTCTGTTGGAAGTGCTTCCATCGGAGGGGAGACCTCAGCGGCAGGCAGAGCTTCAGCTTCCGGCGTGGCCAGTTCCTCTGCTTGCTCTACGGGTTGCTCTACTGCAGGCGTTTCAGCTTCAGCAGACTCAAGCGCGGTTGGTTCTTCCAGGAAGGCGGGGGTCGCAGCAGCAGGCTCTTCAGCTGATGTGGATGGTGGTTGAGGAACATCCAGATCTTTTAGCCAATCCGGGATCTCTTCATCTAACGCTGCTGCAAGATCTTCATCACGAGCCGGTGGGACGATATTTGTATCGGGTTTCTTCTCATCCAACCATTGAATGATCGAATCGGTCGGACCTGGCTGATGTTGCTCCAACCAGGGAGTGGAAAGATCAGCTTCTGGTTGGGAAGAATCTGGTTGCTCCACCCCCTCAGCGCCTTCGGGGGCGATCCCACGAAGCCATTCGGGGATCTCTCCTTTTTCAATAGCTTCCTCACCCGGCAATCCTTCAAGGGGTTCTTCAGAGGGTTTTTCTTCGGGGGGTTGGGTTGCCTCACCTGTGGCAGGTTGCCATCCAGCATCTTTCATCCAATCTGGAATTTCTGCTTCGGGTTTGGAGGTGTCGGTGATAATTTTGTCGACTTCCTGAGTATCCCATATGAATGGAGAAACGCTTGGGGAGACCTGCTCTCCTGGGGAGGAGGGGGGAGGGGCTGCGGCAGACTTAAGCCAATCGGGAAGGTTTTCATCCTCTGGTTTTTCGATGGAAATTCCCAGGGAGGTAGCCCAATTCGGTTGAGCAGGAATCCCTTCGACCTGGATGCCGGATTTCCAATCCAGCCGCTCGATATTCACTGCATCTTCTGGTACCTGATCAGAAGATATCGCTTCTGGAGTTGCAAAGGCAATATACGGATCCAAGGAGATGGTGATCTGCTGGTAGTTTTTAACTGCTTCAGAACCTTCCGCTTCGGATAGGGAAATGGCTAAAATGCGATTCGCGACTAAACAATAAGGGATTTTCTTGACAATATTCGTACATGTCTCCACGGCTTCGACTCGTTGAGAGGTCTGGTAATACATCTCAGCCAGCAGTAACTGCAAATCAGGCCGATTTGGATCTTCGGCGATGGCGGCACGCAATTCGGCAATAGACTGATCAAACAGACCTCCTTTGGCGTACATCCTGGCTAAGGCGCCACGGGTCAGACGTACCTTGGGAGGTTGTATCCCATCCCTGCGACCGTAGAGACGGCGTAGTTCATCTTGAATAGCAACATTTGCAGGTTGAGCTTCATAGGCCAGTTCCATGTGCCAGATGGCCGCATCCAGATTGTTCTCATCCTCGCGGATAATACTCAAGCCAACATTGGCAATAAAATCATCAGGGACAGAGGATAGGACGCGCTGGAAGATATCGGTGGCGTCACTAATGCGTTGTTGTTCTAAATGGGCTTTCCCTAATAAACGATAGGTAGCAATATTTTTCGGGTAGGTCGTAAGGATGTGACGGCAGTGTGCAACTGCTTCATCCAACTGGCTGTTATCGATCATGCCTGCTATCTCACGATTGTATGCACGTAATGGAATTATCGTCATTTGATTTACACTCCAAATGTTAAGTATGCCTTATTCTAGCAGAAGTTGCAAGTATTTAGCCTAAATATGAAAAATCCCTCCCGAGACCGGGAGGGATTTTTCTTACCAGTTATTTTGATGGTTTATCTAGGGGAGAGGCGGGTTTCTTGCTGGTGACGATAGCCCAGCCAACCGCGACCAGTAAAACCAATCCGATGGCATAGGAGGCTACCTGGGATTGGCTGTATTTGACGATCACGGGGGCCATGATCAGGCTCACCAGGTTGACGACTTTGATCATCGGGTTTAGGGCAGGACCGGCCGTGTCTTTGAGAGGATCACCAACGGTATCGCCAACCACACCGGCTTTATGGCGCTCAGAACCTTTGCCGGTATTAGCCTGGAGGTTGCGGGGTTCATCCTCGATGGATTTCTTGGCATTATCCCAGGCACCACCCGCATTGGCCATAAATACCGCAAGTAATTGACCGGAGAGAATGATACCAGCCAGGAAGCCGCCTAAGGCTTCAACGTGCAGGATCAAGCCTACCGCCAGGGGCAGGAGTACTGCAATGGTCGCCAGGGGAATCAGCTCTTTTTGGGCAGCAGTGGTGGAAATACCAACCGCTCGCGCGTAGTCTGGTTGAACTTTTCCTTCCATTAATCCTGGAATGCGAAACTGCCGGCGGACCTCTTCGACGATCAGCCCGGCGGCACGCGTCACGGCGCGAATGGATAGCGAGCTAAACAGCCAGGGTAGGGCGCCCCCGAGCAGTAAACCGATAAAAACCTCCGTGTCTGAGACGCGAATCGATTCCATAATGGGGAAGCCAAGCTGTTGCTGAACACGACCGACATCCGTGATGAACGAGGCAAATAGGCTGACCGCAGCAATCACGGCTGAAGCGATGGCAACCCCTTTGGTAATGGCCTTGGTGGTGTTGCCGACTGCATCCAGATCTGCCATGATCTGGCGGGCCTTACGCGTCTCTTCATCATCCATATCATGCCAGGCCATTTCTCCAATCCCATTGGCATTATCGGAGATCGGTCCATACGAGTCCATGGCCACGTTGTTTCCGGTGTGGCTGAGCATGCCAATCCCAATCATAGCCACAGCATATAAAACGTAGGTGGTACCATCCTTGTTGTAAAGCACCAGGGCGAGGGCGAAACTGATGGCGATGACCACCAGCGCCCACACGCTGGATTCCATACCGACGGATAAGCCGGATAGAATGGTTGTCGCAGGGCCTCCACGGGTAGAATCTACGATTTCTTTGACCGGTGCGCGTTTGGTAGAGGTGAAATATGAAGTCAGTGGGTTGAAGGCAACCGCTAATCCTACCCCGATGGCAGTCAGGGCAGCCAATCTCCAATCTTGAGCGTACCAATACGCCAGGGCAAACGCCCAAATGATGGTATTGACACTGGATACTTCATATGAGCGGAACATGGCTTCTTCGGCATCGTGAGCGCGCAGGAATTTGAGCGGAAATCTCTCCCAGATGGGCACAGTAAAGGTGCCGAGAATTGAGCTGATCACTCCGATGGCACGGATGATCAATGGGTAGACGATCCATTTCAGGTCACCGGTCAATGCAACCAGGGCTAAGCCCAATATCAGACCTGAAACGATGGTGACTTCGTAACTTTCAAAGATATCTGCTGCCATGCCGGCACAATCACCGACATTGTCACCCACCAGGTCCGCAATCACGGCGGCGTTACGGGGGTCATCTTCGGGGATATCTTGCTCTACCTTGCCAACCAGGTCTGCACCCACGTCGGCAGCCTTGGTAAAGATGCCACCGCCCACGCGCATGAATAATGCCAGGAGGGTTCCACCAAAACCAAATCCTAAGAGGGCATCAGGGGCGGCCCGACCGAAGATCATGAAGATGATCGTCCCACCGAACAATCCCAGGCCATCGGTTAACATGCCGGTGATGGTACCAGCGTAATACGCGATCGAGAGTGATTCGTTGAAGCCACGCCGGGCTGCAGAGGCAGCCCGCACGTTGGCCTGGATTGCCATGCGCATTCCCAACTGACCGACCGTCAGAGAGAAGGAGGCGCCCATGACGAAAGCAATCATGCGGGCCACGCCAATGATGAGCAGGATTTGCTGGTAGGCTTGAGGGGTGCCATCTTTGGTGATACCTTGCGCGCATTGGGTTAGGGCAGCCACATTATGCGCATCCACACCTTGGATGAAAATACAATGCCACTCGCGCGCTTCCAGAGAGGGAGGGACGATATACACGGATAAAAATAAGACTACGGTTAAGATTAAAATCAATGGAAGGATTGAGCGTAATTGGCGGTTTAAATAGCTGTTGGCTCCAATGCGGATCGCGTTCCAGACTTCCTGCATCTTTGCCGTGCCCTTGTCTTTTTTCATCACCCTGCCGCGTAAATACCAGGCATACAGGAGGCTGATGATTGCGACCACAACGACGCCTACAATTGCCACTTGTTCAAAATTATTCAAGCCTTGTCGGGCCAGACCTAGAATATCCATGTCGCTTATACTCCCATCCGTAAAGATTTAAACAAACAAAATTCCCACACGCCTGCGCGTCTGGGCTACATGCTATGAAATTTGATCAGTAAGGTACAGCTATTGAAAGTTCCGACCAAGTTGCGCTATTTTACCCAATCAAATAGAAAAAGTCAAATAAATCCATAGATTAAGCGCCAAGGGTACTTCCCGCTTAAGCGGGGATGGGGAATTGGCGCATTCCTCCTTTCTGTGGTATAAGTAGTTTATGGATAGCAAACGAACCAGACACGCGGTATATAACATCA
>JBAQFX010000353.1:0-8509 GCA_049287485.1 Anaerolineales bacterium
GTAAAGAAGTGGAAACGCATCGGGTAAATCCTAATCAGAAAGTCGATACCTTTTCCATAGACGTCTCAGACATAGATCAGGTTCGCAAGGCTATAAGTTATATTAGCGAAAAATCAGCAACTCCCGACCTGCTGGTAAATTCTGCTGGTGTCACACATCCTGGGTATGTACAAGACCTTGATATCCATATCTTTAGTTGGATGATGGAGGTAAATTATTTTGGCACGGTATATACTACAAAGGAAGTATTACCCGCCATGATCAAACGCGGTTCAGGATATATCCTGAACATATGTTCCTTATCCGGTGTTATTTCATCCTTTGGTTATACCGCCTATGGGGCTTCAAAATCTGCTGTTCTTGGATTTTCTGAAGCATTACGCATGGAGATGAAACCACAGGGGATTGGAGTTTCCATCGTGTTTCCTACCGATACGGATACCCCCCAGCTAGCGTATGAAAACCAGTTTAAACCCCCTGAGACGAGAGCGCTTAATAGCTTTGGAGGTACTAATACCGCTGGTGACATCGCTAGATATTCTCTGAAGTCCATCGAGCATGGTCAATATATTATTCTTCCTAATTTTGATGCAAAATTCGTTTATCATACAAGAAACATGTCAGTCAGTTTAGTTAATTTTATTGCAGATAAGATTATTGCCAATGTGATCAAAAAGAAAAATATGCAGGATAATAAAAAGGTGTAAATCATGGATATCTTTGAGAAATGCTATAACTATACCTATGCCAAGCAGTATATTGCATCAGGTTATTACCCCTACTTTATACCCATGCAGGGGAATGAGGGTAGTGAAGCTATCTTCCATGGACGGCGCCTGATCATGTGCGGCTCGAATAATTACCTGGGTTTGACCACCCACCCCAAAGTGCGCCAGGCTGCCATTGATGCCATTGAGCAATTTGGGACCAGCTGCACCGGCTCACGCTTCTTAAACGGGACCTTGGAATTGCATGAGCAATTGGAACATGAATTAGCCAGTTGGGTAGGGAAGCAATCCGCTCTGGTATTCTCTACCGGTATGCAGGTAAACCTGGGAACCATCAGCTCGTTAGTTGGGCGGAATGATGTGGTGGTTTTGGATCGGGATGATCATGCCAGTATTGTTGATGGAGCCAGGTTGGGTTGGGGCAAGGTTAAGCGCTTCCAGCACAATAACATCGAAGACCTGGACCGTATCCTGGAAGCAATTGGGGATAAAGTAGGGAAGTTGGTGGTTGTGGATGGTTTGTTTAGCATGGAAGGCGATATCGCGCCTCTACCTGAGATTGCCAGAGTGTGTAAAAAGCACGGAGCACGCCTGATGGTGGATGATGCCCATGCCCTGGGTGTGCTGGGGGGAGGTCGAGGCACTGCCGCCCAATTTGGGGTGACCGGTGAAGTTGATCTCATTATGGGAACGTTCAGCAAATCACTGGCCTCTGTAGGCGGATATATAGCCGGGGACGAGGATGTTATTCACTACATCAAGCACCATGCCCGCTCGCTGATTTTTAGCGCTAGCATCCCACCCGCCAATGCAGCCACCGCCATGGCTGCTTTAGAGGTTCTGCGTGAGGAACCGCAACGTGTGAAACGCGTCAATGATATTGGTGACTTTATGCGTAAAAGTTATCATGAGCTAGGGTTTAACACCGGTAATTCTGTATCTCCCATCATCCCAATTTTCATTGGCGATGATTACCGCGCAGCAGTAGTATGGAAAGCCATGTTTGAAGCAGGGGTTTATGTCAATATGATTGTCTCTCCTGCCGTACCTGAGGGCAAGCAATTATTACGCACCAGCTACATGGCTATTCACACCGATGAACAGCTTGCCAGGGTGTTGGAAGTCTTTGAAACGGTTGGGAAGCAGGTTGGGATTATTTAGGATAATACGATCTACTCAAGAAAGTTTATGATTGCAGGGGCAATATCAGTCAGATCAGGTTTATGCCTTGAGCCGACTGTTAGCCTGAGTTGCTGGATGAATCTCTCTCTTAACTCAGATGCCCCGATCAATAAAAGGGGGACATCATTTCGCGTGTGGTGGCGAGTGCTTAAATCTTCAAAGTTTCCATGGTCTGATGTTATCAGGATCAGGTTATTGTCGTCATCCCAGGAATTTAATAAGCTGCCAAGCACTGCATCGATTGTTTCCAGTATAGAGTGAGCCAGCTGCATATCCTGGTGGTGACCGGCCACATCAGTCAGCCAGTACTCGAAGATTGCCAGGTCGGAGTTACCTGTCAGGGTAAAAAGACGTTCCGCGGCTTGAATTTTGCTTAAAACAGGGGTCTCAGTAAAACCAAGCGAACTTCTCCAGCCTTCTGCCGTAAAATCAGCCGAAATTGCCTTGCCTTCATTCAAATCGTTCAGGGTTTTTAGGCGAACACCCGCTTGTCGTGCAGATAATGCGATTACTCCTGGGATGCGATAGCCTGCTTCAACCGTCTCAAAGTAGCGGGGTGGGAACGCGTTCAATAGCGTAGCCGCTTTATTCTGTTGTTGTAATTTAGAAAAAAGGGTTCCATTTTGTATCAATGCTATGATTGGAGGGGTGGGTTTTGGACCTTCATGCCTACCGAGCCAGGCTGAGACATTTTTACCTGTCATCAGTGATGCCTGTCCGGTCGCTGATTGGGGTATGCCCTCAACCCCAAGGCAGGCATCCAGTGCCAGCAGCGAAGCACGTTGGGTATTTACCAGGCAAAAATCCTCTTCAACCCCAGCGAAATGGTCATCCGCGATGAGTTTATGACCATCCAGGATTTTTTCCAGGTTGTGTAATGCTGGTCCAGCTAGTGGGTTGATGGCAGGATTGCTTTCACCCAAGCCTATGCCATCAAGAAAAATAAATAAAAGTCTCATTTACCCAATCATCTTGGATGTTATCTTATGTCCGTTTGTTCAATGTAAACCAGGGAGATGGTCGTATGCCACGTTCTGTGCTATCTTTACGATCCACAACATGGAATTTCTCACAGAGTGATTGAATCTCTCGATCAGAAGCACCTGAGCTGGTAGCGTCAGGACCAGGCGAAGTAAACACATAAAGCAGAAATGTCCCATTGTCCGCTAATAGCTGGTCGATTTTCTGGATGTATACAGGGCGTTTCTCGTTAGGTAAGCTGTGGAAACACCCAATGTCTAGGATCAGATTATATTTTCCCGTAATTGATTTCAATTGCGTGACATCCTCAATATGAAAATCAACATGCACGCCATCTTGTTGTGCCTTTTTTTGAGCAATATGGATTGCACGTTTCGAAAAATCAACCCCACTCACTCTCCAGCCATTTTTTGCCAGGGTGATGGCGTTTGTTCCCGTGCCGCAACCCAAATCTAGAGCTCTTCCGGGGGTATGATGATCGATGAAATCCATTAACTCCGGCGGTGAGATGTCGGTATCCCAGATAGGTTTGCTTAGATAAGCGAGATTGAACCATAGCTTAGGCAACATGCACCCAATTCTACCCCCGTTTTATCGGGGAATTTTCGTGCAATGCTTTGACAACTTCACCTGTTTCCTGTAAAATCATGGTTTGTCTGAATCTAGTTAATTAAGGATGGTCAAGTAATGAAAGAATATACGACTGAGTCTATTCGTAACATAGCCCTCGTCTCACATAGTAGTGCTGGTAAAACCATGCTGGCAGAAGCATTTTTACATTTTACGGGTGCAACCACTCGTTTAGGAAAGATAGAAGACGGCTCGACCACCTCAGATTTTGAAGAGGAGGAAATCCGGCGGAGAATATCTTTATCCACATCTGTCATCCCGGTTGAATATCAAGGATGTAAAATCAATGTCCTCGACACGCCCGGATACACCGATTTCATTGGGGAGGTAATATCAGCACTGAGGATATCCGATAGTGCTGCTGTTTTAGTTGACTCAGTCTCAGGGGCAGAGGTGGGCACAGAAATTGCCCTGTCCTACTGCGATATTTTTAAATTACCTCGTATGATCGTGATCAACAAGATGAATCGTGATAATGCGAATTACCACAAAGCACTCGATTCCATCCAGGAAATTTCGGACAAGCGCCTAATCCCGGTCCAGCTTCCCTGGGGTGAAAAAGCTGATTTTAAAGGCGTGTTGGATTTATTGACCATGAAAGCCTATCCTGAGGCTGGTGAGACCTCTCAGGAAATTCCTGCAGAATACAAGGACGATGTCGACACTGCCAGAATGCAATTGATTGAAGCTGCTGCCGAGGGAGAGGATGCCCTTCTTGAAAAGTATCTCGAGGGTGAGGATTTATCCCCCGAAGAAGTCCTACGTGGATTTAAAAAGGTTGTTTTGGCCGGGGACTGGATTCCGGTATTTGTTTCAGCCGGTTCTGCGGAAATTGGCATCGCACCACTGCTGGATGCAATTGTTAATCTACTGCCTTCTCCACTGGAGGCATCACCTGCGATAGCCCAGGGAAAAGATGGTGATGAAGAATTGGTTCCGGCAGATAATCAGCCTTTGGCTGCGTATGTCTGGAAGACCACTGCCGATCCTTTCGTTGGACGAATTACTTATTTCCGTATTTATTCAGGCATCGTTAGCTCAGATTCCCGTGTTTGGAATCAGACTAAAAGTGTTGAAGAGCGCTTTGGTACGGTTCATTTGCTACGAGGTAAAGAACAAATCCCCATGAAATTAATCCACGCTGGCGATATTGCCTCTGTTCCAAAACTGAGTGCCACTTCAACCGGGAATACTTTTTGTGATCGCGGACATCCCCTCGCTCTACCCACCCCGGTTTATCCCAATGCCTTATTCAGTGTAGCAGTGTTCCCCAAGTCGCAGGCAGATTCTGCCAAGATCAGCCCAACACTCACCCGCCTGTGTGAAGAAGATATGACCCTCAGCTGGAGGCAGGAACCAAGCACTAATCAGACTATTCTGCAAGGCATGGGTGACCAACACATTGATGTCGCCATTCGCAAATCCGAAAGCAAGTTCCAAACCGGGTTGAGCGTCGAAATACCCAAAGTACCTTATCAAGAAACCATCACCAAACAAAGCTCTTCTCAATATCGCCATAAGAAACAAACCGGTGGCGCCGGTCAATTTGCCGAAGTGTTTATGCGCGTCGAGCCATATCAGGAAGATGATTTTGAGTTTACTAATGATGTGTTTGGTGGAGCTATTTCAAACAGCTATATGCCAGCCATCGAAAAAGGCGTGCGTAGTGTCATGAAAGAAGGCGTGGTTGCTGGATATCCTGTTCTTAACGTTCATGTCTCGGTTTATGATGGGAAAGAGCATCCTGTTGACTCGAAACCAATTGCCTTCGAGACCGCTGGGCGAGAGGCTTTTAAATTGGCCTTCAAGGATGCCGGTCCAGTACTCCGCGAACCGATCATGAATGTAAGGATTGTCGTTCCAGAAGCCAACATGGGTGATATCCTGGGTGATCTAAATACCCGCCGGGCACGCGTGCAGGGTATGGATAACGAAAAAGGTCATTCTGTGGTCACAGCTCAAGTTCCCCTAGCCGAGATGCAGCGTTATACCACCGATTTGCGCTCGATGACCGGTGGCAGGGGTATCTTCACCATGGAGTTCGACCATTACGAAATTGTTCCGGCACATATTGCCGCTGATGTGATCGCCGCTCGTTTAAAAGATCTCCAGGAAGCCAAAGAAGACTGATTCACCTGAAACAAAACCAGCAGGCTGGCATGATCTATCCTTGCCAGCCTGTTTTGTTAAAGTCGGTATGCTTAATGAATAGGCGAAGCAAGTTTTACCTTCACAAATAGCCAGGGAGCAAAACCAGAGATCCAAAACCCAATTAGTGCGTACCGGATATAACGCAGGGCATAGGAAACAAAGGTCTCTGTTTCAGGGAAAAGCGAACCCAATCCAAGATACAGGATTAAAACTCCAATTAATCCCAATAAATAACGAAGGAAAAGTTTAATCCAGGTATCGTTGGTTGAAAATCCTCCTAATTTCGAGATCCATATCCACCCGGCTGCCAGGCCAAAGAAAGCCCCGGTGCCTGATAGGAAGTTGTGATAGGAAAGAGGATTAATTTCGGGTTCATTGGGGAATGCCAGATGTGCATTGTTTACCCAGTCCACAGGGATACTCCAGCCGCTCAGACTAAGTTGGGCAATCATAACGATCAGAATCAGGAATATGGAGAACAGGAAGATCACCACTAGCTGGATCCATACCTTATATTGCTTTATCCAATGAACCACTGGTTTCTCAAAATGCAGCAGCACCCACAGCATGACAGCCCCGAACACCCATCCCAATAATACATCATGTGGAAAGTGAACTGCCAGATAGATGCGCGATAAACCTATCATGATCATGATAATAATAGCAATGACCCATGCAAGACGATGTTTGATGTGGTCTGCCAGGGTTCCCCAAACGACCACGGCATTTTGCGCGTGACCAGATGGTATTCCAAATGAATTCTCAGCACTGCCCAGTACATTCACTTGGCTGGTATACCAATACGGTCGGGGTCCATGAAATGCCACCTTCAGTGCGGTATTGATCATGCCATTGATCATTAGAAATAGACCCAGCCGTAATCCAAAGGTTGCATCAATGCACCACAATATCGCTGGCGCAACCAGCAAATAAAACTGTTCCGTTCCCAGAAAAGTGAACAGTTTCATCACGGGCGTGAGCCAGCCACCCAGGGTTTGGAACCACAGGATGATTTGAAGTCCAGAATTCAATAAATGATCCATGAGTCCTCCATCAACTGCCGATTGATTTTTAGTTAAATTGGATACTCGCCTGGATAATTATAGAATGAATATCGGGATTATATTGAGGCTTCGGCTCGTGGGATAAAGCGTGCGCTGACCAAGATCGAAATGATGATCATGCCAAACCCAACCATGTACATCAGAGGTGGGTTAATTTCATAAAGGAAACCCGCTATGGGAGGTGCCAGGATAATTGCGGAAGAACTAACCGTCTCTGTAATCCCATATGCCAGCCCCATCCGGGATTGGTGGACAAGGTTTCTGGTTTGGGCTGTGGCAAGAGCACGCGCAAAGCGATATCCACCGATGAGGAAATAACCCACGCAGAACCAGCCAAAACCTGTTCCCTGCCAAAGGATTAATGTGAATAAAGCCACGGTAAATTGACCCAGTAGATACCCGATGTGGGCTTTAAGGTTTCCCAGGCCCAGATTTAACACCACGATCCCAAGTCCTGAAACGGAGCCCAGGACACCGATTAAATCCAGACTCAGGTGTTGTTGGTTCTGTAAATAGTTTGCAGAAAGTGGTTGAGCCAGGTACATCGAAAAAGCCGCCAGGAAAATCACAGCCAGATAAGTCACAAATTGTCGATTTAAAAATCTCCCATTTCCATGTTCATTCGGGTCAAGAGCTTCTACAGGTTGGGCTTTGACGAATAGCAGCACAAACAGCGATATGATGAACAGGCTTCCAGAGATCAGATATATTGTCTTTAGATTATATCTTTCACCTATCTGACCCCCTAACCACGGCCCGATAACTGCTCCAACATTATATAGTGCCGAGATCATTGTAATAGCTCTACCGACGCTTAACTTACCACGTGCCGCTGTGATGTAGCTGTTCAATGGTGATGAGACAAAAGCTGTCAGGTTGTAAAGCAGCATCCCGATGACAAAATAGGATAAGCTGGGGGCGAGTGCCATCGTCCATGTCGCCAATGTGGCTATAATCCAGGATACCAGCAACAGTGGTTTTCTGCCAATGCGGTCTGCCAGGTGCCCGGCTGGGATGTGAGCGATGGTCATGGCGATCCCTGCTCCCCCAAAGATGGCTCCAATAGCTACGGGATTTGCCCCCAATTGCTGTAAGTATAGGGGCTGGAAGATAAAGAACATTGCCTCACCGACGCCCCAGGTCATCAGTGAGATGCCCAGCAAGATCAGATCACGGCTCATAAAACTTACCCAGATGAGATGATTCTTTGCATAAATTCGTGGGTGGTTTTAAAAGCCAATTCTCTATCTGGCTCCCGTGGGATCACGTGTCCACTGTGTTCGACCCAGAAAACCTGCTTATCTTGGCTGCCTAAAGCTGCCAGGATCTGCTCGGCATTGTGAGGTACGACCCCCTTGTCTTGCCGTGAATGAATGATCAGAGCTGGTACGCTCACTTTAGGCAGGGCTGATCTCATCTCACCTAATAGATCGCGAAGTTGCATTACTGACCGGGTCGGGAAGTATGGGTAACAAACATGATCTTTAGCTGCTTCAGGGTTATGCCAATCGGGGGGTCCTTGTTTCATCCAGGGCTTGAATAGTGCGATGATGCGAATGAAAGGCAATCGTGGATCATTGGGTAAGGCGTATGGTGTGGACATGGCTACCACACCTGTAACCGGATACTGAGCTGCAAACAGGAGTGATAGGATGCCTCCCATCGATAGTCCGATCACGAAAACCTGGTCCACACAGCCTTTGAGTTGGTAATAGCTATCCTCTATAGAGGTGATCCAATCCGTCCAATTCATTCGTCGCATGTCCTCTGGTG
>JBAQFX010000354.1:0-10377 GCA_049287485.1 Anaerolineales bacterium
CTGGCCCGGTTATGCTCATCCGGGTTCAGGATTCCGCAGCGGATTCGGCTTCGGGGGTCGCGGCTGGCGGCATCGCTTTTTTGCCACCGGCGTTCCAGGATGGGTGACACCCACACCGGAGCAGGAAACTGCTGACCTTAAGGCACAGGCTGATTGGCTGAAAGGACAGCTAGACGCCATCCAAAAGCGTATCGAGGAAATTGAATCGAAATGACCCAAAATGACTGTATGGCGCGCGGGACGGGTAATTCGAAAGTCTCGCGTGCTATTCAAGCAGATTAAGGAGATATAAATATGATAAACCGAAACTTTCGCGGTAGAGGTGGCCAGGGAGGCCAAGGTCGCGGCAAGGGGGGTGGACGAGGACAGGGCGGTGGCAACAAGCCTGGCTCCGGTCCTGGCGGTAACTGTGTTTGCCCCAAGTGCGGGCACAAGGAACCGCACATCGTTGGTCAGCGTTGCATTGACCGAACATGTCCCAATTGCGGGACAAAGATGATCCGTGAGTAAAAATAAAGGAGAATATAAAATGGGAAGCAAAGGAAAGCACATCATCGATCTGGATGTGGATGATCTTTTATCCGACCTAAATCGCTTGTACGCAGATGAATGGCTGGCTGCGTATGCCTATAACTACATGGGGCAGGTGGTCACAGGTCGGCCAGCCGCCAAACAGTTGTCCGCCTTACTCCTGGATACATCCAAAGATGAACTGGAGCACCAGCAGGAATTGGCTGAACGCATTGCCTCGCTGGGAGGTAAGCCAGTGATCGAGATAAGCAAGCTGGTTGAAACCAGCAATGATGGATACCCGATCCCGCCAGTTAATGAAAGAGATTTTGAAGCAATTGTTCGGACGGTGATCAAGGCTGAGCACGGTGCCATTGAAGCCTATAACCGAATGGCTAAAAAAATTCATGGCAAAGATCCAATCACATATAACCTTATTATCCACATCCTTAGTGAAGAAGTTGAGCACGAGGATGAATTTGAGAATCTATTGAGCTGAACCATGAAAATTATCCTGACCGGTACTTCCCCGACCATTGATTCGAAAGTGGACATGCGTTTCGGGCGCGGGGCATTTCTAATCGTTGTAGATCCTGATACGCTGGAATGGCAGGCGCATCCAAATTCGGGTGTCGGTGCGATGGGCGGAGCTGGCGCGCTAGCAGCCCAGTTTGCTGCCAACCAGAAAGTTGAGGCTGTCATCAGCGGCGATTTTGGGCCAAATGCCTACAACGCACTCCAAGCTGCTGGTATCGCCATGTATTTGTTTGGCGTGAGCGCCACTGTTAAGGAGGCCATCGAACACTTCAAAGCTGGAAAGCTTGAACGCGTCGGAGGGCCAACCAACCAGGGACACTACTCGCGAAGGCGATAAATGATTATCACCGTTGCAAGCGGTAAGGGCGGCACGGGCAAGACGATGGTCGCTACCAGCCTTGCTCTCAGCCTAGCGGTGGACCTGACCCCTCCACCGCTTTTTCTGGATTGTGATGTCGAGGCACCCAACGCTCACCTTTTCCTTCATCCCAGATTTGAAGAAAAACGGGACGTGGTGCTGCTAATTCCTGACGTAGATGAAACCATATGCACTCACTGTGGCAAGTGTGCAGAGGTGTGTCAATATCATGCAATAGCCGTGTTGGGTCAGAAAACTTTGGTATTTCCGCAGCTCTGTCATGGATGCGGGAGTTGCACGGCATTATGCCCAGAAAAAGCGATCAAAGAGATTCCTGATCGGATGGGTGTGATCCAACGAGGACCTGCGGAAGCAGGAATTTCTTTTGCCCATGGAGTGTTGGATGTGGGAGAGCCGATGGCTGTGCCAGTCATCCGTCAGCTTAAAAAATGGGCTATACCGCAGCCTGGGCAGTTGGTGATCCGGGATGCACCCCCCGGAACGTCATGCCCGGTGGTCGAAACGGTGCGCGGCAGTGATTTCTTGTTGCTGGTAACCGAACCCACCCCGTTTGGGCTGCACGACCTTCGGTTAGCTGTGCAAGTCGGCCGGGAGCTGGGCATCCCCTCGGGTGTGATTATCAACCGGGAGAATAGCTCCTATCCAGAATTGAATGATTTCTGCACTGATAAGCACCTGCCGGTGTTGTTACGCATCCCCTTCGAGCGAGTTATAGCTGAAGGTGTGGCACAGGGAAAAACATTGGTTGAAATTCACCAGGAATATGGAGAACACTTCCTTGAGATGTTTACCCAAATAATGAATCGGCGTTGATTGAATATTAAACAATCCTTTCCTCTTTTACGTTCAATGAGCAGTCAGTTGGATGGAAATTATTAAAAATAAAATTGCACAAGAATAATGAAAAGTAAATTATGAACATATTGGTATACGGTGCTGGACCATTGGGCAGCCTGTTCGCCGCTCAGCTCCACGAAGCAGGTCATACTGTCTCATTGCTTGCCCGCGGGCAGCGCCTAATAGACTTACGGGAACATGGGATTATCCTCGTCGACACCCAAACAGACCAGGAAAGCGTGGCACGACCTCAAATTATTGATCATCTTGACCCTCAAGATGCATATGATCTGGTGCTTGTCATCATGCGCAAGAACCGGGCGTTAGAGATCTTACCCGTCCTTGCGGCAAACCAGCACACGCCTGACATTCTGTTCTTGATGAATAACGCGGCTGGTCCGGGGGAATTGGTTAACGCCCTTGGGTCGAAGCGTGTGTTGATGGGGTTCCCGCTGGCGGCTGGTTATAGACGAGGGTATGCAGTTTATTACATGATCGGTGCCAAACCCGGTAATAAAGCCATGATCCCGATAGGTGAGGTAGATGGCTTTATCACGCCCCGTCTGAAACAAGTGGGTAACACCCTCACCAGCATGAAGGATTTTGGCGCTGAGCTTCGTACTGATATGGATGCCTGGCTCAAGACGCATGTGGCACTGTTAATGCCATCACTCGCCCCGGCGATGCGGGCTGCTGGACGGGACAATATTCGCATGGCACACACCCGCGATGCAATCGTGTTGGCAATCCGCGCCATTCGAGAAGGTTATCGTGTTCTGAGGGCATTGGGCTATCCGATCGTGCCCCAAAGCGCACGACGCTTTGAGCGTATCCCTGAACCGATCCTGGTGTGGGGATTCAAGACAAGAATCGTCGATCCACGTTTTAAGCTCTCCATGATGCATGGTGAGGCTGCACAAGACGAAATTAAACACCTTGCAGACGAGTTCAACGCCTTGAAACGCCAAACCAGCATAAACACACCGGCTATGGATCGTCTGTATGGATATTTCGACCCTGACGCACGACCACTACCTGAAGGTAGTGCTGAAATACCGCTTGATTGGCGTTTCCTATGGTTAGTTTTCGGTGTGCTTGTATTCATTCTGGCTATCCTTTGGCTGTTAGTGAATTTCATATAACAACAGTTGAGTTGAATTTTTATAGGAGCAAACATGGAACTTAAGTGCGCAATCTGCCGGGTGCAGGCATGCCGTGAAAAACCAGGCACCAAACCTTTGCCAGTTTTTTGCCCAGCATCAAATGAGTCCACGTCCCTGGTCGAAGCCCGCCAGATCTACCTTTCGGATGTAGAGACACAGCGTCTGGCCCGATCGGCAGCTCAGGTGGAGGCAACCGGCTATTGCCGCTGGCCGCGCGTGCAGGAAGTGATGGAATTTGCACGACGGATCGGGGTTTCGCATCTGGGTATTGCAACCTGCATCGGCCTGATCCGTGAAGCCAGTCTGTTGCAAGAGATTCTTGAAACGAATGGCTTCCAGGTCAGCAGTGTCTGCTGTAAGGTCGGATCAATTCCTAAAGAAGAGATTGGATTGAAAGATGAGGAGAAAATCCACCCTGGCCAGTTCGAGGGATTGTGCAATCCTATCGGGCAAGCCGCTCTGCTAAACGAGGCGGGCACCGGGCTGAACATTGTCGTGGGATTATGCGTGGGGCATGACAGTCTCTTTTTCCGTCATTCGGAGGCTCCAGTAACGGTTTTGGTAGCCAAGGACCGCGTCACCGGCCACAACCCAGTCGCTGCGTTGTACACCAGCCATTCCTACTATCGTCGTTTGAGTGCAAAGAAGGTTTGAATTCAGGTATAGGAGTGTAACTTTAGAAACCATGGAGATGATCGCTACGGCAAAACGGCGGATCGAAACCAAAGCCTCACGCACTGCTGCATATACCTGTTTTTCGCGCGCCTGCGCCACGCGTGAAAAAGACCCTCGTTTTCGAGGGCCAGATAACCTGGCAGAGATCATTCTGCCGCCAATTCCCAGATTCATGCTTGAATACGCCCCTCTGCGAAAATTTCTCATGCGCAAGATGTTTCCTACCGGTATATACGAGTATGTCTGCGTACGGACAAAGGTATTTGATACAACTTTTTTAGATGCGCTGGAAGCTGGCTTCGTACAGATTGTCTTACTCGGCGCTGGCTTCGACACTCGCGCTTTGCGCTTTGCGGACCATAATCACGCTACAAAGATCTTCGAGCTGGATGTGCCCGCCACACAGGAGCCAAAACTAGCGATCTTCCACAAGAAAAGATTGAAAATTCCTTCAGAGCTGATCTTTGCAACGATCGACTTCGACCGGGAAGACATATTTGACGTCTTATCCAAGGCTGGTTACCAGGATGGACAAAAGACGCTGTTCCTGTGGGAGGGTGTCAGTATGTATCTATCATCCCAGTCAGTGGACGGCACGCTGGCCTTCATTCACAAACATGCTGCATATGGCAGCCGGATTGTTTTCGATTACATCTATGCCTCGGTCTTACGCCGGGAGAACCGCTACTATGGTGAGCAAGGCATTTTTGAGACAGTCGCTAAAACCGGTGAAGGCTGGACGTTCGGCCTGGAGGAAGGCGAAGTAGAGCCTTTCCTGGTCGCCCGTGGGTTTGAAATGCTTGCCCATTACACGCCATCTGAGCTGGAAGAACTGTACCTCATAGCAGATGATGGCACAATGCATGGACGCGTTAATGGGACGCACTGCATTGTGCTTGCTGAAGTGAAGTAATAAGGATAAGGATAAGAGTATATGCCACGATTGGTCAAAGGAGGTAAATGGGTATATGGTTGGTCATTGGTAAACCCAAGGGATATTATCCGAATTCCGCCAGATGCCTTTGTTGAGTATGAATTTCAGCCAGGAGAGATGGTACTTGTCTTTCGGGGCAGCCGAAGCTCAGGAGGATTCAGCCTGGGCAGGCTAGAAAAGCTGGAAAATTCACTCCTCCGGACGCATTCCATCGGGCAGACTCGCATTGGCACAGATGGCCTGGTAACCCTGCTTCCTGAAATTGAGATACGTCCCCCCGATGCGAGACTCTTAGTGGTGCGTGGAAGCGGGCTCGCCTTGGGATTTATACAATGCGGATCGATTTATAAAGAAGCCTTAAAGCATCCAGAAATCGAGATATTCATGGTTGATGAAGATGGTCACAATACGATGTCTGATCGATGATAAAACGTTAGATGGCGCCATTTTTAAAGCCGAGCATGGCGTTGCTTTTGCAATCGAGACGCCCACAGGCAGGATTCTTTTCGATACCGGGCAGAGCGGTGATGTGTTAGTACATAATGCTGCTCAGTTTAGACTTGACCTGAACCAGTTGGACGCGCTGGCATTAAGCCATGCGCATTACGATCATACTGGTGGGTTGGGTATTTTCTTGCAATACAGTCGACCTGGATTGCCCCTCTATGCTCATCCCGATCTGTTCCGCGAACGCTATGCAATTAAGGATGGGCAGATACGCAGCATTGGCATGCGCATGGCACAAGACGAGCTGGCGAAACATGTGATCTTGAACTTGAGTACTGAACCAAGTCAGATATTGCCTGGTGTGTGGACAACTGGCGAGATTACCACACGGACGGAATTTGAAGGGCGCAGCCCCCATCATTACATCCAAATAGACAAGGACATGCAACCCGATCCCTATCGTGATGACATGTCGCTGATTTTAGAGACTCAATCTGGATTGCTCCTCCTGTGTGGTTGCTGCCACGCGGGGCTGTTGAATACTCTGGCGCATGTGCGAAATGTTTTTAATAAAGATATCATCGCTATTGTGGGTGGAGCTCATCTCGCCAATGTAGATGCGGAAACCCTGGAATACACGATACCTATATTACGCGGCGCGAATACAAGAGAGACACCCTACCTGTATCTCAACCATTGTACCGGCGAGCGCGCCCTGGTCGCTTTTTCCCAAGCTTTTGGCAGTAAAGTGCGTTCATGCCCGGCAGGTACGGTATTGATGTTCACATAAAGGGAAAATATAACGTGATAGCAATTAAATCCTACGGATTCATCACAATTGCTGGTGTCTTGTTAGTCGTTCAATACATCCTGGGCTTTTTTGTCTATAAGTTGCCAGGAATAGAGGTGCTTCAATGGATTGGCTGCGTTATCTGGGTGCTGTCAGGGATCTTTGGATTTGCACCCATATTCATCCTTCGCCAAAAAGGCGGCGTAGCAAAAGGTAAAAGTTATGTAGAAACGAAGCGTCTGGTTGATACCAGCCTGTATGCCATCGTAAGACACCCGCAATATTTGGCTGGTATTCTGTTCGGTATTGCAATGATGCTGCTCGCCCAGCATTGGTTAGTGGTTTTTTTAGGTGTTATTTCCGCAGTGTTGATCTGGTTGGATATTCAAATAGCTGATCAGCAAGGTATTGAGAAATTTGGTGAAGAGTATCGGCGATATATGGAGCGTGTTCCCCAGACGAATTTTATTATCGGCATCGCCCGTCTGATGCGCTCTCGAAAAATAATCAGGTAAGTTATAAGCTTCAAAATATTGATTGACTCGGATATGATCAGATGACCGCTCAAAGCAACCTCCAGATGCAGTACGAGTCCGTATCGGATATAGAAGCAAAACGCCTTTTAAAGACTGGGGGCACCTTTGCCTTCACAACCGAAGCGCCTCATCATGAAGTCAATCCAGGCAGAAGCAAGATATACGCCGAAGAAATATGCAATGTTACAGTACCACACAAACCGTTATCTGGAAAGTATTTGATTACACTTTACGCGTCTTTTACCAGCAGACACCAGAAACTCGGAAATAGATGATGAATGAAAAAAAAGAACCCTCCAGGACACTAACACCCAATGCCGCCCTCCTGAAAACGCTGGTCGGCATTCTGGCATCACTCCTTTTAATTGCTGTGCTGATATTCGCCGGAGCAGGGCGCCTCAACTGGAATTTGGGGTGGCTGTTTGTAGCGGTATGGGGGTTAACCAAGGTGGTATTCATCCTTCTTCTACGTTGGCATGATCCGGCCCTATTGGTCGAACGTGCAACCCGACATGAAAATACTCAGCCGTATGACCGCTGGATTGTGCCAGTGTATTTTATCTTTTCCTTTGGCACTATTCTGGTTGCCGGGATCGATGGCGGTCGTTTCCGCTGGTCTGGAGAAATGCCGATAGCGCTGATCATTATTTCGTATGTAATCTATCTGTTTGGAAATTGGCTAGCGTCCTGGGCAGTTAGCGCCAATCCCTTTTTTTCATCTGAATCACGCCTCCAGGTGGATAGAAACCAAAAAGTCACTCATGGCGGACCTTATCGGTTCGTTCGTCATCCTGCATATCTAGCCACGATTTTACTCTGGCCAGTGACGGGCTTGCTGTTGGAGTCTTGGTATGCAGTCATCCCCGGGCTGCTGGCCGCATTGATGATGTTCGTTCGCACGGTACATGAGGACCGCATGTTACAAGCTGAATTACCCGGTTATGTTGAATACTCCCGCCAGGTATGCTATCGGTTATTCCCGGGTATTTGGTAATGATTGAAGAAATTAATCCACTTGTCTATTTGTTTATTTTGGCAATGGAGAAGATTTGACTGAGGCAGGATGGAGATGAATATTGAACTTGTTTGACGCGGTCGCCACGATTATTTTTTATCCAGATAATGAGAGCTTTATCTCAATACACTCAATTTCATGAGGTCTTATGAAACAACTTGTCATCTTAAGCGGTAAAGGTGGTACTGGTAAAACCAGCCTGGCAGCAGCTTTTGCCCACTTGGCGCATGATGGTTACCCCCATTTCCAGGCTGTGCTGGTTGACGCTGATGTAGATGCGGCGAACCTGGAGCTGGTATTGCGTCCCAAACGCCAGGAGACACACGATTTCACTGGCGGATCTGTTGCCATCATTGATCAGCAACTTTGTAATGGCTGTGAGATATGTGAACAGGTATGCCGTTTTGATGCCATCCAGTCCACAACCGAAGGTTACTGGGTGGATCCTATTGCCTGTGATGGTTGTGCCGCTTGCATTTATCAGTGCCCTGAGGAAGCCATCCACATGCAACCCCAAACTGTTGGTCAATGGTATCGTTCTGATAGTCGCTATGGGCCACTCTATCATGCTGATCTTTTCCCGGCGCAAGAAAACTCAGGGAAATTAGTCACATTGGTGAAACAAAATGCCCGTCTGCATGCGTTAGATAACAATAGCCATGTAGTGATTGTGGACGGTCCACCCGGTATAGGCTGCCCGGTGATTGCTGCTGCAGCTGGTGCGGACCTGGCAATCGTCGTTACTGAGCCCTCTGTTGCCGGAATCCATGACATGAAGCGTGCGCTGCAAACAACCTCCCACTTCCGAATCCCAACACTGGTGGTGATTAACAAGGCTGACATCTACCCGGAAGGCACAGCTCAGATTGATGCGGTTTGCATCGAAGTGGGTGTTGAGATTATTGGCCGCATTCCTTTCGATCCGGCCGTCACCGAGGCAATGATCAATGGCGAACCGGTGACAGTATATGAGCCCGCATCACCGGCCAGCCAGGCGATGCATGCTGTCTGGCAAAACATCGCCACCCGAGTTAATGAAAGAGGAAACCAGCCATGACAGACTCTGAAATAATACGCCAGGCAATTTTAGAGCATCTATCTCGGGTAATTGATCCTGAAACCGGCGTGGATGTGATCCGTATGCGCTTAATCGAAAACCTGACGGTGGATGAGCAGGGGCGGGTGTCCTACACCTTCCGGCCATCTTCGCCGCTTTGCCCAATTGCTGTGCCTCTTGCAAATACGATCCAAATAGCAGTGGCGAAAGTGCCGGGGGTCACCTCACAAGATGTAAAAGTGGTTGATTTCATTTTATCGGATGAGCTAATGGAATTGCTAAAACGCTTTCTTGAAGACTGGGAGCATGAAAAGAAAAGTTAAAAATGAAAGTAAAGCAAATGCTCCCCGCAATCTACCTATTATTCGCTCTTATCATCTTGCTGATTTTACATTTAATAATTCCGATCCTCAAGCTGATCTCTTTGCACTGGAATTTGCTTGGTCTGATCCCATCGATGATCGGGATTTTGATGTATATCATTTCCGGCAGTACCCTGCGAAAAGTTGGCATCACCGTTAAACCTTTTCAGGAAGCAAGCGCTCTGATGACGGGTAGTGTTTACGACATTAGCAATCACCCTATGTTTCTCGGATTTGTGCTTCTGTTAAGCGGAGTTGTGATCTAATTTACCTCTACAAATAGTAATGAGTCATTTGGACAGGAGAGAGAGATGAGCGAAAAAATAAAAATTGGGATTATCATTTGTGACCGCTATCGAACCTGTGCTGGCGGGAAATGCCTGCGGGCGATGAGAAACAAGGAAGGTGCATTCGCCCAATACGCCAATTATGAAGTCGAGCTGGTGGGCTACACGACCTGTAATGGCTGCCCAGGTGGTAATTTTGAATACGCTGGCGAGGAAATGATGAAGAATGGAGTTCAGGTGATCCATCTGGCGACCGGGCTGTTGGTTGGCTATCCTCCCTGCCCGTATATCCACACCTTCAAAGCTTTTCTTGAAGAGAGTTATGGAGTGAAGGTGATCGTTGGCACACACCCCATCCCGAGAAAATACCTGGAAATGCATACGAAACTCGGGACATGGGAAGACGGTATTTGGCCCCCGCTTTTAGAGCAAACGATGTCGGATGAAGCTACTCGAAAGGCTTATGACTGAGCATGAAGATGAAACATATCCTCGGCCCAGTTCTTTCGCGAATGTCAGGTTAATCTTTAGGAATTGATCCCGTCCTGGTCAAAACTTGTAATTGGAACTTTCTTGATTGCTAATTGGAATCCAATATACCGGTGATGAATGAACCATGGGATTACTTTCCGTGGAAGGAGCTGGAAAGTTGTGGATGGGCTCAGGTGATTGAACGACATGGTCGCTATTTCAGCTCAAGTCAGTCTGTATCCATTAGGGAAAGAGGATCTATCACTGGCTATCGACGAGGCGCTGCACATCTTCCGGGAATACAGTCTGGCCGTGAAACCGGGTTCCATGAGCACCTTGCTCACTGGCGATGACAAGACCCTCTTCGCTGCGTTACA
>JBAQFX010000355.1:0-7565 GCA_049287485.1 Anaerolineales bacterium
TTATAACACTCTGGCGTTGCGCGTTTTGCATGGTTTTGGTTTCACCTTTGGAGAAACCTGCTGGCGATGACGCTGTATGGTGAACTGGTTTCCTTTTGAAATGCCCTTGCTAATCCCTTTACTTCGAATGGTAAATATCTGGTCTACCTGCCAACCGGTGGGTCGGTGAAGATCAACTTGTCCGCAACCCCAGGACTTCTATCCGTCAAATGATTCAACCCGATTTGCAGAAACACAGCAATAGGCAACCGAGTTTCAATGGCATTCGTCGATCATTTTCGGCTCCCTTCCACAGCGACGCATTCTTGTATCTTCCTAATTCTCAAGGTCATAAATTGCAAAATCCGCTCCATGCCGCACAGTGATTCCGGAGTAAAGCGCACAGCAATTCCGGACTTATCCGCACAGTGATTCCGGAGTTATCCGCACACTTTTAGGGGGGAGGAAAACGCTGGTTAATCCCAAAATATGGCATGCTTACACCTTGAAGAACAAGGAGGTAGACATGACCAGGAAGAGATTAACCGTGAAGAAAATCAAAGAAGTACTTAGATTGAAGTATGAAGCCAAATTATCGAATAGGGTGATAGCTGGAGCCTGTAAGGTATCCAACAGCACAGTAGGCGAATATCTGAAAAGGGCAGAGGTAGCAGGAATAGGTTGGCCTCTCAGAGAGATCGGTGAAGAGGAACTTTATCAAAAGCTGTTTCCAGAGAAGAATGCGGCGGTCGCAGAGCGGAAATATCCGTTGCCGGATTGGGAAGCAGTGCAAAAAGATAAACGGAAAAAGGGGGTCACCCTGCAGCTGCTGTGGCAGGAGTACAAGGAAAAATATCCGGAAGGCTATCAATACTCACAATTTTGCGAGCACTATCAGCGCTGGAAGGACAGCCAGGTAGAGCCCAGGAGACATATTGAGCATACCGGCGGCGAACAAATGCAGGTGGATTATGCCGGGTTGAAGATTCCGGTCTCTGATCCAGAGACCGGTGCGATCAGCCAGGTCTGTGTATTTGTGGCTATTTTACCTGCCAGTAATTACCTCTATGCGGAAGCACAATCCAGCGAGAACCAGTGCAACTGGAATAATGGTCATGTGCGTGCTTTTGAGTTTTTTGGTGGGGTGGTAAAGATTCTGGTACCTGACAATCTATTATGTAAAGCTTTACATAATAGATTTTATGTAAAGTAGTCCATTATGTAAAGTTAGCTAAAAAAGCGTTGTCTAAAAAATTCTGCTGGGGTCCCAATTTATTAAATACTTGAATAACAAAACCATTCCGGAAATTTGGAATGCAAAAATTGCCCATTTGCAGGCAGTAATACTGCTTGGCTATTGCTTTAGTTATTTATTGGACATTGTCAGCCCTGTTATAAAAATTAAGCTGGTTATTCCTTACCTCCATACAGTTCACAGTTCCATAAAATAACTTTACATAATGAAAAGAGTAATTTTTCACCGATATTCTTTTAAGAAGGACAACAATTCATCCTTCTTGGTAATATCGTAGTACCTGTCATCTTTTGTCAATTCCATCGATGCATTTTCAATGGCTTTCCTGGTAAATTCCGGATTGCATGTGGCATATATTTCCGTTGTTTTCACAGAAACGTGTCCCAGAAAATCTCTAATGTAATAAAGATTTATATTACTCTGTACCAAATGTGAGGCCTTGCTGTGTCTAATGGTATGAGGTGTTGGATCCTCCTTGAACAAATCTGGGGATTTAATTCTTGCTTTCTGAACATATTTGTCCAATATGTAATTAATACCAGCTCGAGTTAATTTAGTTCCCACCCGATTAGAAAAAAGCACACTGCTTGAATTGTCGTTAAGTTGGTTTTCTTTAAAGTAACCCTCTAACATTTTGGCGGTTTCAGACATAATAGGAACTATGCGGGTTTTGTTTCCTTTCCCGCAAAGGGTCACCGTGGGGAAATTTTTGAAATTAATATCGCCAACCTTCAAATCAATAAGCTCCTGTACTCTTGCACCAGAATCATACAAAAGTGTTAATAGCACAACATCTCGCCTTCCCCTGGGGCATGTCCTATCCGGCATATTTAGAAGCATTTTTAATTCATCTATCGATAAATATTTAGGGGGTACCTGTGGTTGTTTTTTCATTCCAATAGAAAGAATGTCACGGCAAATGGCTGCATATGTTGGATCCGAAAACAATACATAACTGAAAAAAGCATGAATTGCACCAAGCCGCTGGTTTCTCGTTGAAATTGAATTGCGTCTTTCTGTTTCTAACCAATTACAAAATTCCTCAATAGCCAATTTGTTGATCCGTTGGAAAGTGAGTTTTTCAGGGCGAACCTTCTTCTTTTCTGCAAAGAAAACGAGAAATAACGAAATTGTGTCACCGTAAGAAGCGACTGTGTTTGGACTCATCCCTCTCTGTAACGTGAGGAATTTTGCAAAATAGAGTTGAACGTAATCCATAAAATCATTCCGTTTCATTAGAAAATACCTCCGGAATGACACCATTTAATAAACTCCTTGAATCAGCAATAAAATTACCGAATTCAAAGGTAGTTAGATGAATGTATTTTTCGGTATCAATCATATTGGTATGGCCAAGATAAGTACTGAGCAATGGCGCCGACACATAAACATCTTGACCTTTGTTTTTCATCATCCTTAATGAGTAAACCGAAAAAGTGTGGCGAATATCATGTACCCTTGGGAGCCTGCCATTTGGTAATACGCCAATTCTGGCCTTGTGATAAATATTCTTTATTCCCACTTCAAGTGTCTTGAGATCATATGGGCCACCATCGGGGGCAGGGAAAAAGAAACCTTCTAAATTAAGGTCAATACTAGCTTCCCGAACATAGTGCTTTAAATAATCTGTTAGCGACCAAGACATAGGTACATACCGGCTGGTGTTATTCTTCGACCTATCGATATAAATAATTCCTTGATCAAGGTCGACCTGCTGCGTTTTTAGAAATCGCGCCTCAGAAATCCTCAAGCCGCAACCATATAACAACCTTAGTAAAGCAGGATAGATTAAATGATACTTTGGGTAGTGTTTCATTGGTTTTAGACAGTCTGCTGTTTTAATAATTGCAGATATTTCACTGTCTGAAAAAATATATGGCCTAAAATCATTACTTATCTTGGGCAAAAACCGTTTGGGAATCAAATATGCATTGTATCCAACGCTGTTCATATACAATGAAAAATGCCTGATTAACCCGATCCTGTATTGTTGAGTTCCACAAGTTTCATTTGGACGCTTTTCAACCAGACTTTCAATAATTCTTCTTGATAAACACAGATGTTTCTGCTTCAAATTCATCTGATTAAGATCTCTATTAATGGAACGCAATGTATATATTGAGCTTTTTCCATACTTATAACCAAGACTTCGTTGGTATCCAATAAAATCCAGAAATAACTGTTTGTAGGCCCCATCATCAAACTCGATATTAAGTTCCTTATTATTGTTCATGGCCGGGCACCTCTAAGGCTATTGTACGGAGTTGCTCGATATCAATTTGTAAATATCGTTTGGTGGCTTCAATGCTATTATGTCCAAGTGCATTGGCTATACTTGTTATTGGAGTCAATTGTTTCAATAGCTGGCTGGCCAAACTGTGTCTTAGTGAATGAAGGCCGTGGTGTTTCCCCTTTATTTGAACTCCAGATTTTTTAAAATATATCAAGATTCTTCCCGTAAAACGATTGTTCTCCGCATATGGTTCGTGAGGTGCCCGTGCCCTTATGAATAAATAATTTGAGACGGAGATAGCCTCATGGACACGACTATTTTTTAAGTAATCAAGTATTGCAAATTTCAAAGGCTCATATAATGGGAGCTTTATATACTTTTTGGTTTTCTGCTGGGAGAACTCGATTGAATTACTCTCCCATTTGATATCGTCAAGTTTCAGACAACGAATATCTGAAGTGCGTATACCAAGTTGTGCGGCTAAAAGAATTATTAAATAATCCTTTTTTCCTTGACTACTTGATCGATCAACCGAATCTAGAATTCTTTTTACTTCTTCTTGTGAATAAAAAGAAGGTAAACGCTCATGTTTATTTGTTCGGATTACCGTAATGACTTTGCCAAGACTTTCTGGAAAATATGTAGTTAATGTTGGGCAGGTTAATAAGTTTCTTAATGTGAACATCACATTGCTTTTACCCGTAGACGAATAATTCTTCTGTAGATAAGCCATAAAATCAATGATGATTTTGGGTGATATCACATCAGTGTCCAGAATATTTTTACTTTCGAGGTAACGGAAAAACGTATCTATTCTCGATAAGCGAGTAGTAATCGTATTCTTGGCCTGGTTTTGACCCATTAAAAATAACTGGTAGGCTTTGTAAACATCCTCAAAGCCTTTTGATCTTATTCGCGGTTTGGAACCATATTGTCTTTGGAAGCGGCCTATATTTTTTATATCGTCCAAGATCCTCATTGCTCTTATCTTGGTACGATCCAACTGTTTTTTTGGATTCCCCCCCAGGTCGGAAATTCCATAATATTGATCAAGAAACCCTCTGGCCAAACCTTCTGAATATTGATGTTGGTTTTCGTTTTGTGCATATTCACTGAAACGTTGCCATATTAACCTGTAGGTTTTGATTGTCTGATCTGAATAATTTAATTCCTGTAAACACTTTTTAGCCTGAAAAACAAGATCATTTAGTTGAGCTTCATTTTCTATCATTGTCTTTACCTCCTTCTTAGGTAAGACTATGATAAGTCTTTGTATTCCTATTATGTAAAGTGTTTGGTAACAAAAACGGCTGTTTTACCGGGAAAAACCTCTTTACTTTACATAATGGACTACTTTACATAAAATTTAAGGACAGGAATCACCAAACCCAACTACTACGAACCGGGCGTCAATCTGGCATACCAGGAGATGGCTGAGCATTATCAGGTGGCGGTACTACCAGCCCGGATTAAAAAACCGCGTGATAAGGGAGCGGGAGAAAATGGAGTTCAAAATGTGGAACGGTGGATCATTGCGCCACTCAGAAACCGCAAGTTCTTCAGCTTGCATGAAGTCAATCTGGCGATCAAAGAGAAGTTGGAACAGCTGAATAACAAAATCATGCAGTCTGTTGGCCACTCACGCCGCCAGGAGTTCGAAGAGATCGATCGGCCCAACTTGCGACCCTTGCCCGAAAAGCCCTATGAATATGCTGAGAGAAAGACAGCCACGGTGAACATTGATTACCATATCGAATTTGATGACCACCTGTATTCGGTTCCTTATACCTTGATCCACGAAAAAGTGGATATTCGCGCTACCGAAAGGATGGTGGAGATATTCCATTACGGGAAATCGGTTGCCATCCATCCGCGCAACTTCCGACAGGGACGTTTTTCCACCCGGCGTGAACACATGCCAGCCAACCATCAATTCATGGAAGATATCAACCCGGATAGATTGATCGAGTGGGCCAGCAAGATCGGCCCCCAAACTGCCATTCTGGTGAAAGCCACCCTCAGGTCACGACCTTTTCCGGAACAAGCGTATCGATCTTGCCTGGGGATCCTCAGCCTGTCCAGGAAATATAGCCATCCCTTGTTGGAACAAGCCTGCCAGGCAGTCTTTGAGGCAAAAGAGTTCTCTTACACGGCCCTTGCGCAGGAATTGATCTACCTGCAGAAACAGGTCACTCCTCCTGTTGTCGAAACTCTCCCAACCCACGAGAATATCCGTGGTGCTGATTACTACGATGAAAGGAACCTCTCATGATCTCCCAAACACTGATGGAAAAACTTCTCCAACTACGTTTACCTGCCTTCCGGGATGGTTTGCGTGAACAGATCTCCAACCCCCAATATGCCCAGCTCTCCTTTGAAGATCGATTGTTACTATTGGTGGATCTGGAATGTACTCGCCGGTTGGACAGCCGCACGAAACGTCGCCTCAAGCTGGCGGAGTTCCCCATGCGAGCTACCGTGGAAGACCTGGATCTCTCTCCAGAACGAGGCTTGGAACGACGTCTGATCCTTGAACTGTCTCAATGCAATTGGGTCGACAAAGCCCTCAATATCCTCGTTTCAGGTGCTACCGGGACGGGAAAATCTTACCTGGCTTGTGCTCTGGGGATGGCAGCTTGCAAATCGGGTTATTCCGTCCGTTACCTGCACACTGCCCGTTTTTTCCATACTCTTACCCACGCCCGGCAGGATGGTTCGTATCTCAACTTACTTCGTTCCTTATCCAGAACTGAAGTGTTGATCCTGGATGATTGGATGCGTGATCCAATCCTATTGTCTTCTGCTCAGGATTTGTTAGAAGTATTCGATGATCGCTTTGGAAAATCTGCCACGATCATTGTTTCGCAAGTCCCCGTCTCTGATTGGCATGCCAGATTCCCTGATCCCACTCTGGCTGATGCTATCCTGGATCGAACTATTCACAATGCTTATCGCCTTTCCTTGCTGGGCGATTCCCAAAGAAAACTACGAGGATTCCGCACCATGTCGCACAGTTGAGATACAATATATTCAACCAGCGTTTCCCCTCTCCTGACTGTGCGCATAACTCCGGAATCGGTGTGCGATTTCACCGGAATCCGCATATTAGAAATTGATTTATGGAAAAGATAAGCGATTCTATTTTCAAAACATTACCCCATCTTCGTTTATACCGCGACGAGATAGAGGAGTTATATCAATTTCTCATCGGAATAGCCGACGAAAAAGTTATTATCGAAACTTGCGGATATCGGCTCAGTTCTATAGATGAAATTTCTCAACTTTCTAAAGATACAACTCATGATATTCAATTTAGCACCAACAAACCATATATTAGAATACGGCTAACCGCGTACAGTGGGGATATTTATATTGGTAAAGGCGATGTTGAGGCAGAAGGTATAGCTTCCCTCATAGAAAATATTCTCTTGAAAGGTAAGACATACCAACCACTTTTACACAATAATCCGTGGTTGAGTTTTTTACCTGTAATTCCTTTAATCGTCGGTATAATAATGAGAAATATATTCATTATTATTTTAGGATCGGTATTATTTATCGCTTCTGTTGTCTGGTTAAGTGTAGAAACTCACTTCTCGGTCACGCGGTATAACATAATAATATTTCACTCAAGGAAAAACACCCTTAATTTCTGGAAGCGAAACAAAGACCAAATAATAATGCTAATTGTTGGAGCTGTTATTGGGATTGCAGCAACAGTATTAGGATCAATAGTAATTGAATCACTCAAATAAAACCTGTAAACAATTCAGCTGCTCAACCCAACTCTGCAGCAGATTGAGCGGTATTCTCTCGCTCATATGAATTTTTACGGCGAAGTCTGAATCCTGGTCTTGAAGATGATTGCATCCCACCACTCAATCGATGATCTACATTGGTTGTTAACATTAAATGTAATTCACTAGGAATTACCCCTCTAACCGCCAGGTTCCAGGTTCAAGTTTTGGTCGAGGAGTCTTTTAATTGCGTAATCCGGTCGAAGGCGACCACTGATTCCGGAGCAAGCCCACTCCTATTTCATGCGGTTTAATGATAGGAAGAGGTTGAAAGATCTCCTCTCCTCGCATTCTCTAGGAA
>JBAQFX010000356.1:0-36804 GCA_049287485.1 Anaerolineales bacterium
TAGCGGAATCACCCTGGCTGAAGAGGATCTGGACGTCGTACCCGGCAGCCGTGAAGGCATCATTGAAACGGGTTTCATCCTGGATCCAGCGTGGCTCATCCTTGGTAGGAAGAACGACACCCACAGATAGTGTGGTAGCTGGTGGTTGTGTAGGTTGGGGAGCAGTGGTTTCTTGGGGCGCTGTGGTGGTCGTTGCCTGGGCACAGCCCGACAGGACCATCGCTGCGATGAACAAGATGGTTATTATTGTGTAAAACGAACTTTTCTTACTCACGATTTCTCTCCTTTATTTGATCTTTAAATTTTTTTATGGATTTTAATCACCATAATATAAACTTGCTTTTCAAATCTCTCTCCTTACACATCCCTCCTTTCATCTCATCCAATTCAGTTATTGGTTAAGGTATGACTATTAGATGATATACTACCAGACCATCCATAAAAACAGGAATGGTTTAGAACAACTAGTCCACTGTTTTCGTTCGCTTTATTTGTGCTTGTATAAATACATTGAAATTACAGTTAGAGATTCTTTTCCTAAATTGATTCCTGGTTGTATATTTCCTTACCCCGATAGACAAGGGATTCATTCGTTAATATACTCACAATATCCATCCTTGTCAATTACGAAGATTAGATTACAGTGCCCCAAAGTGCCTGCACCTATACCGCGCCATCTTGCTCCATGCGCATGAGCACAATCCTCAATCACCGCCAGGTTGTAGTGATTGGCTATCTCCATGATAGCGTCCATATCTGCCATTTCAGCGCCCAGATAAACAGGGAGGATACCTTTTGTTTTCGGAGTTATGGCAGCTTCAAGAATTTTAGGATCGATACAATAGGTATCAAAATCCAGATCAACGATTACCGGAATGGCGCCTGCATTTATGACGGAGGCAGCAGTAGCCTGGAAGGTGTTTGCAGGGATGATCACCTCGTCCCCCCAACCAATATTCATGGTGCACAGGGCAACTTCCATGGTCACCATGCCATTTACCATCAAAACTGCGTAACCACCACCCTGTATTTCCGCAAAACGTTGGGCGAATTCAATTGATTTTGGACCCGGGTATGGATAGCCGCCCCATCTTCCGGATCGGATTACATCCGATACCGCTTATATATCACGCTCATCAAAAACCAGCCAAGCCGGGAAAGGGTCTATTCTAACGGGTGTGCCACCAAAAATCGCCAGTTTGCCCATATCAGTGCTCTTGGATAACAATCATTATGCATCTGGTTGAATTATATCGGTTGTAAGAAACTGATTATTTACCAATGCGAGTGTCGAATTGATCAGGGCTTCACGGATGGGAGACGGGTTTATTCCCACCTGTTCCATGGCCAGGAGGATGCCTCCCACCACAGGAGGTGCGGTTAGCTGAATCAAGCGAGCTTTAGGGGCTTCGGAATTTATCACTTCTCGCATGGGTGCGATGATCATTTCACCCATCTGGTATATGCTACCTACCAGGATGACTTCGAATTCCAGACGCTCAATCCCCAGCTGGCGAATAACTGCTAATGCAGTATGTCCTAACTCGCTCCCGGCCCAATGAATGATCGATTGTGCCACTGGATCACCTTGTGAAGCAACCTGATAAACCACAGGCGCAAGATCAGCTCCCAGATCATATTCTCCCATTTCGATCCCCTCTATCAATGAGGGAATATCCGCTGCTCCAATTCTGCGTAGGAATTCTGAGCTGAGCAAAGTCTTCGGACCTCGCATGGTCCATTCATGGGCAATGGCTATCAGGGCTTTTTCGATCAGATTACTTGCCCCACCATACTCACCATATCCGACACCGGTTACTCGACCCATGTTATGATTTTCATCCCAACCCCAGCAATTGGTGCCGGTACCGGCCACAACAGCCACACCCCAGCCCTGAGAAGCGCCAGTTAATAAACCGATGATGGTATCGTTGACTGCTTCAAAAGGAGCGGACAGACCTATTGAGTTTATCGCATCCAAAGTGGGTTGGCGTTCGGAGGGCCAATCATAACCGGCAACGCCAAAGCCAGCAGCAGTGATCTGGCCCTTGGAAATCCCGGCCATATGGATGGCTTTACTGGTCACGGTTTGCAGTGCAAGGCGTAGGCCATCATAGCCAACCGTTTCATGATTACCGGGGCCATGTATGCCAAAACCAACAGCATTTCCATCCCCATCAGCAATCAAGGCATGGGACTTGCTCCCTCCAATGTCAACCCCTAAAAAATAGGCAGTCATAACTTATTTTATATCGATAACTTTACCGGTCTTTGAACTTTTATATGCTGCATCCACAATTTTCATATTGATCCAGCCTTCAATTGCACCTGGCGTTGGCGTGCGATGCTCGTGAATGCATTCGATAAAATACCTCATTTGCTGGTCATACAGACTTTGTGGGGCATGTTCGAGGCGTGGGTGGGTAAAACCAGGGTCGTCCTTTCCAGCTTGGTCGATAATATAAGTTGGAAACAGTTGACCAAAACCTTTATCTCCATAGATTTGAGTGGCTGCTTCTGGTCCATCGCTATGTGGCTGCCACCAACCTGCCTCAATATAGGATTGTACGCCTCCTCGCCAATTTACCAGCAAAGTACCCGTATCATCTACATCACACTTGGTGTAATATGTACCGATGCGGGCATAGACTGATTCTGGTAGTGGATCGCCGAGCAAGAAGCGCGCTGTGTCCAGGGCATGAACGCCCATGTCTGCCAGTGCACCACCCCCGGCCCATTTCTTTTGGGTAAACCAACCTGAAGGTCCCCAATTCTCGTGTACGCCGTACCCTTTGGTGCGGATAATTTTACCGAACCGTCCTGCTTCAACCTGATCCTTAAGCCACATAACCTCCGGGTCAAAACGCCAGCAATGGGCAACCATCAATAAAGCCCCCGATTTTTGACTGGCTTCCAGTGTTAAATAAGCTTCACGGGCATTCATCGCCATGGGTTTCTCGACCATGACATGCACACCTGCGGTTAAAGCCGCTATGGCTTGTGGAGCATGCAAAAAATTTGGTGTGCCAACGATTAATGCATCGATATCAACCTTCTCCAACAGATCATTGATAGTTTTATAGTGGTTTTTTACCCCGAACTGATCCTTGAAAGGTAGTGCGGTCTTGGTAAATCTTTCAACCAGCGCCACCAGCTCCACGTCTGGTAGAGACTGGAGCGCTTTAGCATGTATTTTTGAGATAAAGCCTGCCCCAGTGATAGCAAATTTAATCATGGCACACCCGGACCCCTTTATGCTTTTTCATGCCTATACATCATTGCGACTGCTGTGATTATCCCAGCGATAACCCATACATATGGCATGGCGAACGAATCGATACTAAACCCCTCGCCTATAAATGCCAGGAGAGCGAGTTGCCCGGCAAAAGCGAATGTTTTTATAGTTGCATTTTCGTGGTGTTGGGAAAATCTTGAGGATTGAAACAGGGTAACAATCCAGGTTATAAACAATGAAAAGCCAACCAGACCTGTCTCTGCCAGCAAGCGAAACCACAGGCTCTTGACGTTCGGCAATTGGGTCAGGTAATAGAGTACATTGCGAATCTCAAACGAAGCCCACCCAATTGAGGGGGCAAATAGTGGGAAGAAAAATCCAGCATTCCCTAAACCAACACCAAACCAGGGATATTGGTTAAAGGCATTCCAACCATTGAGCCAATATACCATGCGTTCCAGGAAAATAAAGCGGTGGCTTAACTCCAGGAGTGTATTCTGATCTAGAGTAAGCAAACCAACAATTTCCTTGATCGTGGGTGGATTGCTGATCAGGGTGGTCAGCCTCCAATCCCGTTGTATAGCAAAGAAGATCACCCCAGAAAGGACGAGGATGTAAACCAGGATGATGGACAGACTGGTAAGGACATAAATTAAGGTCCTATTCGGTGGCTTAGATCCTTGTTTGAATATTTTTTTTGAACCGGAGATACGTTCTACAATTTTGCGATGAATAATCAGGTTCAATCTCATGAACAGATAAATGATCATCAAGAGAAATGAAACTAAACCAATGCGAGGGGAGCTGAGGAAAAATGCAACAATACCAAAGACCAGCAAGACGTTTTCAGTCGAGATGCCGAAAACCCTGATCCTGAACGCCGAAGTTCGATGATATGAAGCTGCAATCCAAACCGGCAGGTAGATCATCACCATTTGGTGGGCGAACCAGGAGGCTTCATAGGTCAGCCCATTGACCCGGCCATATTTTGCAGAAAATGCCGGTGATTTGACGGCAAGGATGGATTGGATTTGGTTCAACCAAAAAGGGTACGCGTTGACCTGTCGCAGGATATAAAAGGCCTGTACACCTGTCCAGGTTAGTGAAATCATGCCGCCAATGGTAAGATACTTCCAGGTACTTTTTAATTTCCCCAAATCCGTTACCCAGCTGGTAGTGACCAAATAAAATGTCAGCCCAACGGCGAGAGTGAACAGTGCCCTGATTTCCTGCGCAGGGACTGTTTTTCCTTTGAAACCTGGTATGAATATGAAAAATGCTGCTGCACAGGAGAGGATGGCAACCAATGAAAAAACAACCAGGGGAACCGTTTCTTTTGGAAGCTTACCTTTGCGTAGGAGCAGGGGAATGCTCCAAATGATGAGCAGGATGATAAAAGGTAGGATGGAGAACGGAGCGACCAGTGCTCCTGAGATGGTTGATAATAATGGGAAGGAAGTCAATGGGAGGCAAATCAAAGCGATCGCCCAAAGGACCTCACATATCCTTTCTAAATAATTCCCATGCCTGCTTAACGTTCTAACCATGCAATCATCCAAATATTCTTTAAGAGAATACTTTGCCAATCCTGTGCACGGCTAATCATCCGATCGGGGTTTTCTTGCTGCACGACTGATGCTGGTGGAAATGATGATGCCAATGATCAAACCAATCAATGCACCGGCAAGTATTAAATTATTACGTCCATAGAGGACAGGCTGCTGAGGAAGTAAGGCAGGTGAGGGTGGTTGGAAAATCACATATTCGGGCGCTAAACCTGAGATCTGCCAGGTAAGCATGGCTTGATAACCAATTTGCGCCCATAGATTGACGATCATCTGGGCGTCTGATGGCACCTGGCTGCGGTAACGTAATTCCCAGATATCTTGCTTGCGCTCGATGGTGTAGTTTGAGAGCAGATCTTTAATGGTTAATGATTTTCCCGAGGTTTTTAACTGGTTAACAACATTATTAAGTACCTTGGTTGAGAGTAAGGCACCTTCGGTGGTATTGACGGCCATATCTTCATTGTATTGGATCAGATCTTCCCTTACTCCTTGGATGGGGAAACGAGTCAAATCTATGGTCACGAAATAAGTGGCCGTGGCTTCATAGACAGGAGAGTGAAGTTGGAAGAAGAGGAACCCCAAGGCACCTCCAAGTACCATGGTGATTAAGACCAGCCACCACAGATTCAATATGCGGTTTAAATAATTAATCGGAGAAAATTCAGTAGAGGTCATATTAGAGGAATGGCATCCTAGGTGAAATTGTTTGATGCTGTCAATGGATTTAATTCAATAGATTCTAACACAAGCCAACCACTAACCAAAAAGACCGGATGCCTAAAGTATCCGGTCTTTTTTTACTGTTATGTTATTGAATTATGGTGTAGGAACTGCGGGTCGGGTCAGGTTTGTGACATCCCCACCTACATCCTGAATGCTATCGTACAGGATCTGCAGGATGTATTTAGCATTGTGAGCGAAGGCACCCGGATCCTTGACCGACATCTGGTAGTTGTAGGTAGCTTTCACCAGACGACTCGTCCAGGAGGCATAGGCATTATCCGATGTTAACTCATCGGTATCGGCTGCGCCATTGTCATTGGTACCGATAAAGAAATAAGGGTATGTGTCCGGATTATATACAATCGCCGCAACTCAGGGACAAGGCTAGATGGGAGGGGTTGTTCTGGAATTGGGCTTCCTGCCAGTAACAATCCTGGCAAAGCAGGTTGGTGGATTGCTAGCCCGCAAGGCGCAATTGCACGACTCCAGAATGGGGATCAAGACAGGTAAGGCAATCCAATATTTGGTGCTTGCTTTGCGAAAGGTCGCCATACTGGTCACTATGCTGGATGAAGCTATTTTTTACGTCCAGATCAGCAGCAGGTTCATATTCATGGCATTCCCTGCATAGTGCAGAATCGCGTTCGACGAGCATATGTATGCCCTTAGGATTAGTAGCATGCAGATTGCCAGGCTCTTGGCATCTCTCGCAGCGAATACCAGGTGCCTGCCATGTACCAGTAATACTGGGCAGATTGTCTTGATTGCCTCCTGCACTATAACCTGTAGTACGGCAGGCTCCACAGTTGAATGATAACCCAGTCTCACCTGCATGGAAGGAAGACCATCCAGGAAACAGCACAAGGGCTGTGTTTCCAAAATTAAACTGGTTAAAATACTCTACATCTCCAGATGAGCCAGGTAAATCCGCGATAATATAGCCTTGTGGATTGAGGAAGATCGCCTTCTAAAAATATCCACCGACGATATAACTGATCGTATTCAGGGTATAATCCTGAGGAAGTGAGGAAATTTGAGTGAATGGGTAGGCAGGAATCTTTGCCTCTGAAACCTGGTTCAGGTTCGCCAGCAGGACAGGTTTCGCCGACCGGACCGGCTGGCCCTTCAGGTCCGGCAGGGCCCGCCGGGCTAACGGAACCCTGCTCGCCTTGCGGTCCGGCACAGGCAGCTCATATGGAAGTAAGAATTCATATTACGCCAATATAAGCGACCGATTTTCGAAACAAACACATACTCCTCACTAACGTTTTATTAATTTGAGGGTGTAATTTTGCACTAATTTTCCTTCCCTGCTAACCTATTCTCGTGTATAATGCTGAAAATCAGGAGCAAAGGTCGTAACATGTGCAGCTTAACCTTTTCCGCGCTGAACGATAATGATAATCCAAGCTTGCGTCGGGCGAGAGGCTTCAGGCTGCAACATAGCTAAGCTGTAAAGATCGAATTCAGTCGCCCGACGCACATAGCGGAGGGCGATTTATTTTGCCAATCTTGCACCAGACCTATACAAGGAGGCAATCGATGTACAAGACACATACATGTGGTGAGCTGCGTGCCAGTCATACTGGCATGGATGTTACCGTGGCCGGTTGGGTGAATCGCAGGCGGGTGTTTGGTGGGATTAACTTCATCGATCTGCGAGATCGGTTTGGTCTGGTTCAGGTAGTGACTGACCCTGTCGATTACTCTGAGGCTCATCAAGCACTGGAAAAAGTTCGATCAGAGTGGGTAATCCAGGTGGAAGGCAGGGTGCGCTTGAGACCGGACGGATTAGCCAATCCCAACATGCCCACGGGCGAAGTGGAAGTGCTGGCTATAAGAGTGAATGTTCTTAACCAGGCTAAAACGACCCCCATCACAATTAGTAAGGAAGAAGATGAAAATGAGGAAATCCGCTTGCGCTACCGATATCTGGATTTACGTCGGGAGAGGATGCGAGCGAATTTAGTTTTGAGGCACGAGGTGGTTAAATTCATCCGTGACTATCTGGATAGTAAAGGATTTCTCGAAATTGAGACTCCCATCTTATTCAAAACCACTCCAGAAGGTGCCAGGGATTACCTGGTGCCGTCCAGGATTTACCCTGGAGAGTTTTATGCCTTACCACAATCTCCACAGCAGTTAAAGCAGCTGCTCATGGTAGCCGGTATGGAACGTTATTTTCAGATCGCGCGTTGCTTTCGTGATGAGGATCAACGTGGTGATCGGCAACCTGAGTTTACCCAGCTTGACCTTGAGATGTCATTCGTTGAACGTGAAGATATCATGCAATTAATCGAAGAAATATTCACCAAAATGGTGGAACAGGTCGTGCCTGACAAACGCCTCTTTGCCAGCCCCTGGCCAAGGCTTACCTATCAGGAGGCCATGCGTCGGTTTGGTAAGGATAACCCAGACCTTCGCTTTGGGATGGAATTACAAGATATTACCAAACTTGCCGGCGATTCAGGCTTCCAGGTGTTTGAAAGTATAGTAGCCAGTGGAGGGCACATACGCGGTATCAATGCCCCCGGACTGGGTGATTACAGCCGGAAGCAATTGGATGAATTGACCGATTTCGCTAAAAAATATGGGGTAAAAGGTCTGGCTTATCTCGCAATTACCACCAGTGGTGAGCAGCGCTCATCATTTGCAAAATATGCCAGGCCGGAAATCCTGGCATCCATTCTGGAAAGCATGCAAGCCAAACCGGGTGACCTGCTGCTCTTTGTAGCAGACAAACCTGCAATCGTTTTTGAGGTTCTGGGGAGATTGCGGGTGTTATTGGCTGAAAGACTGGGGATCATCGATAAGGATGTTCTGGCTTTTTGCTGGGTGATCGATTTTCCCTTTGTTATATGGAATGAAGAGGAAAATCGTTGGGATCCAAGCCATCACCTGTTCACCTCACCCATGGTTGAGGATATCCCGTTATTGGACACTGATCCAGGAAAAGCGCGCGGTCAGCAGTATGATCTGGTCTTGAATAATTATGAAGTTGGAGGAGGCTCCATCAGGATTCATGAGCGCGCCTTACAGGAGAAAGTATTCAAGTTGATCGGCCTCGATCCAGAGGTGGCGCGGGAACGCTTTGGGCACATGCTGGAGGCATTTGAATATGGCACACCACCCCATGGTGGCATTGCACCAGGGATAGACCGTATTTGCATGATCCTGGCAGATGAACCAAATATCCGGGAAGTGATTGCCTTCCCCAAGAGCCAGACTGCGCGTGATTTGATGGCAGGTGCACCTTCACCTGCGGAAGCAAATCAACTCAAGGAATTGCATTTAAAAATTGAGAAATAATCAGGCAGAAAGGCGAGAAAATGGCACCAATCATACAAGTGGATAAAATTGCAGATTTTTTGGATCAAGAAGTCACGATCCAGGGTTGGGTTTACAACCGGACCGACAAAGGGAAACTGGTCTTTTTATTGGTGCGTGATGGATATGGCTTTGTCCAATGCGTGGCCTTTAAGGGGGACCTCGAGCCAGAGCTTTTTGATCGTCTGGCACGGTTACCACAGGAATCGTCAGTTATTGTCACGGGAGTGGTGAGGGCAGATTCACGCGCCCCGGGTATTCCAGGTGGATACGAAGTGGGTGTAAAAAAAATAGAAATTGTACAGGTGGCTGATTTGGATTACCCCATGGCCCTTAAAGAACAAGGGGTGGATTTCGCCTTGGATAACCGGCATTTATGGATTCGCATGCCCAGCCAATGGGCAATTTTACGGGTTCGGGCAACTGTTATAAGGGCTATTCGTGAGTGGCTGGATGCTACAGGGTTTATCGGGATGGATACTCCCATCCTTACCCCAGCAGCCTGTGAAGGAACCACCACGCTTTTTGAGACTCCCTATTTTGATGAAGGTGTGGCTTACCTGGCACAAAGTGGTCAATTGTACAACGAAGCTGACATTTTTGCCTTCAGTAAGGTTTATTGCTTTGGCCCAACCTTCAGGGCTGAAAAATCAAAGACCAGGCGCCATCTTACTGAGTTCTGGATGGTCGAGCCTGAGGTCGCGTTTTGTGATCTCGACCAGCTGATGGAAATTGAAGAGCAGTTTGTCTCGCATATTGTTAAACGGGTTCTCGAGCAGAGTACTCCTGAACTAATATCATTAAAGCGCGATATCTCCAAGCTTGAGAACATCACACCACCATTTTCACGGATTTCGTACGATGAAGCGATCCAGAAAATTGATCAATTACGCCAGTCCACAGATGACCCTGAAAAGAAGGAGTTGCTGAAAATTGACTGGGGAATGGATTTCGGCTCGCCCCATGAAACTGAATTGACCAGTATGTACGATAAACCAGTTTTTGTGTATGGATACCCGACCGAAGTAAAAGCATTTTACATGGAACCCTGGCCTGGTAGGCCGGAAGTGTGTAAAAGTGTGGATCTACTCGCACCAGAAGGCTATGGAGAGATCATCGGGGGTAGTGAGCGTATTTCCAATCCCGACCTGCTGTTAGAACGCCTGAGGCAGCATGATCTGCCAGAAGCAGCCTTCAAATGGTATCTTGAGCTACGACGTTTTGGGAGCGTTCCGCATTCCGGATTTGGGATGGGAGTTGAACGGACAGTAGCCTGGTTGTGTGGGATTGAGCATATCCGTGAAACCATTCCATTCCCCCGGACCATCAAACGTATCTATCCATAGGAGAATTCCCAGAAATGGCTTGACCTATCGTAGTTGTAAAGTCGTCTAATCAAATCTATCTACTCACGCGACTTTTTTTGTGGTATAAGATAGTTACCCTACTGTGCACGTGTTGTTGCTTTAGCGTTCTGAGCCAACACTAATATCTAAGGGTCCAATCTTACGTAGGTGACGCGATAGGCTAGAGCCAAGGCGGATCCTTCGGGGAGGAACCTAACCTGCGAAGGCAGGTTCAGAACTTCGCAGCACACGACACGGTGGGGTTCGTTTAACGGTTCGACACAATACCGGCAGGCTAATTACCTGCCGGTATTGCTTAATCTGATTACCTGACCCATGTCATCAATAGGAATCCCGCAATTATTGCCAGAGATGCGCCAAAAAAGAACGGTGCAGCTGGACTGATTACCTGCCACAAGACACCTGCGATCAATGAAGCGGGTAGAGCGGAGAATCCTATGGCTGCATTGAATAATCCATAAGCGGTGCCGCGCTGTTCTTGAGGCACAATATCAGCTACCAGGGCTTTGGCTACCCCCTCAGTAAGGGCATAATAGATGCCGTAGATAGCATATAAGATCCAAATTTGCACACCGGTATGCGAAAGCGCAAATCCCAGGTAAACCAACCCGTAAATCGTCCAGCCGATCAGCATCAGCTTACGCCTGCCAACCCGGTCGGATAAAGAACCCAACGGACCAGCCAGCAGGGCATAAATGGCATTAAAGGTCATCAACATACCCATGATTTGTAGCACAGTGAGTCCACGATTTTGCCCGCGTAGGATGATAAAGGAATCGGATGAGTTGCCCAGGGTGAAGATGATTACGACGATAAGGAATGCCCTGAAACGTTTGTCAAAATTTTTCCAATTTAGTGTAGGGAGATTGGTTGTTTGCTTTCTGGCAGTCGCAACCTCTTTAACTCCAAATGCCAGGATGAGCACTGCCAGGACAGCCGGGATAATGCTTGCCAGGACTACATCTTGAAAAGTATGCCGGGTAAGTTCAGCAGCACCGGATTGTGTCAGCCAGATGATCAGGGCAGCAATCCCCAAGCCAACAAAAGCACCTGCGGTATCTCCTGCGCGGTGAAGACCAAAAGCCAGGCCTCGTTGGTTAGATTTTGTGCTATCAGCGAGCAAGGCATCGCGTGGAGCTGTACGAACCCCTTTTCCCACTCGATCAGAAAAACGGACACCCAGCACCCATTCCCAGGTAGTGGCAAAATATAAAAATGGCTTGGAGATGGTGGATACGGCATACCCAAGTACGGTCAGTGTTTTTCGTTTACCGAGCCGATCAGATAAGGCGCCAGAATAGATCTTTACCAGGCTGGCGGTAGTCTCTGCAATGCCATCGATGAGACCAATGATGCTCGTCTGGACCCCTAAAACGTTGTAAAGGAACAGGGGAATCAGGTTGGTAAGCATTTCCGAGGAAACATCGGTCAGAAATGAGCCAATGGTCAGAAACCAGATATTGGGATGCAGGCGACGGGCGGCAGGTGTTGGAGGCTGTGATGACATTTTAAACTACTGTTATTTTATTGGAATCTGATTTAATCTTTGGAATCGGTATTCATCCGGCTATACAAATAATTAAGTTCCTTGATTTTAATTTGCAATTCGGGAGATTGGGCCTGGTCTGACATCCTCCACATCCAATTCCCGCTGGGATTTCCAGGATAATTCATGCGAGCTTCATTATCCAGGTCCAGAAAGTCTTGCATGGGTGCCAGGCCAAAGATTGCCACGGACGACCAAACCCCACGGATCATATCCCAGTTTACCTGGCTTCCATCTCGATCAAGATATTTACGGTAGAATGCCTTTTCTTTTTCAGGGACGCGTTGATACCAACCACGTGCCGTGTCATTATCATGGGTGCCCGTATAAACCACGCAGTGTTCTGGGTAGTTATGGGGTAGGAAGGGGTCATCCGGATCGGTATCGAAAGCAAATTGAAATATTTTCATCCCGGGCAGGTTAAACGTTTCGCGCAATTCGATCACATCTGGTGTAATCACCCCCAGATCCTCGGCGATGATAGGGAGATCACCCAGGGTTTGGTGAATGCTGTTGAAGAAATCCTTGCCGGGTCCCGGCACCCAGCGTCCAATTTCCGCCGTCTTTGCCATCCCGGGTATTTCCCAATAGCCAGCAAAACCACGGAAGTGATCAATGCGTACAATATCTACCACCTTCAAGGTTGCCTGTATACGATCTAACCACCAGGCATAACCCGTTGAGGCATGAACATCCCAGCGATAGAGTGGGTTACCCCATAATTGACCCGTCGGTGAGAAATAATCCGGTGGAACCCCAGCTACAAAGGCAGGCATTCCATTCTCATCCAGATAAAACAAGTTTGGATTTGACCACACATCTGCACTATCATGAGCAACAAAGATGGGAATATCGCCAATAATTTGAATGTTTTTATCATGGGCAAGGTCGCGCAACTTTGACCATTGACGATAAAAAAGGAATTGACGATATATTTGCCGCTGAATGGCGACCTCAAGCTGCTTTCGCGCTGTTGATAAGGCTCTGACTTGACGATCACGCAACGGTTTCTCCCAGGTGTGCCAGGGTGCTCCCCCGTGTGCTTCTTTTAATGCCATGAATATGGCGAAATTTTCCAACCAGGCAACTTGCTCGGTGCGGAATTCTTCCATCTCAGCTACAAGTTTTACGGAGTGGATATGCTGGTAACGGATAAATGACCGGTCAAGTACGCCATTTTTCCATGGGATTAGCTCACCAAAATCTACCCTATCCTCTGCAAAAGCTGGATGGTCGTACAGGTCATCGGGATGGAGCAAGTCATCTTTGAGTAAGGCATCCAGACCGATCAGCATGGGATTGCCAGCAATAGACGAAAAACATTGATAGGGTGAATCTCCATAACCGGTAGGTCCGAGGGGAAGGACCTGCCAGAGTCCACACCCGGCATCGGAGAGGAATTCAACCCAACGATGGGCACGAGAGCCAATATCCCCAATTCCGTATGGTCCCGGAAGGCAGGTGGGATGCAGCAAGATACCAGATGAACGCTTAAACTTCATGAGCCAACCTCTTGGTAAGGATATAATCATCACCGTGAACCACTGAAGCGGGGTAATCACTTTCAACCACATCCGTGCCAATAACTGCACCAGGTTCTACAGTGTATTCTTTGGGAACTTCGCTATTCTTACCAATCATGGTTATCACTGGTTCAGGACTATCCACGATGCCACCTATTTTGGCATGGGCGTGTATATGCACGCGTTTGTCAATAATAGCCCGCTCGATAATTGATTCTGCTTCAATGATCGTATCGGTTAATAAGATAGATTCCCTCACCACCGCTCCAGGGCGAACAGTGACGCCAGGTGAGAGCACGCTTCGGATAATCTTTGCTCTGGAATCAATTTCGCAGCCATCACAAATTAAGCTATTCTCGATGGATGCTCCTCGTGCAATCCACACCGGAGGGCGTTCCTCGGTGCGGGTATGGATGATCCAGGAGCGGTCATTCAAATCGAATGGTGGTTTATCTTCAAGATGGTCCATGTGGGCTTTCCAGTACGAGGCGGTTGTGCCAACATCCATCCAGTATCCAGTGTAAGGATATGCAAATACTCTGGCTCCATCTGCAACCATCTTGGGGAGAATATCTTTTCCAAAGTCGTGGGATGAGTTGGGAAGATTATGATCTTCCAGTAGAAAATGGTTCAACACCTCGATGGAGAACAAATAAACACCCATATTCGCTAAATTGGATAGTGGTTCAGCTGGTTTTTCCACAAAGGAAGTCACACGGTTTTCAAAATCAACTCCGATAATTCCGAAGCGGTTGGCCTCATTTATGGGTACGGTAATTGTCGCCAGGGTCAGGTCAGCTTGTTTCGTTTCGTGGGCACTCACCATCATGTCGTAATTCATTTCGTAAATATGGTCGCCTGATAAAATGAGCACCAGGTCGGGATTTGAATTTTTAATAAAACGGAAGTTCTGCTGGACAGCATCAGCCGTTCCCAGGAACCAATCCGAGGCACCTCGCGCTTTATAGGGGGTATAGATACGCACACCACCCGTAAAATCTCGGTTCAGGTCCCATGGACCACCAGCACCGATGTGTTCTATCAGGGAATGGGGTCGGTATTGGGCGACGATCATGACGTCAAAAATCCCAGAGTTCACGCAATTTGACAGGGTGAAGTCGATGATCCGGTATTTGCCTGCAAAGGGTACTGCGGGCTTGGTTCGTTTCGCGGTGAGTGTGCCCAGCCTGGAACCTTCACCACCTGCAAGGATTACTGCTCTGGTTTTCATATCCACCTCCTAATAACAGCATAATCATTATACTTTTATTCACCCACCCAATAAAAGCTGGTATTTTTTCAAATACTCCCTAGCTGAGCGATCCCATGAAAAATCCTGTTGCATGCCACGAATTTGGATAGCCTGCCACTCCACTGGATCTTCCAGGTAGACGTGCAGAGCACATTGAATGGCATTTGCTAATGCATCAGGTTCAGCTTGTTTGAACAAGAAGCCTGTAGACATGTCTGTTTCAGCTGAGTCCTGGATTGTGTCACTCAATCCCCCAGTTGCATGGGCGAGGGGCACACAACCATAATGCATGGCAATCATTTGCGAAAGCCCACATGGCTCATAGCGAGAAGGCATCAGTAATAAGTCTGACCCAGCGTAAATATGGTGGCTAAACTGCTCATCAAACATGATCCGGGCACGCACCTGTTGAGGGTAATCTTGCTCCAGCAGACGGACTTCATCTTCTAATGCTGTATTGCCCGTCCCAAGGAAGATAACCTGAAATAGAGGTACGTGATCAGGTGACGCTTGAAGCAGCATTCGCAGGGCATCCACGGCGAGGTCAACACCTTTTTGTGGGTCCATTCGTGTGACCATGGCTATCATGGGTATGCGAGGATTAATTTCCAGCACCAATTGCTTCTGAAGAAAAGTTTTATTGATTATTCTTGATGCAAGATTACTTGGTGAAAAGTTTGCCGCAAGCCCAGCATCGATGCCTGGATTCCATTTATCGATATCGAGTCCGTTAAGGATGCCAGATATGACCTCCGAACGTGTTTTCAAGAAGCTATCTAAACCAGAGCCAAATTCCTCTGATAATATCTCTTTGGCATATTCTGGCGAAACGGCAACGATCGAGTCAGCCGTCAATAGACCTAAAGGTAAAGCCATATGTTGTGCCCAAACGGGAAGAACTGAATGATTTGCGGGTGGCAGCCCGAAAGTTTTCAACGCGGAGGAAGTCATGGAACCCAGATATGGCAGGTTATGGATAGTTAACACCGAGGTGGTCTGATAAAAAAATGGGTCGGTGGAACGGTTTAAAGCAAGCGCATAGACCGCCGCTGCAGTGTGCCAATCGTTTGCGTGTAAGATATTAAATTTCCAGCCTAATTTTCTGGTTAGCTCAAGTGCAGCCAGAGAAAAGAAGACGTACTTATAGCCATCGGCTTCCAAATCTGCTGAATAAACAGCTGGTTCTTTGTCGATAAGCGGACCGCCAATCAAGTAAACAGGAAGTCCATCGATCTCAAGGGAGTATGCTTGGGCGTGGATCTCTCCATCCACAGTCGGGATGGCATATTTTGTAATTTTTTGCGGAGTAAACCTTTCAATGTGGATTGTTGGATGGTATGGAATAACCAGCCTGATGTCTACATCCACTGGCCTGCCACCAGTTGTTGAACTTATTCTTCTCAGAGCGAGAGGCAGCGAGCCGGCCACGTCAGCCAGGCCTCCTACTTTTACAAATGGCGCAGCTTCGGAAGCGACGAATAGTACATTAATCCTGGAGATCATTGCTACCTTTCTGTGATTATTATTTTACACGATTTGATCTGGAAGAGTTTTGATATGTGAGTCAAAATATTAATATTAAATCTTCAGGTTATCCCTTGCGAAAAACTCAACTTTGGGAGTAAACTTAAACAGATGATTAGTAGTACCATTGCTGCTAGTACAGGGGAAAATTAAAAATAGTGTCAATACGTGCCTTGTCAATTCATGGTCATTTCTACCAACCTCCGCGCGAAGATCCAGTCTCCGGTCTAATTCCATTTGAGCACGGTGCTAAACCCTACCGGAATTGGAATGAACGCATTCATGCGGAATGCTACCTGCCGAACGCCCAGTTAGGAAATTTCGAGAAGATCAGTTTTAATATCGGACCTACCCTGTTCTCCTGGATGAAGACCTATGACCCGTCTGCCAGTCGATTGATTGTAGCGCAAGACCAGGCGAATATCCAACAACATGGGGTGGGAAATGCCATGGCGCAGGCTTATCACCACACTATTTTACCGCTGGCTACTTGCCAGGATAAAATTACCCAGATTGAATGGGGCATTGCAGATTTCGAGTACCAATTCGGTCACAAACCGAAAGGTATGTGGTTGCCTGAGACTGCGGTGGACATGGAAACCTTGAACGTGCTTGCCGAACACGATATTGAGTTCACCATTTTAGCTCCATGGCAAGCAGAGACCGATAACATCGATGTAACTGAACCATACCGTGTTGCTTTATCAGCCGGGAAAAGCATCACGGTATTTTTTTATCACCAGGGATTAAGTACAGGGATCAGCTTCAACCCGGCGTTGACCCGTAATGCAGATAATTTCGTCAGAAATGCTGTACTTCCTACATTCAATAGTGAAAAAGAGCAACGCGGCGAGCCTCAGCTGCTCTTAATTGCCTCGGATGGTGAGCTATATGGTCATCACCAGCACTTCCGCGATCGCTTTTTAGCTCACCTGGTGAATGGTGCCAGCTCTGATGCTGGATTACAAAAATCATATCCAGCATTATGGCTGAAAAAGTACCCTGCACGTCATTGGATGAGCATCCGGGAAGGGACTTCTTGGTCTTGTTATCATGGCGTTGAACGGTGGAGAGGCGATTGTAGTTGCACGCCTGGGGATGGTCGATGGAAAGGTTATCTCAGGCAGGCATTTAACAAGCTAGCACGCCAACTTGATAAAGTCTACTTAGAAACGATGGCTAAGTATCGTATAGAACCATGGGGGTTACGGAATGCTTACATCCATGTAGTTTTAGGTCAACTTCCAGTCGAGGATTTGATCTATCAGTATGCTGGACAGAAAATAGATGACGATCAGGTTATTCGGATTCGATTGCTACTGGAAGCCCAGAGGGAACGCCAGCGGATTTTTAACTCATGTGGCTGGTATTTTGATGATTTCAGCCGCCTCGAGCCAAGGAAAAACGTTGCCTGTGCAGCTCAAGCCATTCGCCTGACCTCCATGGCAACGGGTATTAACCTTGAAAACCAACTTAAAGCTGACTTACATTACGTAGTCAGCTATCGATCAAATCTCAGAGGGGATAAGGTATTACAAAAAGAGATGCAAAAGACCTTACCCGTGGGTTTATTTCGTTAGGTCCAACAATTTCTCCAGCTTATATCCCGAAGCCTGTGCATTAGCCTGCAAGGTTGCAATCACCTTATAACCGGGCAGGATTAATTTCGAGACAAAATCCACCCGATTATCTTTAATGTGCATCCCCGTAACCTCAACACAGGCGATGACCATCAACCACCACATCAAGTCTTCGAATGATTCTTTGTTGAACCATAAGATGTCCTGGTAGCGGTTGACACCCAGGTAGGTAAGTGCATCACTATCAGAAAGGATCGAATTCAGGATGGCATAATCCGTATTTTTCTTGCGCTTATCCTGTCCATTGTCAATTAAGGACCACCAGGCATGGTGGGTTGTGAGCAATTTGATCAAAGTCATGGCACGCCAGTTGGATCGTTCATCCAAACCAAGATCACTCAGCGTACTGACAATAATCTTATTCAGCATCCACTCATCCATCCAGCTACGACTGATCTCCTCGGAACCCATCTCAGTAATGATTTTTCCAAGTCCATTGGTAAAGAGCCAGCCAAGGACGACACTCCAGGCATACGCATCACCACTCTTCCATGGAGAGGTTTTAAGATTCCCGGCGTGGAGGTATTTCACCATTTGCTGGAACCTTCTTGAGCGCGAAAGCTGGAATTTATCCTGGAAAATGGGTAAATATAAACTGGCAAGGAGATTTTGTGTTTCTAAACAAACGATGGATTGCAGCTCACCTGAAGCATGAGTACTGCGTTTAACTTCTTCCAGCAAATTGATTGTCTTGCTCTCCGCTTCCTGCAGTACTTTTTCTAGGTTACCCTGACCTTTCTCGTTCTCTGCAGGCTCTACAAGCTTAAGCACACGGTTTGAGATGACCCATCGGAAATAACCAGGATTAACTAATTCCCGGTAAGTCTGGTGAATTGGTTGCAAGAAAATTTCCTTTAGCGCTTCATCGATACTTGGGACTCCCCGCCCATTAAGATAAGCAGCTAAATTGGCATATTGGTGAAACTCATTATCCTGGACTTCGCGGAAGGAAGTAAATACCTGGCATTTGTACGCTGCCAATTCGACGTACAGGCCTTTCTCATGCATTTCTTTCGAATTACGGATGTATTCAAATCCGTTAACCGGATCACGGAAGATGCAAAAATTGTTCTCATCGTTGGTGATACCCAGACCTTCCCCTAGGCGTTTTTGAATGAGCATATGCTCGCTACCGTCAGTTTTTACTGAGTATGCAGCGGATATCCTGATCCATCCTTTGGCTGTAGCAAATTTATTATGATAGACCACCAACCCTTTCTCACTTCCAGCCCGGTTAGAATAGGCGAAGACATCTTCGTTAACATAGCCTTCTGGTGAATAAAAGTCGTATAACAAGAAATCCTGAACTTGCGAAAAGAGATAGCGTTTCTTGAGCAAGGGGAAGATTTGCCGCCGATGCCTTTCTACCATATATTCGTCTGGTTTTTCGTCCCAATAAGCACGCCGATATTCCATGCCGTATTTTTCGGTAAAACCTTCCACCTGGCCATGCCCGAACATGGGTAGGCCGGGCAGGGTGACCATCATGGTGCAAATACCAAAGTACTTATCTTCTTTACCAAACTGGTCTACAGCAGTACGTTCATCCGGGTTATTCATGAAGTTGACATAGCGTTTAAGGATCTCGGGATCAAATTCAAGCGTATTCTTGATCACCAAGCGATATTCGGCATTTTTCTCGTCTCTAAGCATGTTCATGAAGGCACTGTTATACACCCGGTGCATCCCCAGAGTACGCACGAAATAACCTTCCATCAACCAGAATGCTTCTGCCAGGAGGAGAGTATCAGGAACTTCCTGGGCCACTCGATCAACCAGCTCGCGCCAGAATTCGACTGGCATAGCAGCATCGAACTGTTCTTTGGTCAGACCGTGTTCAGCACGTGATGGAATCGCTCCACCTGTGCCTGGTTCTGGGAACCATAAACGTTGATAATGTTTTTTTGCCAACGTCATGGCAGCATCAAAGCGGATTACCGGGAATTTACGTGCTACGTGCAGGATGGTCTGGATGACGGCTTCACGGACCTCGGGCTTGAGATAGTTCAGCTGAGCCGTATCATTCCAGGGCATTGAGGTGCCATCATTGCCATGGTAGATATATTTCTCTTGACCACTCCAGAAATCCACCCGCTTAAATACCACCGCAGCATCAGTGTTGTCGAAATAATGGTCTTCAACATAAATCCCCACCCGCTCATCCCCGGACAAATTAGCTCCACTGAATGAATAAGATGGGAATGGGCTGTCATCCTGTGAAATGAACCAATCCGGGTGTTCGATCACCCAGCGCGAATCAATCCCCATGTGATTCGGGACCATATCCGAAGCCAGGCGAATACCTCGCCGCCAGGCACGCTGGCGCAGGTTCTGGTAAGCTTCTTCACCGCCCAGGTCACCTGATATTTGATAATCCAATAACGAGTAAGCTGAGGCCACCGCGTCCGGATTGCCGCGCAATTGTTTGATTCGTTTAGAAGCTGGGCTACGCTCCCATAATCCAATTAACCACAAACCGGTGAAACCCCATAGGGCGAGTTTGTCCAGCTCCTCATCTGGAATCTGATCCAGGTGTTGGATGGGTCGCTGATATTGCTTTGATAACTGGTCAAGCCAGACATATGCATTTTTTGCGATCAAGACTAGGCTTGGCATCCAGTCCTTGTCTAGACTATAACGTTCGGGCTCAAGCTCCATGCCGGTAAATTCGTATACTCTGGCTGGACCCGGTCCTAAAAAGGCTGTTTTCTCTTCTTCTTTAATCAAATCCAGGCTACCCAGTAACCGAAACAGGAATTTACCCAATAATGCTCCCCAACGCTGACGGATGAATTCAAGCTGATCGGTGAGTGAGTGGGGATAGTTTATCGCCGGGGTGCGTAGCATATCCACCAAGTTTTGGTGATCTGGACCAAACGGAGGCTGGGTCTCAAAGAACGCGTGAATCAACGGGCTCAGTTTCTCGTAAGCAGTGTTTCTGGTGAGGTTGCTATCGTCGAACAACTCTTGAAATGGGGAGAATGCCGGATTTTCATTTGCCAACCATAACAGCAACAATTCCTCCATGGCAATTTGACTATTTGGAACCCCATTGGTGGTCGAATCCAAATAATCCTCAGCACTCATGTTATTGCGATGCACCACCAGGGGAGGGAATTCCTGAACGAACTGGAATAAAGTATGCTCTAGTTCTGTTTCTCCCAACATTCCCCCTATCCAATCCAATGCTTCTTGCATTACATTGGGATTGATTTGTTGCCGGTATAGTTCGACGACCATGTGCAGGATTTCATCGATTAATCCCATGGCATTGATCTGACCAGCCCGCACTACGGTTTCGGGGAAATTGATTACCTCTCGCTTCTGGTTCATTTTTCTGGCAAAGACACGCGTCGCATGGAAATCGGCAAAGATTACATTTCCTGAGGTTCCAAAAATCAACTCATCGAATTGATAATAATCACGTGCCCGGCGTGAAATGTGGAATTCATAAATTGGCTGGGGATTGGTTGTCATGGTTCTCCTGCTTAGTTCTTTATTTTACATCTTCCTTTAGATACATTTGCATAAAAATTCTGTGATAATGTTATATAGTTTACCCCGACATCTTTACGGGAATGATGTTTAATTCCATTATCCCACCCTATGATGGATTGAACAAGCTTTCATCAGTATAACGGCATTGACCTGTCAATTGTAATACGATATAAATTAAAAGTATCGTAAATATGGGAGTATGAGGTAAAAGATGCCATTCACCACGATTATCAGTGCCACTGAATTGTCCAACCATCTGAATGATCCCAACTGGGTCATTGTGGATTGTCGTTTCAAGCTTGCTTATCTTGAACAGGGACATATGGATTATATAACCGCCCATATTCCTGGAGCAGTCTACGCCCATTTGAATGATGACCTTTCCGGGACCATTATCAAGAGTGTTACCGGAAGGCACCCATTACCCAGTGTTGGAAAAGTATCAGCGGTCTTTTCCCGGTTTGGGATTGATTCTCAGGTGCAGGTGGTGGCATATGATGATTTGGGTGGAGCATTGGCTGCGGGCAGGGTGTGGTGGTTGTTACGCTGGTTGGGCCACCAGGCCGTGGCAGTTTTAGATGGTGGATGGCAGGCATGGGTAAGCAGAGGTTTCCTTGTACGGAGCGGAAATGAAACCCGAAAGCCACGGATTTTCGTTCCCGATCCTCACAATGAAATGTTCGTCTCTTCTAAAAAGATAGAAGAAATCCGCAATGATCCCGATTATTTGGTACTGGATGCACGTTCAGCGGACCGTTATCGCGGAGAGAATGAGACCATCGACCCAGTGGCCGGGCATATCCCTGGAGCAATCTCCGCACCCTATGAGGATAATTTAAACCCTGATAATACCTTCCAGACCATTGAGAGTCTTGCAGATCGATATCGAAAGCTATTGAAGGGATTACCAGCCAATCGTGTGGTCTGTTATTGCGGTTCAGGTGTCACCTCAACGCATGACATCCTGGCGATGATGATAGCTGGCCTGGGAGAAGCACGTTTATATGCGGGCTCATTTAGTGAATGGATCACTGATCCCAGGCGACCTGTAGAAAAATAAAACCTCCCCAGGTTAGTCACCGGGGAAGGTTTGTAATTCACATATCCTGATATTTTGAGTCGTCTATTTCTTTATTTAATTTTTCCGCTTCAGTTTCACCTTTGATGGTTGTTGTTGGTTTGGCCTGAGTTATTTCAGCTGCTTCGGCCTCCCGTAATTTGGCCATCGAGCTGCGGTTAACCAGTGACCATTTCCCACAATATGGACAGCGATCGATCTTTTTAATCCCGACATTGATAAACCACAAACGGAGCGGGAAGGGACGGCCACATTTTGGACAAATAGCACCACCCCCCATCCCATAATTCCGTTGTGCACCGGGTGGTAGCGTGGAGAGTTTTCCTTTATTCAAAATGAGGGGGAGTGCAAAGGAAACAATGATCATCAGTACTACTAGACCAATGATGGGGACTACGACCTTCACGATTGCTTGCGTACCGGCACTAGCTGGCACGAACTGAACCTGGATTGTATTCGAATTGATTTGTTGTCCATCCGAAGTATATCCGATCGCATTCAGGGTATGTGAACCGAGAGCATAAGAATCAGTGTTGAACTGTAGACTGAAAGGTGCTTGAGTGTCTTCACCGATGGATGTGGTATCGATGAAAAAATCAACCTTTTCCAGGTTGTTCGGGGGATTATTGATTTTCATGCTAAACAAGCCCTGGATATCATTTCCGAAACCCCCATAACCAAAATCCCGACTTAATCCCAATTCGAGCTGGCTGGTAGATTGAGCAAGTGCCTGACTTGTAATGATGCCAAGTAACACGCAGGCGGCCATGATAATAAAGAAACCTTTTTTCATTCGCACAGTAACCTCAGTAGTTTATTTATAGGTTAGGTGGTTTTATTTCCAACGAGTCAGGATCGTTTCACGTTGGAACAGGCGAACCGCCAGATAAACCATCAAAATATCGAGAAACACTAAAATGACACACATGAGCAGTATTAGCGTGCTGTTGAGGATGAACCATCCGGCAATTTGCCCAAAGAATACTGCCAATAAAGGCAGAATGACCACAGCAGATAATTGCTCTGCTACACGCGGGTCGTTCACCCGAGATGAAACCATAATGGAGAAGTTTACAGAAAGAACAGCCATAAGGGGACCAGCAACAAAAATGGCGATTAACCACATGGGATCTAAAAGTTTCGCAGCCAGTGCACCTCCACCGGTGATGATCAACGAACCGATGGCAAATATTCCAAAACCCACCCAGGTGGCAAGGATGGCAGGGATAACCGAGGCCAGGTTTTTTCCAGCCAACAACTCACTGGTTGAAATGGGGGTTGCCAATAAGGGTTCGAGACTGTGGGTTGTCTTTTCACCCACGATAGAGTAAGCAGCGATGTTAACCGGAATAAATAAGGGGATTAACATGAACATGATCAGGAACTCACTCACAATGTAATACTGCATGCACTGGCCGGAAGTCATGGAAGTGCCACACAATTGCTGGAATTGGGCGGGTAATTCAGTATTGGCACTATTCGACCCTGAACTGCCCATCGCATACAGGATGATCAGGGGAAGGATGGACAAGAACAAAGGCATGAAGATCACGGTGAATAGGACCATGCGTTTCTTAAATACTTCAGCCCATTCTTTTCGGATAATGGTCTTGATTTTATTCATAAGGATTTTCCCAATCGTTCTAATTACACTACATCAGGCGTTTTTTACCAGTTGTAGATAGACATCTTCAAGTGAATGGCGCAGCTCGCCAACAAATTGTACCTCTGCCCCGGCTCCCACGAGTGTGCGGATGATTTCAGGATTATGCATTTCTGGATCATCCAGATTAACCAGTAACTTGTTATCGATTACTTTAGCTTCATGGACAAACGGTAATGCCTGGATGGATCTCGCAAGACTTTCATCCGACTTCACCAGATGAAATACCACCTTGCGACCAAATAACTGGGAGCGCAGGTTGGCAGGTGTATCCAAAACCAGTAAACGAGTCTTGAATACAGCAATCCGGTCACACAGGCGGTCGGCTTCGTCCAGGTTGTGCGTACAGAGGAAGATGGTGCGACCTTCTTTACTCAGTTCTGCGATGAAGTCTCGTACAAGGTGTGAAGCTTCAGGGTCGAGAGCGGCGGTTGGTTCATCCAAGAAGAGGATGCGTGGTTCATGTAAAAGCGAGCGGGCGATGGCAAGCTTTTGTTTCATCCCTTTGGAGAAAGTGCCAGCTTCATCCTGACGGCGATCCCATAAGCCTAACATGCGCAAGTATTTTTCTACCTGGCCTTTGGGATCTTTAACCTCATACAGGTTGGCATAGATTTCCAGGTTGAATTCTGCACTCAGGTTATCATACATGCCTGGTGTTTCGGTGAGAATGCCTACAGTCCGGCGGATTTCGGTATCTTGTTCGCCCAGGCGATAGCCATTGACTAACGCTGAACCGCTGGTTGGTCCAATCAGGCTGGTGAGCATGCGAACTGTAGTGGTTTTCCCAGCCCCATTTGGACCAAGAAAGCCAAATACTTCGCCTTCATGGACATCCAGATTTAAGCTATCAACAGCTAGTGTAATCGCGAATTTTTTTGATAGATTTTCAGTTTTGATCATAGTAAGTAATTCGCTCGACGGATTTACAATGAATGGTTTATATATCCTAATTTTATCCTATTGAAAACGTGTTTTATCTAAATTCTCTGGTGTTTCTTCAACGGGTTCCGGCATAAAAGTGGGCGGTTGATTTGCCTCTATAGCGGGAGGAGTTATCGTGGGTTCAGGCTGTCGTAAGGCGAAAATAATAATGATATCCACGATCGCCAGAATAGCCAGCATAGCTTCAGCTGCATATCCACTCCATTGACCAGCGATGAACACTGCAGAGGCATCCATCATTGTATGCAATAGGATCGCCAGGCCTAACCAGCCAAACCGCTGTTGTCCAGGGCGTCTGGTAAACACTTGCAACACTAGCACGGATGCCATCATGTGGAAAGGTATGGTGAAAGCACGTTCTATGGCTCCAAACAAGGTGTCATACCAGGGTGTGCTCCAATAAGCCTGGACTTGTTGGCGAGTGATTTCCAGTTGGTCGGGTGTGAGATTTAAATTACTCAGGTCAGAATTTCGTAACACTACCATGTTGAGAAAAGCCAGCATGACAATTCCGCCCAGAAGGATAGCTTCTATGCCTCCGTGGCCAGCCCCAGCCATAATAGCAGTTCTCCAGGAGTGGTTGTCCTTTAACCACCAGCGGAACATGCCATAGCGTGCTAATTCTTCGAAAACACCCGCGCTTAGACCGAGCAATAGGGCCACCAGTAGATTGCCTGGTACCCCTTGCACGGTCTGCTGGATGATTCCAATGATTGGGTTTAATATGTAAGAGTTAAAAGGCAGATGGAATACCTGAGAGATGATGAAGGTGGCAGCACCGATCAACCAGACTTTTCCGCCTGATTGAAATCTGTTAACCAAATAAATACCCAAGATGATGGGTATGGCTATCATTAAAAATCCATTGAGAAAACGGGTGATCAAAAGCAGGTCCACGGTTGAAAATTATACTTCACTATAGTAAACGAGCTATCTTTAAATAATAAATTGATAATAAGTGTAATTAATTGGATACTAACCCAAAGTTATTTAAACAAGCAGGATTAAATTGGTATAATTTTTCTCGTGCGGTTGTACTTCGACAATTACACTTGGATGTACAAAGACTGCATATGGGAGGTAATCTGGAATGAAAAAGGAAGAGTACGTAGAATTATTTCACCAGATGATCATGATACGTCTGGTTGAAGAACAGGCCTCGATTTTATACCAGCAGGGAAAGATAGGCGGATTTTTACATTTGTATATTGGACAAGAAGCGGTCAGTACGGGATTAATATCAGCTAGACAATCTCAAGATCGGGTAATCACCGCTTATCGTGATCATGGTGTAGCTATCAATTGTGGCATTCCAGCTAAGCTGGTATTGGCAGAGTTGCTTGGAAAGCTCACGGGCTGTTCTGAAGGCCGTGGTGGCTCGATGCATATGGCTGACGTCAAGCAGAACTTCTGGGGTGGGCATGCCATCGTGGGGGCTCATTTACCAATTGCGGCTGGGTTAGCGCTTGGGGATCGCTATCAAGACCACGATTCAGTCACCATCTGTATGTTTGGTGATGGTGCTAGCAATATTGGATATTTCCACGAAGCGCTTAATCTTTCCAAGGTGTGGGGTTTATCAGTTCTTTGGGTATGTGAAAATAACCTGTATGGGATGGGTACAGCTGTCGAGCGTGCCTCTGCAGTTTCAGAAATCCGCCAGAAAGCCGAGGGATATCTGATCCCAAACAGTCGGGTGGATGGCATGGACGTGATAAAGGTCCGTGAAGAAGCAGAAAAAGCTCTTGAAAAAGTACGAACGAATAAATCCCCTTATTTCCTGGAAATCCAAACATACCGTTTTCGGGGGCATTCGATGGGTGACCCAGAGCGTTATCGATCATCAGAAGAAGTCAAGTGCTGGGAAGATGAGGAAGATCCTATTGGGATTTATCACAAGTATCTGGTAGAAACCAAGGTCGCTACTCCAGATGAGCTGGATGAAATAATAAAAACCTCGGAACAAGAGGTCCAGGAAGCTGTACAGTTTGCCGAAATTAGCCCTGAGCCATCTACGGAAGATCTTTACAAGAATGTGTATGTAGAAATGGAGTGATTCGAGGGACATATGACAAGAATAACATTACGCGAGGCCATATCACAGGCGCTCTGGGAAGAAATGGAACGCGATTCTAATGTGTTTATCATGGGAGAAGAAGTGGGAGTTTGGGGGGGGAGTTATGCAGTCACCAAAGGATTTTATGATCATTTTGGGGCGAAGCGTGTTAAAGACACACCCATTTCTGAATCAGCCATCGTTGGAGCGGCGATCGGAGCAGCATTGACCGGCTTACGCCCGGTGGCAGAGCTGATGACCATCAACTTTGCGTTTTCGGCTTTTGATCACATCGTCAATCAGGCGGCAAAACTCCACTATATGTTCGGTGGACAGATGACCGTGCCAATTGTCATTCGCACAGTAAGTGGTGGGGGGCGTCAGCTGGCAGCGACTCACTCTCAAACGCCAGATGCTATTTTTGCTCATTTTCCAGGATTAAAAGTAGTTGCCCCTGGTACGCCTGAAGATGCAAAAGGATTATTAAAATCAGCTATTCGAGGTGATGATCCTGTATTCTTTATAGAATCAGCTACCCTTTACCAGTTGCGTGGGGAAGTTCCTGAAGGTGAAGTTTTGACTCCCATTGGAAAATCAAAAATCCAAAGACCAGGTAATGACGTGACAATTGTTACTTATAGTAAAATGTTGGAGACTTCCAAGCAAGCTGCTGATCAGCTTGCTCAAGAGGGGATTGAGGCTGAGATTGTCGACCTGCGAACTTTACGTCCTCTGGATATGGAACCTGTCTTGGAATCTTTTAAAAGGACCAACCGGGCGATTATCGTTGAAGAGGGTTGGAGGTCATACGGCGTTGGGGCGGAAGTTGCTTCTAGGATTTATGAGCAAGCATTCGATTATATCGATGCCCCCATCCAACGAGTAGCTCAAAAGGAAGTGCCATTACCTTATAACCGTACACTTGAACAATATGCACTCCCTCAGGTGGAAGATGTGATTCGCGCGGTTAAGGAGGTGTTGTGATGGCAGAAGTTGTCAATATGCCCAAGCTTGGTTTTGATATGGCGGAAGGCACTCTCGTTCGGTGGGTGGTCAATGAAGGTGAAAATATTTCCAAAGGAGATGTATTGGCTGAGATTGAAACCGATAAGGCCACAGTTGAGGTTGAATCAAATTATAGCGGTGTTTTACTCCGCCAACTGGTTGATCAGGGTACGGTCGTCCCGATCAATGATCCAATTGCGGTAATTGGTGAGCAAGGTGAAAAAGTCAACATCGACGAAATCCTTGGAAAGCCAGCCGGTAAAGAAGAAGCTATGCCTGTTGAAAAACCGACCGAAGTAGTAACTAAACCTGTTGAAAAAATTTTAGAAGAAGAACACCTGGAAGCGGTTTCAATCCCCATAAGCCCTGCGCTAGAAGAAAAAGTCGAATCGCCTGAAGGCCTACGCGCTTCACCTCTGGCACGATCAGTGGCTTCTGATATGGGGATAGATTTACATATGGTTCAGGGGACGGGGCCAGGTGGGCGGATTACAAAAAAAGATGTTGAATCCTACCGGGAAAAAGCGCCTAAACTGAAGGAAACAAAAGTTTCTGCTGGCATCCCAATCCCAACAGTGAACCCTGCCATTCAATTTGTGCGCGAGACACGTAGGCTGCCTTTACCCAAACTCAGGGCTGCCATCGGGCACCGCATGACCGAATCCATGCAGCAGGCACCTCATTTTTATGTGACTCATGAGTACGATGTTACCGCGCTGATTGACCGACGAAAAGAGCTCAATGCGTTGCTTGCGGAAGATGATAAACTGTCGGTGAATGATTTTATCGTGCGCGCCACTGCATTAACCTTATTGGAATTTCCCAATTTAAATACCTCGATTGATCTGAAAGATAACTCCGTGACCTATCATGGAGAGATCAATATCGGTGTAGCGGTTGCGGTGGAGAACGGCTTGCTTACCGTGGTGAACCGCAACACGGATCAGAAAACCGTGCATCAAATATCCTCTGAGCTAAAGTTAATGGTGAACAGAGCCCGCGAGGGTAAGGTGCGTCCCAGTGATATTGAAGGCTCGACCTTCACCATCAGTAATATGGGCATGTATGAGGTGGATCAATTCGCCGCTATCATCAATCCACCGGAGGCAGCCATCCTGGCAGTTGGCTCTGCCAGGCAAGTACCTGTAATTACCGATGGCGAGATCAAGATCGGAAACCGCATGAAAGCCACTTTATCGGTGGATCATCGTATCAGTGATGGGGCGGAGGGAGCCAGGTTCTTGCAGGCATTGGCGAGATTTATCGAGGAGCCATTAAGGTTGTTGATTTAATCACAATATGCTTAAGCTAACCTGATTTACCAATCAAACATGGAAACCGTCGAAATAAAACAATGAAAAGTTTTGAATATGACCTCAGGTATACGGTAGCTGGCCTGGAAGTCCTGAGGGATTATTTACTTTCAGATGAGATGTTTTGGCCATTAACTGTTCATCCACCTGATGAAGAGACAGCTTATCCTCGATTAACCCTGGGTGGGCTATTATTATCAATAACGAGATTAACTGGTTATCAAAAGTCAGCCACTCAAATGGATCGGTTAAATCAAGTAAAAGCCGAGATGAACTTAATTCGATCCAAGTGGAGGGTGGCTTGGGAGAAGAAAGCGGGGCATAATTTTAGCGCCCGGTTGCGCATGTGGAGGGATTTTATCGAAGAATACCGCGCGAACCCTCAAGAAAATGCTGATCGCTATTCATACGAGGTACGTTTAAGGGTTATGTTGGACCTTTTGCGATTGGAAGCTGGAGAGCCAAAGCCACCAGAAAAAAAACTATTATCCGCTCTGGATACCTTTTTAAAAAATGTTCTGGTTTCTGAAGATTTTCTCTGGGAACCTGAGATAGAAAGTGGTTTTCCCCCAATTACATACTGGTACCTGTATGGACACCTGCCAACCTCTTCAAGCAGGCCATAAATCTTTAGAATTGAACCCAAAATCATTACCATCAAAAACTGCGCATAGTCTACGATCTTTTACATAATATTGTTATTTCGTTTCCTTTTAGGAGAGAATATCCAGTTGAGAAAACCAACGGTTGGAATATAAAACAATAGTTATAGGGCATTTAGAAAGCTAACTACGGGAAGAAGAGGGATTTACTTGCCTGTATTTTGCAAACAAACCAATACATTCCGTAACAAACCGGTTGGTTCACCTTTGGTGATTGCGATTACCGGTTGGTGTAATTCTGCCTCCAGGCTGCTCTCCAACAGTATTATTTTTACTTTATTGGTAATGGCTGAGTCGCTGGAATTCAGGAATGATTCAGGAAGATAACCAATGGCATCTGTATTTTGAGAAATTGCTTCAAGCATCGTATCAACATCAGGTGCCAGATGCGCTTCAGAACTAAGCCCCTGGCTGGATAGGATAGCGTCATCAAATATCCTGCGAGCAGGTTCACCATCGGGCAGCACCCAAACCTGGATTGGTTGTTCCAGTCTTTGCTTCCATTTAGTAACCTGTCCTGAAAAGATCAGGTTAAGATCATCCTTTGAAAGTTGTGCTGCTTGATTTGCCGTGTTCACAAGCACAACAACCTGATCCCACCCCACCTGAGAAAGAAATGCCGTCCCATTATCCTGGGTGGCTTGACCAATATCGATAATAATATCATTCTCATGGATGTCGCTAGTCGAGTAAGCTGGCAAGAAATAAAGGGCAAGTAGAGGGTTGTTCGCGGCACAATTTGCTATACTATTTGCCCAAAACTGTAAGCTGGATGGGTAGAACACTTGAATAGCTTCGGAGGTTGGGGCAGGGGTTGCCAGTTCGGCTGTGCCACAGGCGGATAGCGACATGGCCAAAATTAACAACGGGATGTGCTTCAGGTTCATTATTTTATAATCCAGAAAATGATGATAATAATGGAAACCACCAGACAGTAGACTGAAAATATATACAGGGGACGTTTTGTAAGATAGGATAATAACCATCGAATGGAAAGATATCCCACCAGCCCTGATGCGATAAAACCTGCAACCAGCGTCGGGATTTGTAGGGTGAAGTTAGGAGATTGGATCAAATCCACTGATGCCAGAGTAACTGCGCCAACGATCGCAGGTATGGATAATAAAAATGAAAATCGAGCTGAGGATGGTCGGTCCAGATTACGCAGCATCCCACCGGTGATAGCTGATCCTGAACGGGAGATGCCTGGCAGCAGAGCAATTGCCTGGAATAACCCGATGATCAGGCCATCCTTCCAATTGATCTCTTCCAGTTTCCGACTTCGCCTCCCGATAATTTCAGCAAGTAACAACAGTATGGCAGTCACGGATAAAAATATTCCTGCAAACAGGGGACTGCTAAAAGCCTGCGCCACCTGTGATTGAAAGATAAAGCCAACGATGACAGATGGAATAGTTGCAAAGATGATGATCCAACCTAATCTGGAAGCATACTCTGAGAATGGTCGTTTACTGGCAATTCCCAAAAAGACTGCCCGCAGGATATCCCATAGATCTTTGCGGAAGTAAATGACGACTGCGATCAGGGTACCGAGATGGACCAGCACATCAAATATAAATGCCTGCTGATCAGGTATATTCCATCCTAGTATGGATTGCGTGATGACCAAATGCGCTGAGCTTGAGATGGGAATGAATTCACTCAATCCCTGGATGACTCCTAGAATGATAGCTTGGATGATAGTCATGAAACACTCTCCCAATGTTCCAGAAAATTACTTGCAAACTGGTCATATTGATGGTTCATAATTGCTTGTCGTATGTCGTTCATCAACGCAATTACGGTGTGCAGGTTGTGGATGCTCAAAAGGGTTGCTGCCAGTATCTCCTTGGCAAGCACCAAATGCCTGATGTATGCAATGGAGAAGTTCCTGCAGGTATAACAGGAACAGTTTTCATCAATCGGTGATTTTTCAGATGAATATCTGGCATTAGCCATATTTACTCGACCCGTACGTGTGATGGCAGCATGGTGCCTGGCGAGCCGGGTCGGTAGGACGCAATCAAAGATATCTACTCCACGTTGGACACCTGTGACCAAATCTTCGGGCGAGCCGACACCCATCAAGTAGCGAGGTTTCTCTTCGGGTAAAAACCGATCGACTAGCTCAAGGGTAGAAAGAGTCTCACCTTTGGTCTCCCCCACCGATAACCCTCCGATGGCATAGCCAGGCAAATCCAGTGAAGATAGGAATTCCGCAGAATATTGGCGCAGTTCCGGGAAAATCCCCCCCTGGATAATCCCGAATAATGCCTGGTCTGAACGGGTTTTGGCTTTGATACAACGCTCAGCCCATCTATGTGTGCGTTGCAAGGCAATTTCATTGTTGGATATATCGTAGGGCGGACCGCATTCATCAAAAGCCATGATGATATCTGCACCAAGATTTTCTTGTATGGCGATGGATTTTTCGGGGGTAAGGCGATGAGTTGAGCCATCAATATGACTTTTAAATGTGACCCCATCGTCATCAATTTTCCGGTTGTCAGCCAATGAGAATACCTGAAAACCACCTGAATCAGTCAAAATTGGCTTATCCCAATGCATAAACTCATGTAATCCACCCAATTCTGCAATCACTTCATCTCCCGGCCTAAGATAGAGATGGTAGGTATTGGCTAAGATCAGGCTTGCATTGAGGTCAGCCAATTGGGCAGGTGTAACTGCCTTTACTGAGCCCTGGGTACCAACCGGTGCAAAGACTGGTGTCAGCAGATCACCGTGTGGTGTGTGAAAGATACCAGCACGTGCCCGCCCATCACGGTCATTTATTTCAAAACCAAAGCCAGCGCCCATTACGAGGCAAGATTATAACTCATCTGTGGTGTTATAATCTCCACTCGGGCAACCGGGAATCACCCAATAACCTGTAAACATTACGTTGCAGTTGCCACCTGTGTAAAAGTTTTATTGCACATTCAATCGAGGTTTACAGTATCAAACAGGAGAACATATATGCAGGTCTATAATCTACCAGGTCCAAAAGCTAAAGCTATTATCGAGCGCGATTCAGCTGTAATTTCGCCATCCTATGCACGTGCCTATCCCTTTGTAATGGATCATGGCAAGGGTTCGGATGTGTGGGATGTGGATGGCAATCATTTCTTGGATTTTGCAGCTGGGATTGCCGTAACAGCTACTGGGCACAGCCACCCAAAAGTTGTACAGGCAATCAAAGAACAGTCGGATAAATTCCTGCACATCTCTGGTGATTTTTACCATGAAGCCTGGGTTGAACTGGGTGAACGTCTGGACCAGGTTGCGCCATTTAAAGAGGATGCCGTATCTTTCATGACCAATTCAGGCACTGAAAGTGTGGAGGCCGCCATCAAGCTGGCACGTTATCATACTGGTGCGAGCCAGTTTATTGGCTTTTTAGGTGCTTTTCATGGCCGGACCTTGGGTTCATTGAGCTTTACCGCCAGTAAACCCCTTTATCATGAAGGTTTTTACCCGCTGATGAATGGGGTGGTGCACGTCCCTTACCCTGATCCTTATCGCCCGGTGTTTTGCCAGCGGCCTGGAGAGGACTATGGAGAAACTGTTGTTAGATATATCGAAGAACAAGTTTTAGGGAAATTATTACCCGCAGAGGATGTCGCTGGTATTTTAGTTGAATCGATCCAGGGAGAAGGTGGATATATCATTCCACCTCCTGGATTCTACCCGGCTCTACGAGAACTATGTGACCGTCATGACATCCTGCTCATCGTCGATGAGGTCCAATCGGGCATGGGGCGGACTGGAAAGTGGTGGGCAATCGAGCATTTTGGGATTGAGCCGGATATCGTTTGTGTAGGGAAAGGAATTGCTTCAGGTATACCTCTCGGAGCGATCATTGCACGCAAGAGTGTTGTTACCTGGCCTCTAGGCTCTCATGGAAATACCTATGGTGGTAACCCAATTGCTTGTGCAGCAGCCTTAGCTACCATGGATTTGCTCCGGGATGGATATTTACAGAACGCCAAAGAGGTCGGAGATTATGCCTTAGATGCTTTGAATGAGATTGCAACACGGCATCCGAGCATCGGGGAGGTGCGTGGGATAGGCTTGATGATCGGGGTTGAGTTTGTGAAGAATAAACAGAGTAAAGAACCTGCCCACGAATTGCGAGAACGGATTGTCCAAAGAGCCTTCGAACGTGGCTTAATCAGCCTGGGATGTGGAAAAAGCACCATCCGAATCTCTCCTTCGCTTAATATCACCAAGGGTGAAATCGATGATGGCTTGGAAATCTTTGAAGAATCGATAACTCTGGCTGAGAAGGAATTCCAGATTACACATGTTGCCTGATTTTCGCGTTCGACAACGCGATTATTTATTGGAAATAAGCCGCGCATTGACCCAGGAGCTTGATTTGGACAAGCTCCTGGGGCGTATTCTATTTATTTCCGCAGAGATGCTGGCAGGACAGGCCGGGTTAATTGCCTTACGTGCAGATCGGGGTGGATGGAAGGTGGCAACCAGCCTGGGTATACCGGCTAGTTTAGCGCGCTATCTGGAACCACTCCTGGCGGAGATCCCTGATAATGAAGACCCAGAACGATTCGAGCTACCCGAGGTCAACCGGTTGCTACAGAATTTAGTCAGGACTGTTGGTTTAGGGCTTTTTACCGGTGTAGGATTGCCCCTGATCACCCGCGATCGAGTGATTGGGGTGATATTTGTTTTTCGGAATTATCGAGGCATATTTTCAACCAACGATCGTGCATTGTTGCAGAGTTTTGCTAATCAGGCTGCTATTGCAGTAGATAATGCCCAGCTTTATCAACAAGTGAGCCAGGATAAGCAACGGATGAATGCTTTACTGGACTCTGCTGCAGATGGTATTTTGATCCTTTCTCCGAGTCATGTTATCACCCGTTGTAACCCGGCTTTTGCACGCATGCTTGAAAAACCTGTAGAAACAATTATTGGGAAATCACACGAAGAGGTGCTCATCCTATCTTGCCACGAGGATATGCTGACTCTGGATCAAGCGGAGGCGGGTGGTTGGCCGCTTACACCCAATGCAACCCTGTACGTGGAAGGCGATCTGGAAAGGTCGTCGGGAGTATCCTTACCGGTCGGGATTACTTATGCACCTCTTATCTCAAAAGAAGGTAATTTACTCAATATCATTGCGACAGTACGTGATATCACCAGATTTCGCGAGGCAGAGGAAATAAAAAGCACGTTCATATCAGTAATCAGTCATGAGTTGAAAACCCCCGTGGCATTGATTAAGGGATATGTGGGGACATTGAGGCGTGAAGACGCAAATTGGGATCGTGAAATTGTGAAAGACAGCCTGGCGGTGATTGAGGAAGAGGCTGACCGGCTGACTGGCTTGATTGAGAATTTACTGGATGCCTCCAGATTACAGGCTGGAGGACTATCAATCAATTTATCAGAGGTTGCAGTAAAGGTGATTGCGGAAAGGATCGCAAAACGGTTCCAAACCCAATCTTCCATTCATCATATTATGGTTGACTTCCCAGAGGATTTTCCGAGTGTATCAGGAGATGAAACACGTTTGGAGCAGGTCTTATCTAACCTGGTATCGAATGCCATTAAATATTCTCCTCAGGGCGGTGAGATTCGCATCCGTGGGCAGGTCAGACCCGCACAGGTAATTGTCTGTGTAAGTGATGAGGGACCGGGTGTTGCCCCTGAAGATATCCCGCACATATTTGATCGATTTTACCGGTCATCCAATGCCAAACGCACTACGAAAGGCGCTGGATTAGGTTTATACTTGGCACGCGCAGTCATTGAAGCCCATGGTGGTCGCATCTGGGTTGATCCACGACCTGGTGACGGGGCGCGCATATGTTTTTCCATACCAAGAAATTGATCACCTATTTTAGGTGAATGATGTTTTGTAAAATCAGGGGTATTTTTAATTAAGGAGACTTTCATGCCAAAAACGCGCATAAATTGCCCAAACTGTCGACAACCAATCATGGCTGATATAGATCAGCTGTTTGATGTTGGTCAGGACCCTACGGCAAAACAAAAGATTCTATCAGGTGCGTTCAATATTGCTTCATGCCCGAATTGTGGTTTTAAAGGAATGATTGCCACACCTCTGGTATATCATGATCCAGATAAAGGGTTGCTGCTTACATATTTTCCTCCAGAACTTAGCCTTCCTGTGAATGAACAGGAACGGATCATCGGCCCATTGATCACACGGATCACCAATAGCTTGCCTCAAGAAAAAAGAAAAGCCTATCTGCTTCAACCTCAAGCAATGTTGACCTTGCAAACCATGGTAGAACGCATCCTTGAAGCTGATGGAATTACCAAAGAGATGATTCAGGCTCAACAGGAACGCATGAATTTACTGCAGAGATTGATCAATGCCTCGGATGAAACGATAAATGAAATATCTAGCCAGGAAGATAAAATTTTCGATAGTGACTTCTTCAACTTGCTCAATCGTTTAATTGAGACTGCTGCAATCAATGGAGATCAGGAATCAGCCAAGCGATTGGGTGATTTGCAAAAGAAGTTGTTGGCAAATACCACTTTTGGCAAGCAAGTTCAGGAGCAGTCGAAAGATGTTGAGGCTGCGATCCAGACTCTGCAATCTGCGGGGAAATCTTTGACCCGTGAAAAATTACTGGAAATGGTTATCAAAGCACCCAATGAAACCCAATTAAGCGTTTTGGCTAGTCTCGCCAGACCAGGTATGGATTATGAATTTTTTAGATTGTTGAGCGAGAAAATCGATCGAGCACGTGCGGAAGGCAGGGAGCGGTTAATTAACTTGCGCGACCAACTCTTAGAAATGACGCGTGCTGTTGATAAGCAAATGGAAGAGCGAGTGCTGCAAGCAAGGAAAAATTTAACAGCAATCGTGCAGGCTGCGGA
>JBAQFX010000357.1:0-5821 GCA_049287485.1 Anaerolineales bacterium
CATCTGGATCAGCAGCTTCGTCAGCACGCGCAAGATCCGCGATTTAAAGATCAACCCACAAGGAGCGGTTCTGATCGAATCCAAACAAGAGGGAGGCAAACTCACCGCGGTGCTTTTGGAAGGCGAAGTTGAGCTGGTAACCCAGCCACGACAAACGGTGAGTGAGATTGCTATACGCATCTATGTGCGTTATCTTGGAGAAGCAGGCGTGCTGGAACCTGAGCCACAATCCTGGTTGGTGGACCCTGAAAACCTGCTGATCAGGCTGACTCCAAGGCGCATCATCTCCTGGTAGGGTATGCGCTCTATCATGCTGCCATGCCATCACAGGAAGAGTCATCACAAGTTGAATATTTGGCACTGGTCAAACGATTAATCGACCGCCTGGAACATCTCTCAGCAGATTCAAGCTTTGCACACCGGGCAAGCGGGCTGCGCGGCTCACTGTTGCGCTATATGGATCGCCTCGAAACGGGTGAAAGGATGGACAACCAGGAGCAAGCGAACCTTGACCAGCTGCTGGAATATGGATTTGAGATCTTAATTTTAAGTGCCAAAGAAATGGGAGACAAAAGATGAACGAAAAAGCATTCCAGGACTACTACCCCGAACATGTGAGCTATTGTTATGGTTGTGGCCGCCTTAACGAGCATGGCCTGCAGATCAAGAGCTACTGGGATGGGGAGGAAACGGTCTGCACCTATACACCCAGGCCTTACCATATTGCCATCCCGGGATATGTATATGGCGGATTAATCGCTTCGCTGATCGATTGCCACTGCACGGGCACCGCCGCTGCAGCCGCCTATAAAGCCGAAGGCCGCGGTATGGAGACCCTGCCAGCTTTTCGTTTCGTAACTGCTTCACTCAAAGTAGATTACCTCAAGCCCACGCCATTGGGCATCCCGCTGGAAATTCGTGCTAAAGTAAAAGAGATCAAAGGTCGTAAAGTGGTCATGGAAGCCTGGTTATCGGCCGAAGGGCAAGTATGCGCCAGGGGTGAAGTGGTAGCCATCCAGGCACCCCCGCAACTATTCGGTGAGAAAGCCTGAAGGTGCGCCATGCCATATTATTACGTTGAAGGTTTGTTTGCCAACCAGCAGGGGGTGAAGAAGAAGCGGAAAACGGGTAACTACCCGACCAATTCCATCGAGCCCTATGCCAGGACTATCTGGGCGAACAACCCAAAAGAAGCCCTCCAGATTGCCACAAATGAGCTTGGAGGTGGCGAGTAGACCGAAGGACCACAGGTGAGCCAGTTAACCGAAGAGCAACGCATGCGCTCAATGGGGGCACCAGAATTGCCCGGGTTATCCGCTCGATCCAGTAAAACACGAAAGAAGTAGCTCTATTACCAGCTTGAACCAATGATGAACGCGATGTAGATAGCCAACAATGAAAATATCTGTAACTTGGATGCTTTGGAAGGTATATGCCTGCTAAATCGATCGTCCAAAAGCTATCCATCAAGGCGGGCAGGCAATTCTTGCTGGTCAACCCACCCAACGGATATCTTACCCGATTGGGAGCGCTCCCAGGAGTGGTGAAGCTGCTGAGTGAACCGGACAGCGCGGTGGAAGCCACCCAGGTGTTCGTGGTCAACCGGGCCGAGCTGGAGGCACAGCATCCAAGGCTGGAAACATTATCAGCACCTAAAGGCATGCTGTGGTTCACCGATCACAAGGGCTCCACCCGGGTGAAGACCGATATCAATCGCGAGGCGATCAACGCGTATACCCAGTCGCTCAGGCTGCAAGGCGTGGCGATAATCTCCATCGTCGAAGATTGAGCAGCCTTGCACCTTAAGTGAATTGAGAGCTAACGCTAAAGTTACCATGAAAGCCACCTTCACTTTTCTAGCTGAACTGAATGACTTCTTGCCCCATGCAACCAGGAATGCTATCTTCAGCCTGGAGTTCGCACCGCACCAGAGCCTCAAGCACCTGATCGAGTCACTCGGGGTACCTCACACCAACTTCGGGCGGGTGCTGGTGAACGGGCAGGAGATCAACGTCAATCAACGCCTGCATGAAGCCGACCAGGTGATAGTTTACCCGGCCAACGATCTATTGCCTGGAGAAGCCCGCTTCATCCTGGACAATCACCTGGGCAAACTGGCGATTTATCTGCGCATTCTGGGTTTCGACAGTCTGTACCGTAACGATTACCAGGATGCTGAGCTGGCCAGAATCGCCATTGAAGAAGAGCGGGTGCTGTTGACCCGCGACCGGCGCCTGCTGATGCGCAAGGCAATCAGGCTCGGATATTGCATCCATCAGACTAACCCTCGCCAGCAGGTGGTGGAGGTGTTGCATCGTTTCAAGCTGAGGGAGCAGGTGAAACCTTTCCAACGCTGCCTGCGCTGCAACAGCCCACTGGTGCCGGTGAGCAAGGAGGAGATCATCGAGCGCCTGGAACCCCTCACCAAGAAGTATTACGAGGAGTTCCACATCTGCCCGTCCTGTAAACAGATCTACTGGAAGGGCTCGCATTACGGGCGCATGCTCGAGATGATCGACGAACTGGCAACTCAAGCATAGTTGATCTGGAGGAGAGACCGATGAAGACTGATCGTTTCCCACCCTGGTTGTTTTTATGCAGTGCATTCCTGGTATTTTTGGTGGTCATCCTGACCTCAGCCAGAATCACCCTGGCTGTGTCGTCTCCACCTGGTTTCGGACACTTAACGAAGCTGTTTTACCTTCAAGAGGCTCAAACTACTTTCCTGCCCTTTCAGAGCAAGGCCTCACTGTCCCAGGCCATCATCATCGACCATACCAGCCGGGATGTGAGTCTCATCCCAGCGGAATGGATCCAGGCCGCCAAGCAAGATGTCATCTGGTCTTATGGCTCCACCTCACATGGCACCCAGCTGTGGACAGGTGCTGAATACCTGAGCAGCTACGTCAACCCACCCGCGTATAATTTTCTCAAGGTTTGGATGATCCCTCCTGACCAGGGTAACCCCAATTACTTGCGCATGGGTTATGATTGCGGATGGTCGTGGAACGCGGCGGCTTTCCTGGATACTGCACGCAATATGCTGGACTCGGCTCCACAAGCAAACGCTTTCATGTGGTCGTGGTGTGGCGAGATGTCTTGGCTCAGTGAAGCAGAAGTTCAGCAATATCTGGATATGATGACCCAGCTGGAGGCTGAATACCCGAATGTGCACTTCGTGTACATGACCGGCCACACCGATGGCGTTCCCGGCGATAGTGTGCTTAACCGTAATAATAATATAGTGCGCGATTACGTGCTGGCCAATGACAAGGCACTCTACGATTTTGCAGATATCGAAAGCTGGTTGCCGGATGGCACCCTTTACCCGGGGACTCCCTCGGATGATTGCCCGTGGTGCCAGGCATGGTGTGATAGCCATCCCGGCTATTGCCCCGATCCGCCCATCAGTTGCGCCCACTCGCACTCGCTGAATTGCTATCTGAAAGGCCAGGCATTATGGTGGCTCTCGGCACGCCTGGCAGGCTGGGATGGGATGTCGAACCCATAGTAAAATGGTCGTCCATGAAACCGTTGCCATCTTTCCCAACCACCTTCCCGGTGAAGGTGATGGGCGCCAACAAGGAGGATTTTGAGTCCCTGGTGCTGGAGATCATCCAGAAACATGCCTCCTTGGATGAGGAACATATGGTTAGCTGCCGGCACAGCCGGGGAGGCAAATTCCTGTCGCTGACGGTATATGTCCACGCTGAAAGCCAGGGGCAGCTGGATGCCATTTACGGCGAACTTTCAGCCCACGAACGCGTGCTGATGATGTTGTAGGAAAGTCTTGAACTGTGATTAGAATGATTATAAGATGGACTATGATTTAGTAATTCTACTCATCATGATGATCATTCAATCATGAAATCACAGTTATGATGATTTGCTGGAGAGATGTTTATTGCCCTTTGGCTTAGCAACGCGCTTGTATTGCAAGCTACGAGATCCAAAGTTTAGCAACAAACCAACTTCCAAGCCATAAGCTTCAAGGTAATTGATTGCTTGAGCCAAGTGTACATCTTCTAAAGTGATCAAGGCTTTAATCTCTACCATGATCTTATTTTCAACGAAAAAATCCACCCTGCGTGTGCCAATTTCAACACCTTTATAGTAGATTTTCATCTCATGCTCACAGGTGAAGTCCAATCCCTGAGCCAGCATTTCAATTTCTAAAGCGCGTTGGTAAACGACCTCCTGAAAGCCATTACCCAGCACACGGTGTACCTCCATGGCGCAACCAATGATTTTAGCTGTGATTTCTGAGTAAAGGTATTGTGGGTTGACTGGATTGGTCAATGTGAATATCCTATCGTGAACTGTGATTAGAATGATTGTTTGATGGATTATAATTTTACTCTTGCACCCATCATGGTAATCATCTAATCACACAAATCATCGTTCAGACGAATAATGTCTTAAACTGTGATTAGAATGATTATAAGATGGACTATGATTTAGTAGTTTCGCTTCTCTTGTTGGTCAATTAATCACATGATTTACAGTTAAGACGATTCCTGAGTTTATTCATTCTAATCATATCTCATATCGCCCAAGTTGCCGTATCTACCGGGGTTTCAATGGCATCAGCACCTCTTGTATGGATATGAGCTCCGCCTGGACGCTGCCCCTGGTCAGGTCGCTCAGGGCAGCCTGAAAATCCGCCAGGTTCTCCACCCTGAGGCGGGCGGTGAGGGTCACATCCATGGTGAATGCTTCGTCCAATATCGTGCCGGCCTGAGCCGCCACCAGCTGGCGCACCCGTTCCAGGTAAGTGTAGGGGAAAGCCAGCATGAGGGTGTGGGTGAGCACCTTTTCTGCCCGAGGTACCGCCGCCACCACCAACCGGACAGCCTCAGAATAAGCCCGCACCAGGCCTCCGGTACCCAGCTTGGTGCCGCCGAAGTAGCGTGTGACCACCACCGCCACATCCCCCAACCCGCTGCCGCGCAACACGGCTAAGGCCGGGCGACCGGCGGTGCCGGAGGGCTCGCCGGCATCCGAGCAATGGGCAATCTCCGAATCGCCGTGCCCGATGATATAAAGTGTCACATGGTGGGAGGCATCGGGTAACTCGGCTTTGATACGGGCGATGAAGGTTTTGGCTGCGTCCACCGAGAAGGCTGGGGCCAGGGAGGAGATAAAGCGCGAGTTGGAGATGGTGAGCTGGCGGCGGATTTCTTCGAGGGGGACGGGGTAATTCATGGTTGAGTGTGAGAACTTTCTAGATGAGGAATATTGGCAAGGAACAAGTTGATGGGTAGGGGCACGATGTATCGTGCCCCTACTGAAACATGATTATCCTGTAATGGGGCAAGGGAGGAGATGAAGCGCGAGTTGTAGATGGCGAGCTGGCGGCGGATTTCTTCGAGAGGGACGGGGTAAGGAGACATGGGGTAGTGAGTATAAATAGTGGGAAGGAGATGCAAAAAGCAGATTCGATGTCTTATTTAGATTATGCGATTATTGTAAACAATACATCTTGTCCGGTTATGGCGATAAATTTCTCTCCTGTTGATTCCCAACGAGAATATTACGGCCTCCAGTCTGGATATTATGCTAATACATTTTCAAAGGTTTTTAAATTTTTTCGTAACAAACCCTCTTCCCCTGTAAAATTTTTAGCGGATCATTAGCCTAATCCAAGAAATTTCCGCGAAAACTGGCGAATGCTTTTGGCAATTCGGTTAGCTTCCTTGGCCTCATCAATGGTGGGTAAAAAACCTGGATAACGCACTTCCACAGCAAATGCGGATAACTTTTCTAGATTATCTTCACTCATCGGAAGAAGGATTCCATTTTGCTGACATAAGTTATTAAG
>JBAQFX010000358.1:0-13307 GCA_049287485.1 Anaerolineales bacterium
GGATCATCCTGGCAGTATTATTAATTCTCACTATCCTGGTGCTGTTGGGAGCAATAATATTTGCGTTAAATTACATGCGTCCGTGAGAAATCCAAAGGTGAGTATTTGACTACACCTTTTCTCTCACTCATTTTCCCGGCCTATAACGAAGAGCTGCGCCTGCCTGAGACCCTCAAGCAGGTATCTAATTTTACCAGCAGGCAGTCATACCCCGTGGAAGTCATCGTGATCGAAAATGGAAGCACGGATAAGACGTTTCAGATAGCTCAGAGTTTCAAAGCAAATTATCCAAATCTACAGGTATTACAGAACTCCCAACGGGGGAAGGGAAAAGCTGTCAGGCAGGGTATACTGGCTGCACATGGCGAATATCGCTTCATGTGCGATGTCGATCTATCGATGCCAGTGGATGAAATCAACCAATTCCTGCCGCCCACTTTGCAAGGTTATGATATTGCGATTGCCTCACGCGAAGCACCAGGGGCAATACGTTATGAAGAACCCTATTACCGTCATTTCGTCGGGCGGATTTATAATGGACTGATACGTTTCCTGGCTTTACCGGGTTTGCAGGATACACAATGTGGTTTCAAGTGCTTTAACGGGAAAGCTGCTGAAGATCTATTCCCGCGCCAGACCCTCAGTGGATGGTCTTTTGATGTTGAGGTCCTCTTCATTGCCAGATTATTGGGATACCGGGTGATTGAGATTCCCATCCACTGGTACTATAACCCACATAGCAAGATTAGCGTGGTGCGTGATTCCTTCAAGATGGGTTTAGATCTACTAACCATCCGCCTAAATGCCTTGCGAGGGGTTTATACGCGTTCCAATGCCCACATTTGATCCAAAACTCATACCGCTAGAACCTGACCTGTCCTTTGAGCTGGCATTATGGGAGGCTGGCCTGCCCCACGTGGCCGGAATCGATGAAGCCGGGCGTGGGGCACTGGCTGGACCAGTAGCTGCAGCAGCGGTCATCCTGCCACCGGAAGTCGGAATTGCTGGATGCCTGAAAGGGGTACGCGATTCCAAGCAGATGACCCCTGGACAAAGAGAAGCTGCGCGGTTAAGAATATTACAATACGCAGTAACATGGGGTGTAGGTTTCGCAACCGTTGAGGAGATTGACCAGCTGGGCATTCTTCCCGCTACGCGGCTGGCAACCGGCAGGGCGATCGAAGCATTGAGGCCAGCTCCAGGTCATCTGTTGATAGACTACCTGTTTCTCCCTGAAGTACTTGTGCCTCAGACAGCATTGATTAAAGGGGATTGCCGCTCATTGAGCATTGCCGCCGCATCTGTCCTGGCGAAGACCAGCCGGGATGCCATCTTGCGTGAGCTTGATCGCACCTACCCAGGCTACGGTTTTGCCTCGCATAAGGGCTATGGCACGCTGGCTCATCGGGAAGCCTTGCATAAGCTGGGAGCAAGCCCGGTTCACCGGTTAAGCTTTGCGCTGTTTGGAAGAGCTGAGATTCACGAAGATAAAAAAAAGCAAGAATGACTATAACCGCGTAGCCAGGAATCCTGCTTAATAAAAGCCCCAACTATTTTCTTTCCAACCTTGCTGACCACGTAAAGGGACAAATGCCACCGGTGCGATGTGTTCCTGTTTATATTCCCCGCCTTGCTTACGCCAACGGTCCAGGATCTGGCCACCGATGCCACCCTCAGGTATCACCAGCCGACCACCTTCGTCAAGCTGATCAAAAAACTGCTGTGGAACGCGTGGTGCAGCCGCGGTGACTATGATCGCCTGGTAAGGTGAGTATTTCGGTAACCCCAAAGATCCATCCCCAACGTGCACCGAGACGTTCGTGAGACCCAACCGCATTAATACTTTTTCAGCTTTTTCGGCCAGGTTAGCATGACGTTCAATGGTATGGACCCGGCGGGCGAGATAGGCCAGCAAGGCTGCCTGGTAACCGGAACCAGTGCCCACTTCTAACACAATTTCCTCCCCCTCCAACTCTAAAAGCTCGGTCATCAGAGCAACAATATAAGGCTGGGAGATAGTCTGACCATCACCGATGGGTAGTGGGCTATCTGAATAAGCGATATGAGCATATTCTTCAGGGACAAACCAATGACGTGGTACACGATTCAAGGCATCCAATACACGCTCATCTTGGATGCCGCGTGCAATAATCTGCTCGTTGATCATGCGATGACGTAAATCGGCGTAATAGGATTCGTCTTCCATCTACTAAAGATTATACGCCACGCAAGAAATTTTTCCAAAACTCATCGCGTTCACCAGGCGTGAAAGGTATATATAAGCCCAGGCGATCAACGACACCTGTGTATCGTTCCAGCAGTGCTGCTGGTAATTCGGCCGGTGAGGCAACGATGGCAACCTCATGGAGCATCTCATCGTTGATCAGGGCAGGCATTTCAGCCCACTCACCACGTGTAGCCAGGGCAGAAAGCTGGCTGGCAGTATCTTCCCAACCGTGAAGCTTCATCACGGGTCGATAGGAAGGTGTGGAGGCATAGAAAGCAATCTGGGCGCGCACGAAGGTTTCTTCTTCCGGTGTGATCACCACGAAAGCGGAGGTAGAGACTTTAATATCCTGCCTTTTACGTCCAGCCTTAAGCACGCCCTGGTCAATGGCAGGCAGAATCACTTCACGCAGGTATTTTCTGGTGTGGAATGGATGGGCGTGAAAACCCTGTGCAGTCTCGCCAGCCAGCCTGGCCAGCCCGGTATTTACTCCAGCAATGTAAATGGGGATATCAGGAAATTTTATGGGGCCTGGATTGAAAAAAGGCGACATCAGGCTCAGCTTGTAGTGTTCACTGCGGAAATTAAGCGGCTGGTTGGTCTGCCAGGTGGTCCAGAAGGCACGCACAGCATTGATCTGCTCACGCAGCTTGCCTACCACCGATTCAGGCCAGGGCATACCGAAACGGCGCTCGATGTGAGCTTTTACCTGTGTTCCCAACCCTAAAATGAAGCGCCCTGCTGAGGCCTGGGCCAAATCCCAGGCGGTATAGGCTATATTTGCCGGGCTACGGGCAAAAGCAATGGCGACTGCCGTGCCAAAACCCAGCTTTTGAGTGTGTTCGGCAATCAGTGGGCAGGGCAGGAAGGGGTCGTGCATAGTTTCGGTTGTCCATAGGGTATTAAAGCCCATATTTTCAGCGGCACGGGCGATGTGGGGAACAGCAGAAAGGGGTACAGGAGGGAGGGTGGCGTCGAAAATCATGGTCAACTCAACAAATATGCCATAACCCACTGGGTGGTGGCTAACAGGGCATCCAGGTGGGTGCGTTCGTAATTATGCGAGGCATCCACACCCGGGCCAATCAGCGCTACAGCTACGTCTCCACCGGCGCGCCAGAATGCCTCACCGTCCGAGCCATAATAAGGGTAAACATCCACCTTATACGGGATGTTATATTTGTCTGCCAGCTGGCGTAGCTTTTGACTCAATCCATGGTGGTAGGGCCCGCCAGAATCTTTTACACACAAGGTGGTGTGGAACTCATCGGAGGTCTGCCCCTCCCCTACAGCTGCCATATCCACACATAATAGCTCGGTGACTTCAGCGGGAATTCCGGCAGCAGCGCCGTGTCCCACTTCCTCATAATTACTGATATGCAAATAGGTTGTTTGGACTGGTTTTACTCTTGCATCGTGGATTGACTTGACCGCTGTAACCAGGCAAGCGACGCAGGCTTTATCATCTAAGTGTCGCGAGCGCACAAAGCCGTTGTTGATTTCCACCCGTGGGTCGAATGTGATGAAATCGCCCACCCGAATGCCAAGTGCTTCCGTTTCCTCCTGGGAGATAGTGCGTTCATCCAGGCGGGCTTCCATATTATCATCCTCACGCTTGGTCTCATTGACCTTAGTACCATGAACGTGTGAGGATGCCATTTCAAACAGGATGGAGCCACGCACCAGCTTTCCCGAGTTTGTATGCACCGTGCAGCCTTCGCCTTCAATAGTATTCCAGGCATAACCGCCTATCTTGGTCATCAACAAGCGACCGGTAGACTTGATTTGCTTGACCATTGCTCCCAATGTATCAGCATGGGCGGTAAGGGCGCGTGGTGCATCAGATTTTTCACCTTTCCAGTTAACAACCAATGCACCTTTGCGTGTGCGTTTGAAGGATAGCTCTGGGAATGTCATCAGTGCCTGCTCCACATAGGCAATGGCTGGTTCAGCAAAACCAGTCGGACTAGGTGTGTTCAAAAGTCCAGAAAGAAAGGATAATAGGAATTCGGAATCGATGGCTGGAAGTGACATAGTTACTCCATGGATATTGAATTATTTTCGTAAGGATTGCCTTCAACCCCTCTGATATCCTTGGCAAAATATCCTTCGGATTACTTCCGATGATTATGCTAACAGCCCCTCAAACTTCAAGATTGCTTTACGCCACTCTTCAGGGATAGCTACGGAACGATTGTTCTGGTAATCGTAAGCCACCAGCACACTTGACCCGTTGGCAAATTCGCTGGCATCACGGGCATCCTCAATGCGATATTCTGAGGTCATACTTTTATTACCAATGCGCGAGATGCGCACGCCCACGCGGACAGGGTCGCCAAATTGGATCGCTTTTCGGAAGGTCATTTGGACATCCGCCAGAATAATGCCGAGGTTTAGAAAGGAACCACCTTCCCATAATCTAAGTTGCTTCAGGTAGAAAACGCGCCCCTGTTCGAGGTATGTTAGAAATTTAGCGTTATTGACATGCCCCTGCGGGTCTAAATCGCCATAACGCACTTCAATGAGGTGGAAAAAATGGAAATCAGTCACCACTGAAATTATACCCTTTCCCGCTGAAATCAATCAAAGATATAACGTTCTTTCTGTAATGAATGACCCCTAAATCACTGTACAGGTGTGGAGTAGGATTTCTCCCTTGAAGTTATAATTGGATTGATGATGCGCTTGAATCCCTTCCGCAGGTTTAGAACATTCCGCGGGTTGGAATACGTGCTGGCTATCCTGGTGACGGCGTTGTTCACCATGATCTTCTTTCCCTTCCGCACAGAAGGAGGGCAAGATCATACCGTTTTCTCGTTGCTATACCTGCTGCCTGTCGTCATTAGTTCGGTTTTATGGGGCTTAGGTCCGGGCGCTCTGGTAGCGTTGACCTCATTCTTGGCATTAAATTATTTCTTCGTACCTCCGTACTATACATTACTTGTGCATCGAACCCAGGATTTGCTGGTATTAATCGTTTTCCTGGTAGTTTCCATCACCATTGGACAATTGGTTGGAAGGGTAAGCAAAAGCCTGGCAGAGTCCACGGCTCGCGAACATGAAGCCACGCAACTGTATGAGCTGATCATGCATCTGGCGGGATTACAAGACGAACAGGAAATCGTATCTACTGTGGCAGAGCACGCCATGATCGCCTTCCATGCCGGACGAGTGGAGGTGCTGGTGGAGGCACAGGGTAATACACCTGCGTATCATGCCAGGCTGGAGGACCGGTCACTGCCGGAGCAGCTGCTGGATGAAACCCCCACCTATATTGCTCCTTTACAATTTGCGCGGGGATTTTTAGGTGAGATCAAAGTATGGGGCGACACATCAGAATTAACCCCTGCGGAAAAACGCTTGTTACAGACTTTTGCCAGCCAGGGGGTATTGGCCTTAGAGCGGGTGCGCCTTTCCCAGGCAGCTTCACGGACGCGCCTGCTGGAGGAGAGTGATCGTTTTAAGACATCATTGTTATCCTCCGTTTCTCATGAACTACGCACACCCTTAGCGACCATTAAAGCCGCAATCACCAGCTTACGCAGTGGCACAGTGGAATGGAATACCGAGGCGGGGACAGATCTCCTGGCGGCTGTTGAAGAGGAAACGGATCACCTGAACCAGCTTGTGGGTAACTTGCTCAATATGTCACGCATCGAAGCAGGTGCATTAAAATCAGAGCGTAGCTGGAATTCTTTAGCTGATATTCTTGCCAGTGCCCTGGAGCGCAGCAGGCAACAAACCGAGAAACACCCGGTGGAAGTTGACGTCTCACCCGACCTGCCGCTGGTGCCCGTGGATTATTTTCAAATCGAACAAGTCTTCATCAACCTGATTAGCAACAGTGCCAAATACTCCCCCGAAGGAACAACAATAGCAATTCAGGCACAGCCCATCGATCATACGATGCTACAAGTGATGGTAAGGAACCAGGGTCCTCATGTTGCTCCAGAAAATCTTGATCGCATCTTTGACAAGTTCTATCGCGTCACTGCAGCAGACCGCGTGACCGGTGCGGGACTGGGGTTGAGTATTTGTAAGGGAATTATCGAGGCACATGGGGGGAATATCTGGGCGGAAAATCTGGAACAGGGCTTTGCCTTCCATTTCAATTTACCTCTATCATGGGAAGGATTTCCATTGAATGCAGAACAGGAGATGGTAAACGAATGAGCACCCAGCCGCATATCCTGGTCATTGATGATGAAGCGCAAATCTTGCGTGCATTACGCACGATCTTGACAGCCAAACAATTCAAAGTGAGTGTTGCAACTCGAGGTGAAGAAGGTTTGGCGCTGGCAGCAGCACAAGCTCCCGATTTGATCATCCTGGACCTCAGCTTACCAGATATGGATGGTATTGAGGTGTGCGAGCGGCTGCGTGAGTGGACGCAGGTACCCATCATCATCCTTTCAGTCCGCGAAAGCGAGCGTGACAAGGTCATTGCCCTAGACAAGGGTGCTGATGACTATCTGACCAAGCCATTTGGCATCGAGGAGCTGCTTGCGCGTATCCGGGTAGCACTACGTCACTCTGCTCAGACATTGGGTAGTCAGAAAAAAGAGATCATCGCGGCCAGACCAGTTGTCATAGATCTGGCGCGGCATATCGTCACGCGCGATCAAGAAGAAGTCAAGCTCACGGCTACTGAATTCAAACTATTGGCCTATCTGGCAGCCAATGCAGGGCGAGTTTTAACAAACCAATCCATCCTGACGCATGTTTGGGACCCGGCAGAAGCCGATAGGGTGGAATATCTACGCGTTTACATCCGCCAGCTGCGGAAAAAATTGGAGCTTGACCCAGACCACCCACAAATCATCCGTAATGAACCTGGTATTGGATATCGCTTCATGGAGGATGAATAAACTATCTGGAAATTAAAGATATCGCATTCATATAGAGTAGAGTACAATTGTCGAGTTTAGGAGAAGGCATGGCAAGGAAACCTCAATCCACGCAATTATCGAGTACGTTTCCAGGGCTTGCGGATAAGGCGGTGAGTCACTTGAAACAGGAATACCTGACTCATCAGGAGCTTATAAAACTACAACCGCCCCTGGTACAACGTTTCCTGGAAACGCAAGCGTCTGCTGTAGCAGAGGCGGTCATTCAAAATGCATCTCAGGTGCGCTTTACTTTACCAGACCGGGTCCTGATTCCCAGGCAAGATGCGGAGGCCAAACCCTCCAGTGTGCCTAAAGAATCACGCGAACAGATGACCGGTGGCCTGATTGACCGAATAACCGGCACCGACCTGCGGACAGCACTGCGCTTACGCTTAGGCGAACTCGAACAATCCTCTAACCGTGCAGTTTCGTTAAGTGCCAGCCTTTTACGCCATACGATCGTCATCCATATGGTGCACAATATGCTCCCGTCAGGAAGGACAGTTCAATACGCCGTGGCAGAGGGAGAAGAAATCCCCAGCATGCCTGTACGGAGTGAGGGGGAACCCGAGTCAGCCATCACTGCTCCTACTGATGCCATCGGCATGGAGGAGAAAAAGGAGGCTGGCAGAGGAGAATTACTGGTGCCCTATGTGGAAGCTGCACGGCGATTTTACCTGCCACAATGGGTTGCATTTGATGACCAAGGTAAGCTTTTGGTGGGAAGTGTGAATGAAGCGGAAGCTGATATCGCTTCGATGCAGCGTTACCTATCTATATTACATGCCGCCGTAGGGTTGGCACCTTATATGGTAGCGGATGCGGTATACCAGCGTAAACGCTATGGAATTTTGGGGCAATTGGTGAACCAGGGGCGGGCACTAGCTCGCTATGAGGTGGAGGAGATCGTCCACACAATACATAAGCGGGCTGCCTCAAATGATTTGAACCGGGGGTTATCCCTGAGCCTGCCTTATTTCAATGACCAAACGCTGGCGATGGAAAATCATAATTTTGAAGTCATTCCAGCAGGAAGAATCATGTTCATACCAGCATTTGTGGTGAGAGCTGCACAAGAACAGGAAGCGAAAATCGCACAGGATACACGCCTGAGCCAGTCCACCCGTAAACATCTACTTGCAGAGTTGAGTACGCTGGAAAAGTCGTTTCGTAAGTAATCTTTCAGAGCCGATCTATCTGTTTATTTGGAAAACACGATGTTGTTCTCGATTTTGCTTTTAGTGATTGTGATATTCTTCTCTTTTAGGATCGCCCCGCGTGAGCGTGAAGAGGATGCCCATGTGCATGGCGCCGGACAGGTGGGTTTATTAGCGGCGGTGGCCTTGTTCGGTGTGGATTATTTCACCTCGTTTTACTATGCCACGGGCGAGATGATGACCGTCTTGCACCCCTATGGTTTACAAAATTATGCATATATCTCGGTGGCTGTCATCGCTTTAGCAAACTTCGTTTTCGGCGCATTGTATATGTATTCCCTGGGTGTTTTTAATGAGGGCGGTGGGTCATTTACCGCCGCCATGCGCTACCTTGGACCTTCTTTGAGCCTCATTGTTGCCGTGGTGCTCATCCAGGACTATGTTTTCACCATCGTGGTCTCGACACTCTCAGGAGTTGACCAATTACTCTCCCTGCGAGACGCTACAGGCATCAACTGGGTCTGGCACTTCCTGATTGGCGCCAGCCTGGCCGCCGTTACCTGGTGGTTGACCATCCGCGGGCGGGGTGAATCAGCCCAGGTGGTTTTTACCATGCTGAGCATTTTTGTCCTGCTCACGGTGGTCATGACGGTTGGGCTTCTTGTGGCAAACCCGGTGGAATTGGCATCCACGGTTGTTGAGCCAGTTCAGACGGTGACTTTTGGGCAGGCATTTTATCACCTATTAACCGCCTCCATGAAAGGCCTGGTGGCGTTAACCGGCCTGGAAGCCATGTCTAATGGCATCCAATTCGTCATCGATGATGATGTACGCTTTATAAAATGGGGCAAGAAGCGAATGCCTCGGCTCAATAAACTATGGAATTTTTATAGCGGAAAATCGGGCATTGGAAGGTTTGTGCAAACCAGCTTCCTGTTTTACGGCGGTTTAACCACGCTCCTGTTGACCATTTTCTCCATCCGTTTCAATGTCTTCGATGGCACCTTTGGACGCAGCCTGGTTGGGAACCTGGCTTTCATTGGATTTGGAAAAATCCCCGGTGGGGTCATCTTGTTTTGGGCGTACCAGATCCTGGGGGTTGTCTTGTTGGCAGCTGCCTCGATGACGGCATATCAGGATCTGCAAGCCATGGCGTGGCGTAATGTGGCCATTGGTGAGATACCAGAGATCGTGGTCTATCGCAATCCGAAAGGTACCTTCACCCGTCCGGTCACTGCGGCTGCCATCGCGGCAATCCTGATCCAGCTCCTTGTACGTGGCAATGTCAGTTCAGCCATTCCATATTACGGTGTAGGAGTGTTCTTACCCATCATGGCGATGGGGCTGGCGATTCGGCAGCATATTCTTAAGAATAGTACGGGTCGCGCACGCACCTGGGGCAGCCTGGGCGCAAGCATTGCAGCTGTGCTGGCTGCTTTGATATTTATCGGCCAGATCGCGGGTAAATGGACAGAGGGCGGCTGGGCGGTCTTGATTTCACTCAGTGTTTTGGTTTTGATTGCCCATGCAATCTTACTTTCACCTGCAGGCTACCGTGATCCCCGCCAGATTCACCGCATTATTCGTGAAAAATCACATGTGAAGGGACCGATAGGTAATATTGTTGAGTGGCAATCGTTGCGGACACAGGAGTATCGCTATCGGTTGCTCATTGCAGTGGCACGCTTTGCTGAGCTATTTGGCGTACGCAGGCCGACGCGCTTCGAGCCGCCCATTCCCGCGGGTGATTATGATGCATCCATCCACTCAGAAGATTCCGATATTCCATCTATCCTGGAACAATATCTGAAAGATAATCCCGAGCAGCCTCGCCTGGGTGGAAAACCCAAGGAGACAGCGCCACGAGATGAGGATAGCTCCAAACCGTAATAAAAATATCTTCTAACCAAACTGAGACCTTCTTTTGCCTAGGAAGGTCTTTATTATTTTTTAATGGCTTTGGTCAATAATTTTGTCTCCATTTAATTCTAGCTGGGTAAAATGATTTTGTCGAAGGAATGGTTTTGGTCGACCCAATACCCGGAGTTACTTATGATAGAGCAAACTGTTTTATTAAAACAATTTTCTCCTGGGCTTGCTGATAGCACGACGAGTCGCTTACGACAAGAATACCAGGTGTATCAAAAACTATTCCAGTCACAGCCTGCAGTGATACAGCAATATCTAAACACTCAGGCAGCACCTTTAGCTGAGGCGCTCATAAAAAACCTGCCGTATGTCCGCTTTAATCTTCCCGATCATGTCGTTTGCGTACCATTATCGGAATGCTCAGGCGAAAGTGAATTGATTCCAGTGGAGAACCGCGAACAGAGCGTGGGTGGCATTGCAAGCCGATTGACCCGCACCGACCTACTTACATCCCTTTTACAACGTTTTATTCACCTGGAGCAATCGGCAAATCAGGCGATAGCGATCAGTGCCGGGATGTTGCGTTATGCAATGGCATCTTATCTAATTTTTCAGGTCTTACCTGCGGGAAAATCGGTCGTTTATGCCAATATTGAAGGTGATGATATCCCCAATATACCGTTGGAGAAGGATTTTAGGAAGGATAACGCAACCGCAACATGGGTTAATGTCCACCGGAGTGAGACTCAGATAGCAGAAAGATATGAAGAGTGCCAAACACCCTATGTAAGGGCTGCGCAAAGTTTCTACCTGCCTCAGTGGGTCGCTTTTGATGACCAGGGGAACCTATTGACTGGCAGCGTGCAGGAAGCTGAAACCTATATTGCTTCCATGCAACAATACCTGTTCATCCTGAATTTAGCGGTGTTGATTGCGCCTTATATGGTCGCAGATGAAATTTATCAGCAAAAGCGTTATGGAATGCTTGGACAATTAATTAATCAGGGGCGATGCTTAGCTCGGTACCAATTACAAGATATCATCAATACGATCAAACGACGGTCAATGATACATGATCTAGATCGTGGGTTGAGTATCAGTCTTCCATATTTCAATGACCAAACGTTAATGATGGAAGTATATAACTTTGAGGTAATCCCGGTAGGACGGGTGATGTTTATTCCAGCTTTTCTTGTTTTAGCAGTTCGAATGCAAGCTTTAAAGATTACCCAAGCTACTCATTTGAGTCGTTTTACGCGCAGACAGATATTAATAGAGTTAAGCATCCTCGAAAGGACATTTTTAAGGTAATAAAATGTTGTTTTCAATTGGTTTATTGATTGTTATTGTCTATATGGCATATCGTGTCTCGCCACGCGAACGTGCAGAGGATGCACATGTCCACGGTGCTGGGCAGATTGGCCTTCTGGCAGCCATTGCCCTCTTTGGGGTGGATTACTTCACCTCGTTCTACTATGCAACCGGCGAGATGATGAGTGCACTGCACCCATATGGGCTGCAGAAATGGGGTTTTATTGCGGTAGCTGTCATTGCCTTAGCTAACGCAGTCTTTGGTTTCCTATATATGTACTCGCTGGGGATTTTTAACGAAGGCGGTGGCTCTTATACGGCTTCAATGCGCTATTTATCAGCTGGAATTAGCCTTGTCGTGGCAGTCGTGCTGATCCAGGACTATATTTTCACCATTGTCGTGTCTACCCTATCAGGTGTTGACCAGGCACTATCCCTGCGGGGTGCCACAGGAATACCCTGGATCTGGCATTTTGTCATTGGTGCAGTTCTGGTAACTGTCAACTGGTTCCTGACCATCCGTGGAAGAGGAGAGTCCGGACGAGTGGTATTTACTTTATTGGGTATCTTTATCATGCTGACCATTACCATGGCAGTTGGCTTATTTATGGCTCATCTTGGTGGTGTGGCAGCAGTACCAATCTCAGAATCTCCTCAACCTGTGTCAATTGGTCAAGCTCTATATCATTTTCTCACTGCATCCATGAAGGGATTAGTCGCGCTGACGGGTTTGGAAGCCATGTCTAATGGCATCCAGTTCGTCAAGAATGAAGATGCGGGTATTATTGCCTGGGGCAAGAAACGGTTACCGCGTTGGAAGAAATTGTGGGAATTTTACAGTGGTAAGTCAGGGATAGGTCGTCTGGTCCAGACTTCATTTCTATTCTACGGTGGGATTACCACGCTGATGTTATCTGCTTTTTCGATCCGCTTTGATGTATTTGATGGAACACTTGGTCGAACATTAGTTGGCAACCTGGCTTTTATCGGTTTTTCACAAGTCCCTGGTGGCACGATTCTCTTCTGGGTATATCAAATCCTGGCAGTATTGTTGTTAACCGCGGCTTCCATGACCGCCTTTCAGGATTTACAGGCCACAGAGTGGCGCGATGTTTCAATCGGTGAAATACCCGAGATCATTGTTTATCGTGACCCGAGGGGCACCTTTACCCGTTCTGTAACCATCAGCTATGTATTGACGATGATCATCATGTTTGTTGTCAAAGGTAATACCTCAGCGGCGATCCCTTATTATGGTGTAGGCGTGTTCATGCCCATCATGGTCATGGGATTCTCGATCCGTAAACATATTCTCCAGAATTTCACCGGACATGTTCGCAAATGGGGCAGCCTGGGAGCCGGGTTTGCTGCTATTCTTTCAGCGATCGTCTTTGTTGGGCAAATTGTTGGAAAGTGGCAAGAAGGTGGTTGGGTTGTGTTAATATCCTTCAGTTTGTTAATCTTGGCAGCCAATGCCTTGCTAATTTCGCCAATTGGTGTTCGCACACCGAAACAAATCCATCGCATCGTGCGCGAGAAAGCACGAGTGCAAGGATCAATGGCTTCGATTGTTGAATGGCAATCTCTGAAGATGCAAGAGTATCGCTATTCGGTCCTGGTATTTCTAACCCATTTCTTTGACCTCCTGGGTGTACACCGACCGACGCGTTATGATCCGCCGATCCCAGCAGGCGATTATGACCATGCCTTGCATACAGATCACCCAGAGGCACCATCTTTCCTGGCAAAATACCTGGAAAAACCTGAGAAACCTCGTTTAGGCGGCAAACCGAAGGAAACCGCTCCCGTGCATGAGAGCCATTCGCCTTGATAGATTGAAGCCAGGTCATTTTG
>JBAQFX010000359.1:0-23452 GCA_049287485.1 Anaerolineales bacterium
CAAGCAACCAAAGCCCGTAAACAGATGACCGCAGATATTGCCCATGACCTGCGTTCACCGCTGAGCGTCATCACCGGATATGCTGAGGCTTTGAGCGACAACAAGTTGCAAGGGAATCCTGAAGTATATAACATCCTGTTACAGGAGGCTAAACACCTGGATCACCTGGTGGATGACTTACGCTTACTATCTTTGGCGGATGCGGGTGAATTATCTCTCACCCTTCAGCCGACTCCCCCTCGAGCGCTGCTCGAGCGCGTGGTGGCCCGGCATGCGGTAGCTGCCAGACAATATCACATCGATTTGCAGATTGAGGCTGAGAATGACATTCCCCAGATCAATGTGGACATCGAACGGATGTCCCAGGTGCTGGATAATCTCATCTTAAATGCCTTCCGTTACACGCCTGAAAACGGTAAAGTAATTTTAAGGGCAAGTGAGGTGGATGGAAACGTTATAATTACGGTGACGGACAATGGCAAAGGCATCTCAGCTGAAGATTTACCGCATATTTTCGATCGTTTCTACCGGGGTGATAAATCACGAGAGCATAATGGAGAATCAGGGCTGGGTTTAGCGATTGCCAAGTCACTTGTCGAAGCTCATGGTGGAAAGATCAGTGTGGAAAGCGTGCTCGGCGAAGGTGCAGAATTCACGATTACACTCAGTCCGTATCAGCCAGCTTAGCCAGATATTAAAATTATAAGCGGATTTTCAAGGGCTCAGTTCTGCGGAGCAACGAACGCACGCGGGAGACAAAAACTTGTGGATGGAAGGTCTCAAGGAGGCATAAATCTGCGCCTACCTCTAATCCAATCAGGGCGTCTTCTTCGCGCATGTTTGCACCCATCAATATCAGCGGTATCCTCGAGATACTTTCTTCAACTCTTATCAAACGAATAATTGCCAGACTACTATAATCAGGTAAAACTCCATCCAGGATGACCAGGGAAGGTTTTTCATGATGAATTAGCTCGATAGTTCCAATCCCATGGGAAGTGGATACTACCTGATACCCTGATTGCTTGAGACAGCTGGATATAGAATTCGTCAGGGAATCATCTGCGCTGATCAACACGATTTTTATTATTACCATAATGAAGCTTTCTAATTTTGTGTAACTACTCGCCCATACCGCTTTCCTTGAACAGGGGAATGAGCAGTTACGATTTCTCTACATCAGTATATTCAACGACTATTTAGAAATCGTTAAGAAATCATATTAACAATATTCGTATTGGTTTGCTATTCCAGAAGAAAAAACACCCTGCGTGAAAGCTCAGCGCAGGGTGTAATAAATATAATCGTTAATGGTTTATGGGTTTAGATTCCAATAAGCCACCTGATCCACCGAGACGATAAAGTTGGGGGTATTAGCTGAACCGATGACCAGACCAAACTGTCCATGATCAAACGTACTATCAGTAAATTCCGCAATCTTATGACCGTTGGCATATAAGCGGATATCACTGCCTTTCATATAAATTCCCATGATATTGGTCTGGTTGGCGCCTGCCAGGATTGACCCTGAGGTATGCCATTCCTGCAAGGCATTGTAATTTTTTCCATCCCAGGTGTATAAGCGATAATGACCATCGCAAGTGAATTCATAAACATACCCTTTATTGGGCTCGGGAGCGCGGGTCAATAATCCATAGCGGTCGAGCCCCGAACAGCTATCTCCGGTGATGAAGGTGGCTTGTAGATAGTAATCATCCATCGAGGGTTGGTTTGCGAGACCCCATTCTTCGCCTGCACTAGGAGTGATGGATTTCATCTCCAGTTTTCCCTCACCTTCGGTGAACTTGGTGTTGGCAGTATCCAGCAGGTACCAGTAATAAGCCGTATCCATATTGTCCGTCCATGAGGCTGGTCCCAGGTTGAGCTCAGATACGCCCTCCACTACCACAATCTGCACGTAAAAGGTCTCGGTGGCATTATTTCCAAGTCCAAAGATGACCCCGCTGGGATTCTTCAGCTTCCAATCACCTCGATATGTGCCGGTGGTCCCTGGTGCTTGCAGGGTGACGGATACATCCAGGGTGCCGTTCGGTGGAATTGAGCCTGTCAGGGGTAAAGGGCTGGTACCATTCATTTGATCGCCGTTTACAAAGACAATGGCATACTGGCTGGTCCAGGTGCAGGTCCCCACATTTTGCAAACGCCAGGTCTTGATGAATTCCTGCCCGGGTAGCATTTCGGTATCATCGGGGACGGTGACATCGTCTACAAATTTAGCCAGGTCAGTGCAGGTGGAGGAGGTAGGTGTGGGGGGTAGCGTAGCAGTGGGTAAAGGTGTTGAAGTGGCGGTCGGCGGGATGGGAGTTGGGGGCGTGGTAGGCAATTCAGTGACTGCCATGGTTGGTTGTACATCGGGCTGGGTGTTGGTGGGAACTGCCTGGGTGGGCTGGGCTGTGGCAGTGGCAGCCACATTAGGGGTGGGTGTGATTCCCTGGCTAGCGGGCATCTTACAGGCAGAGACCAGAATAGCCAGGAGTATCAATATGGATAGCGTGCGAAGTGTAGGTCTTTTCATTCTCTTTCCCTCATGCAGGTTCAATCTTATAATTTATAGAATGGCTGTAAAATGATCATGCTTATTATGACGCAAATTATACGATAGTTGTTCCATATAAATATTGTTTCTAATAGCTTAGCTATCATTTATATTGGAGGAGATTCATGACCAAACGAACTGTTATTGTGGCTGGGAATATCGGAGCAGGTAAAACATCGCTGGCAGAAAGGCTGAGCGAGCGCATGGGGTGGCATTGTGCGTTTGAATCGGTAGCTGATAACCCTTACCTGGCAGACTTTTACACGGACATGCGCGCATGGGCTTTTCATCTGCAGATATTTTTCCTGGGTCATCGGGCAAGCCAATACCTGAAATTGGCGAATGATCCCCAATCAGTGATCTTTGACCGTACGATTTATGAGGATGAGTGTATATTTGCACGGGCGCTGTTCCATATGGGAAATGTGGAGGAACGCGATTATCTTTCCTACCGACGTGTATTTGACCTGATCACCTCCCAGTTACCACCGCCAGACCTGCTGATCTATTTAAAAGCACCGGTCCCAATACTGATGAAGCGCATCCAGAGCCGCGCCCGTAGCATCGAAACTGGCATTACCGATGAGTATTTATCGTTGCTGGAATCTTTTTACGATGATTGGCTAAAGACCTTCGATGTGTGCCCGGTGTTAACCATTCGCTCGGATGACCTGGACTTCGTGCATAGACCCCAGCATCTGGATATCGTGGTCCAGCGCATCCAGGATCGTCTGGCGGGTAAGGAAGATGTGATCTTCCCAGAAAGTTAGGCGATTATTTGAAAATGTAAACCTTTACAATTGAGTCGACGATCAGTGCCAGCATGAACCAGATGCCGAAGCTGCGGTTATGGATGAAAGCCGCCGCCACAAAGTAGTTCGGCCAAACTTCGGGGTAATCGGCTGGTTTTTCGGCTGGCTTGGGACCTTTGAACATCGGCCAGATCTTTCTAAATGTGGGAATAGCCAGCACCACAGCAGCCATCACCAGGGTGTAATAACCGGTGATGACCAAAACCAGGGTGAGCACGTATTGCAAAATGAGCATGCCCACCAGGGTGTAACGGGCGGTGCGTTCCCCAATTACCACCGGCAAAGTGTGAATATGGCGTTCCTTGTCCATCTCGTACTTATCGATGTGCTTGCCGAAGATCACACCAGTCACACCTAGGGCATAGGGTAAGCTGGCGAGAACTACCGTCCAGCTCCATGTCCCGGCAATGACATAATAGCCTCCGCCAATCATCAACGGACCCCATACCAACAGCACTGATATTTCACCCAGAGCGATGTATTTAAGCGGCCAGGTGTAGAACAGGACGAAAAAGACTCCCAAGCCAAGGAGTAACAATGTCCATAGGTTGGTCATAGCCACCAAGATCAGACCCAGCACCAAAGCGATGGCGCCGGTGATGCCGGCATAGGTCAGGTGCTGGCGTTTGTTCATCAATCCATGCACCAGCGGCTGTGGTCCATATTGGGCGCGGTAATAGTTATCCTGATCAATCCCGCGGTTAAAGTCGGTGAAGTCATTCAGCAGGTTGTTGGTGGCATGCGAAAAGATTAATGCGATCGTCACCAGCAGCCATTTAATCAAGTCAAAATGTCCATCTCGGAAGGCAAAGATACCAGCAAACGCGCAGGAAAGAAATGTCATGATCAATACCGCAGCCCGAGTGGAGATCAACCACTTGGAAATGATGTCCAACTTGTCCCACTCTTCATGGGAGACATGCGGAATGACCTGTAAGGCTTTACGCCACATGGTTATATTCATTGATGACTCCTAGAATTTACCGACATCCAAGTATACTTGTTCAGTATAGTCGGGCAAGTGCCAAATTTGCTCTTATCAGTCATACTATCCTACACATCTACCAATCATCTATAAAAGGGACAGTAGTGTGTGCCCTGAAGGCATCTATTTTAGCTTGAGAGTCGCCTGAAAGGGATGAAAATATTAATAGAAAACTCTCGAAGAGAAGAAAAAAGCATACGATTAAAGAATTCCTTCTCGCAATGCCTGGCAGACCTGTTCCACCTGCTGCTCCTCCATCACGCCTGAGAAGGGTAATGCCAGACCCCGCTTACCCAGGTCTTCGGTGACGGGGAAGGTTCCCTGGCGATAGCCGAAGCGTTCAACCATGTAAGGTTGCAGGTGGATGGGGAGAAAATATGGCCGGGCAGGAATGCCTGCTGCTGCCAGCTTCCTGGCGATCGAATCCCGGTCCAATCCGGCAGCGAAACGCACCACATAAACAAACCAGCTTACCCTGGTGGTATATTTGGCGATCAATGGCGCTTCCACACCGGGGATTTCAGCTATACGCTGGTTGTACCACTCCGCCACCTGCTGGCGCTTGGCGATGAGCTCATCCAGACGCTGCATTTGGATGATACCCAAGGCAGCACTCATCTCGTCCAGGCGGTAGTTGTAACCCAGGTGCGTGTGTTGCAGCCAGGTATCCCCTGGGGCACGTCCCTGGTTGCGCAAAGCGCGCATTATTGCGGCTGCTTCTGCATCATCGGTGACGATCATGCCACCTTCGCCGGTGGTGATCTGCTTATTGGGATAGAAACCGAACACGCCATAATCACCCAGCGAGCCAGCCAGGTGACCATTGTATGAAGCTCCCAGTGCTTCACACGAATCTTCGATCACTTTGAGTTTGTATTTCCAGGCAGTGTTCAAAATAGGCTCCAGGTCGGCTGGTTGGCCGAACACATCCACCGGCAGGATGGCTTTGAGCTGGCTTTCAGGGTTACCGCCCATAGGAGGTAGCCAGGCCTGGGCATTTTTACCACCGTGCATGATATCCTGGGCAGCAGCAAAGACCAGGTGAGGGTCAATGTTGCCCGTGCGGGGTTCCACATCCACAAAGACAGGTACCGCACCTTCATATAATAAAACATTGGTTGAAGCAACAAATGAGAACGGAGTCGTGATGACCAGGTCACCAGGCTGTATGCCTGCGGCGCGCACGCACAGGTGTAACCCAGCCGTGCCAGAGCTGACCCCAATAGCATGCTGGCAACCAACATAAGACCGCACGCTTTCTTCAAAAGCCTTTATCTGGTCACCCATGGACAGGCTGGGAGTGGCAAGCACCGCTGCCACTGCCTGGCGCTCTTCGTCCGTCAGGTCAGGGGAGGACATTGAAATATTGATGGGTAGTTTATTAGAGTAGGTCATAAGAATAACGATTGTTCCTTGATTCTAAAAAATAGGGTTGATTCATTCAGGCCAAATCGTGCCGGCGCGTACGACGGATCCGGCTGGGACATCCTGCTTGATCGTGGCTCCATTGCCGATGCGGGCATGGCTGCCTATTTTAACCTGCAGATTTACGGTCACACCCATACCAACCAGGGTAGCATCGCCTATACAGACTTCTCCGGCCAGGATGGCACCAGGGGAAAGGTTGGCATACTCACCCAATACACAGTCATGTGAGACAATCGCACCGGTGTTGACGATGGCTCCAAAGCCAAGGCGTGCTTCGCTGCCCACATAGGCATGTGGCATTACCTGCACACCTTCAGCCAGGGTGGCACTCGGTTCAATAAAGGCAGTCGGATGTACCAGGGTGGGGCAGTTATATCCTACATCCCTCAATCGCTTGAATACGTTAATCCGGCTGGTGATATTGCCGATCCCGCCCACCGCATTGGCAGATAATCGTAATCCTTGCTCGTGCAGCTTCACCAGGCTCTTTAACCCACCAAGCACCGGTACTCCCATGATGCTGGTGCCAACAGGAATACCATCATCCACGATGCCTGTGATAGAAAATGTGCCCAAAACCCGGAGCAGGTCGATCAGGGCTTTGCCATGACCTCCACCACCGTAAATCATGATACTGTTGGGCTCAATCACCAGGGGTGGCAATTCTGACTCTGCTTGCAGGGATTGATCTACCATCTCTCGAATCATTTTCTCGGTGATAAATATTTTACTGGAGAAATGGGTCAAGTCCAATTCATGCTGCTGGGCTAGTGCCAGGGCTGCCTGACTGATACGCAAGCCCTCAAAATTGGATGTGGGTGCGGCTGGTGCAGGTTTATAAGCTTCAGGAGGAGACCAATCGGCTGAATCAGCCAGATACCCCAGAACTTCCCCTGCTTGAAGGGTCTGACCAACTTCGTAAGCCAGGCTGATGAAAAAACCGTCATGTTCGGCAGTCAGCTCGACGGTGGATTTGGTGGTCTCGAGGGTGCAGAGGCTATCACCTTCCTTTACATGCTGCCCCGGAATAATGTGCAGAGCAGCCAGTAATGCACCGGGCTCATTAGGGTTGATCAAGGGAATAATGATTGGGGTCGGCTCAGTCATAGGTCTATGGGTAATTCATGTCGAATTTTAATACTTTTTCACCACTACTGATGAAGTATAAATCTCCCTGGTCGTCGATTGCCATGTCACGCATGGATCCATCTGCTACCTGGTAGTCGATGGTGAAAGTTTTAGTCAGATATGTCCCATAAGCATCAAACAGGTCTAACCGGCAGGCATCATCGATGACCAGATTATCTTTCGGGGTAATTGCTAATATCCCAATGGATAGGCTGAATTGCCCCGCACGGTCACCCTGCTCACCAAAACTATAATTATATTTACCATCTGGATTATATCCATAAACCTGGTTGCCAAACGGATTCAATATATATACCATGCCAGAATGATTCACCCCGATGGCTAATACCATACCAGGATCATCGTGATTCACCTTCTCCATAACACCCAGCCAGCGGTCCAATAACTTCCCTTGTGGGGATAAGATGAGCAACTCATCCCTACCAGCCATACCGTTGGTGGAAAACAGATTGCCGTTAGGCGCCACAGGAGGGGCATTCCAGGATTTGAGGTTTGGATAATTCACTGTTCACGGGTTAATTCAAGCGCAGCATGGATGATGTGATCAATCCCGGGTAGCACTTCTGCTTCAAGAGGACCTGAAGCAGGGATGGGTAGATCGATTGCAGCCAGGCGCCGATATTTTATGGATGGAGTATTTTGTGTTTCAGCCAGGCGGGCAATCACTTCAGCTCCCCAACCCAGGGTGAGTGAGCCTTCTTCTACTGTCAATAGTGCGCCTGTCTGGCTGGCAGAGATGCCAATCATTGCAATGTTAAAAGGTGAAAGTCGGGTGAGTACGACAAGCTCGGTGAAAATTTCGTGCTCATAGGCTAATCGTGTAACAGCCTGCCGGGCCAATTCTGCCATATAGCCATAAGCGGTGATCGTCAGTTGGGCAGGGGGCACACCGTGCATGATAAGCTTGTAGGTAGGAAAACCTGACTCCTGAGAGGCCGGATCGACGATAATATTGAAATCACTCAAATCAGCCTGACTCTGGATTAACTGGTAATATAGGAGCTTATTTTCGATAAACAGTGTGGGTTCATCGCTCTCCAAGATGGATTGGTAGAGTAAATCCCCGGGGCTGCCTGATCCATCCGGTCTGCTCAATGCTGCGGGGGCAAGCACCTGTAAACCGGGCACACCCAGGTATAGTTTTTCGAGAGTCTGACTGTGTGTAGGACCATACCCACGCCGGCCTCCCATGGGTGTGCGGATCACCAACGGAAGCCTTACCTGATCGTTGTACATCCAGCGTAATTTGGCTACGTGGTTGATGAGCTGGTCGGCTATCAAGGTAGTGAAGTCACCAAACATAATCTCCACCACAGGACGCAAACCGCGCAAAGCCATCCCGGCAGCCACTCCAACGATCCCAGCCTCTGAGACTGGCGTGGTCAATACCCGATCAGGAAACCTGGTGGAACATCCGCGTGTGACTTTAAAGGCACCCCCATAGGGGTCCAGTATATCCTCCCCCAACAAATATACATCCCTGTTATCGTTTAACGCCCGATGCAAGGCTGCGTTGAGTGATTCCAGAACAGTAGGCATGAGGCTAGTTTCAGTTTTCCCGGGAATAGCAATTAATCCTGGTAAGGGAAAGTTTACTCTTACAGATCAGTCCGATCCTTCATCTAAGGCACCAGGACGCCGGTAAACCGGTTTATTGATTTCAACTTTCAATCCTTCGATGTTTTCTCGAATGCGGACTTTATCACTTTCAGTCAGGTGAGTGTAGGAAAGCAAACCTTCCAGTATTTTCAGGCTCTCTCGAGGGCGGTTGATTTGTTTTAAGTAATTCGCCAGGTACTCCTGAGCCTCGATACGGCAGTGGGGTTTTTCGAGCTGGATCGCCTTCGCATACCATTCCAGGCACTGCTGCAGGTTACCTAGTTTGTCATAAACAACGGCAATGTTGAGACACATCGATGATTTGTCGAGATCAGAGATGTCGCTGTTTACGAGACCAGTAAAGACCTCCAGGGCAGCTTGCATATTCCCTGAATCAAACATTTGGGTGCCATAATTGACACGGTTTTGGAAATCCTTATAATCCATAAGATTCCTCCTCAGGCTCCCAAGGCGAAGAATAATCCTGACCCATTAGGCGATAGAAAATAGCTAAATAAACCAGCGCAATTATTTTTTGTATTTTAACTTAACAATTGAAAAAATGTTACATTTAAGGGGTCAATTTTGGCTTAACTTTTGTAAAACAGCAAGTAGTTTATCCTGCCAGCCATTATTCTCTGTGACCGGCATCCAAAGCGCATTTTTACCGACACGGATCTGATCATTGAGCTCTGGTAACTCTCGAGCAGCCTCACCATCTTGCAAGGGTGGATAACGCAAGATGATTTGACCAGCTTCCCCACTTATGGACATTAAACCGGCTTTTTCTGCCAATTGTTTGACCTTGAGCTGGTAGAACAGATTCAGGGCTTCTGTGGGGAGGGGACCAAAGCGGTCGATAAATTCATCTGCCAATGCTTCTATTTCATCTGGTGAGCGCAAGTCTGCCAGACGACGGTAAAGGCGTGTACGCGTCTGGCGTTCTGGAATATAACTGGCAGGCAAGCTGATGGGTATGGGTAGATCCACCGAAATTGGCATGCCAGGCATGCCTTGCTCTCGGTGCAAAGCTTCAGCCAGGACGGGTACAGCTTTTCCACTTCTCAATCGCTGCACCGAATCAGCCAGTAGCCTGGTATACAGGTGGAAGCCAACTGAAGCAATATATCCATGCTGGCGAGTACCAAGAATATCTCCAGCCCCGCGAATTTCGAGGTCCCGCATAGCGATGGAATAACCAGCACCGAGCTGGGTATTCTCGGCGATCGTTTCCAGGCGTTGCCTGCCTTCCAGGGTTGGGACCAGGTGGGCATGGCGGAAGAAATACGCATATGCTCGCTGTGCACCGCGCCCCACCCGTCCTCGCAACTGGTACAGTTGAGCTAAACCAAAGGTATCGGCACGATCTACGATGAGGGTATTGGCGTTGGGGATATCCAGTCCCGATTCAATAATCGATGTGCTGAGCAGGATATCTACCTCGCCATTGGCAAATTGCTCCATGCGTTTCGATAGCTGGTCTTCATCCATCTGTCCATGTGCCACCACCATGCGCGCCTCAGGCACCAATTTCTCCAGGTGGTTACGCATGGCTCCGATGGTTTGCACGCGGTTGTGGACAAAGAACACCTGTCCACCGCGTTCCAATTCCCGTAGAATAGCCTGGCGGACTAACCAGGGGGAATACGGTCCGACGTGGGTGATGATAGGCAAACGCTCTTCGGGAGGCGTGTTGATCGTTGAGATATCGCGCACACCTGTCAGGGTCATGTAGAGGGTGCGTGGGATAGGTGTGGCGGTGAGGGTCAGCACATCCACTTCCGTACGCATCTTTTTCAAGGTCTCCTTGTGAGTTACCCCAAAGCGCTGTTCTTCATCGATGATTAAAAGACCCAGATCTTTGAACTGCACATCTTCCTGTAGCAAACGGTGAGTACCAATAATGATGTCGATCTTGCCACGCTCTAACCGCTTAAGGATGTCTTTTTGCTGTTGCATTGTCCGAAATCGTGAAAGCATCTCCACTTCCACAGGGAAGGGTGCCAGGCGCTGGCAAAAAGTGTGATAATGCTGTTGAGCTAACACCGTGGTAGGTACGAGAATCGCAACCTGTTTACCGTCCATTACAGCTTTGAAGGCGGCGCGTAATGCTACCTCCGTCTTTCCATAACCCACATCCCCACAAATCAGGCGGTCCATAGGCTTGGGCTTTTCCATATCCTCTTTTACTTCATTGATGACCCTCACCTGGTCTGTGGTTTCGATGTACGGAAAGGAGGCTTCCAATTCTTTTTGCCAGGGGGCATCTTTGGCAAATGGATGACCTGTGACCACATTGCGATGGGCATACAGATCCAATAAGTCTTGAGCTACTTCTTCAACTGCCTCTTTTACCCGTGATTTGGTGGTTCGCCATTCCGGGCTTCCCAAACGGGTTGGGGCAGGTGGATGAGCATCCGGACCAATATAGCGTGTCAGTCGGTCTGCCTGGTAAACCGGGACGAACAACTGGTCACCTTCCGCATATTCCACAGCAAGATACTCGTGCTCAATTCCATCGACAGGTCGTTGGACCAGACCAGTGAAGCGCCCTATGCCATGATCCACATGCACCACCCAATCTCCAGCCTCTAAATCTGCATAGGCAGCTTCAGGCGCTTCAGCCATGGGGCGTGGACGCTGGCGTAGTTCAGGTCGCCGCCAACCGAAAATCTCTCCGTCGGTGAGCAGGTGAAGAGGGGTTCCTGCAGCAGGTGCAAAAGTAAAGCCTTCTGACAGGCTGCCATCATAGAAAGTGATGTCTTGATCTGATGATGGGAAAGGAGTATGTTCTTTCCATAGCTCCTGTAACCGGGCAGATTGGCGGGACACAATCGTCAGATCTTCGCCCTGTGTTGACAATTGATCCATATGTTCCATGAATGGCTTGAGTTGACCGGCAAAACGTTTTCCGGCCAGGAAACTATCAGAGATATTCAATGGACCGGGCGGAAGGTTTTCAATTTCCATGGATTGACCCAAATCAATCACTGCTTTATCTGCCAGGGTGTCTTCAATTTCACTCCAGGTCAGATATGGGACAGGAAAATCTTCGGGAAGCTCGCCGTCCTTGATGTAATCCCTACGCAATCCCACAGCCTGCTCTTCCACTTCCAAGACGCACTCTTTGACTGCCTGCAAGTCATCCAGCAAGATCAATCCATCGGGAGGCAGGTAATCTAACAGGCATGCCGGTGTTGGATGGAGCAAAGGGATATGGAATTCGGAAATGCTTGATATATCGATATTCAATTCATCCAAACGGTCAGGCTCAGGGGAGACAAACTCGCGTGCCGGGGATATTTGTAACCGGTTAATTGTCCCGATCGTGCGTTGTGTGGCGGGGTCAAAGTGCCGTAAAGTATCGATCTCATCGCCGAAAAATTCAATCCGAACAGGTTGATCGGCAGAAGGGGCCCATAGATCCAGGATACCACCGCGTTTGGAGAATTGTCCTGGACTTACCACGATGTTGGAGAGTTCGAAGCCTATATTTACCCATGAACGCAGTAATTCCTCTGGTTGGATGACCTGCCCTACCTTAATCGTGCGTAAAGCTTTAAGGAAATCACGCCTGGGTAACGTGCGTGTCATCACCGCTCTGGCTGGGGCAATGATGATGGGCGGTGCAGGTTTAGGCGCACCGGGGATCTGATAACCTGCCAGGCTTGTCATGACCAATAGGCGATCTCTTCGTGTGGTCAAACCCCAGGGTGCATTCTCATAAAATAGGGGATTCGGTTCTGGGAAGAACAGGCGTGGTGATTGGGCAGCCCACAATGATAATTCATCCGCCAGCATTAATGCATGGTCGTTGCGGTCGGTGATGAGTAGAAGTGGGCGTCCTAAGGACTGATACAGTGCTGCCAACCAGGGAAGTCTGGCTGAGCGCCGTAACCCCAATGGCGGTATGGCATGCCCTTCACTGACCATTCGAAAAACGTCGTGTGAGTGGGTTGCAATCGTGTTAACGATTCGCTCTAGTTCCATAAGAATTTATATGAATTTCCTTCAAAATATAAAAAATCCATCTATGATTAACCATTGTAAGCGTTCATGGCGCGTTCTATGCCATACTGGAGAAAGGTCAGAACAGCTTCGACCGCCCGATCCAGGGTTTCTGTCAATAGTTCCTTCTCGTCGGATGGGAAATCCTGCAATACATAATCTGTAGCCTCCATCCTGGCGGGTGGTCTGCCCGTACCCATGCGCAAGCGTGGAAATTCATCCGTACCCATACGTTCAATGATCGACTGCATGCCTTTTTGACCAGCTGAGCCACCAGAAGAGCGAAGCCGTATCGCTCCTAAGGGCAGATCAACATCATCATAGGCAACCAATACATTTTCTAGAGCTATCTTATAAAAACGGACCAATGAGCTGACTGCTGTTCCGGAGTTATTCATAAAGGTCTGTGGTTTGACCAGGATAACCCTTTCTCCCAAATAGCTGGATTTTGCCACCAGTGCTTTTGATTCAACCTTGCTAAAACTTTCACCGAGCCTGCCTGACAGGCGATTGAGTAGCATGAAGCCAATGTTATGGCGATTCTGCTCGAATTCCCTGCCCGGATTGCCCAAACCAACAATAAGGAACGGTCCCTGGCGTTTCAATGGCTGAATCTGCGTTTGAGAGATCTGATTGGTCATAATCATTCCTCATTATTTACGATGATAGAGTATCTTCCGAATCCCCAGGTAGGCAGCCAGGAGTAAAAAGCATCCAACGGTAAATATCGCACTTTTTCCATTGGTCCGTATGATCTGTGAGGACGATATCTCCGCAGGGTTTACCGGTAGATGGCTGACTGTGGGTGGCAATGCTGGATGTGTCGGAGCAGAGAGCGTAGGAGTGGTTGCGACGAGGGTAGGACTGGCAATAACCGGAATGGTAATCGTCGGGATAGAGCCAGGTGTTTCCATCTCGAGCGGGGTATGATTACGTACATGTAGGTAGCACATGGCAACCTCTTACTATAACATAAAAATGCTCCTCAGACAATTTTCGCTTTGACCAGCGGTGAGAGGTGGACCATGGTAAGATTCTCCTATCATTGTAGCGCGTCCAGCGTTCCTGTCGGCTGGAAACAGAAAGCGTTCTTTATGTGGCGTGGTATTCTTCTAGACGATATTGGAGACTACAGTTACAAGTGTATGAGCATCTGTCCGAATTTTCGTCTGAACCGGTATTGCTGGATCATCCTAGATTATCTATCTTTATTAGACATCATAGATAAATGTATTATTCAACCTTAAAAAACTGGCATTTTCGTAAATATCTGGTAATATTATTAATGCCGGGTTAAATCAATTAATTCTGGGGGCACTTGTTCGTTGATCATGGTAAAAGGAGGTGATGCGGTACCATCATATAATTACCATCCAATATGTCTGCTGTAATTCTCTAAGAAGTATAAATATCAAAACCTGTTTTTTAAAAAAAATAATGAAGTATATAGATGAGGAGGATATTTCATGAGGAAAAGAGGGTTTATTTCAATTTTGACCTTGTTTGCAATGATTGCCATCGCCATCCCACCCGGGGTGGCCGGTGTTGCGCAAGGTCAAAACCAATCAAGTACTGATGCAGTTGTAAATTTCACCATCATACACACCAATGATTTTCATGGCAATTTGGAACCTGCTGGAAGCAATCCCGGCATGGCGCGCCTAGCCCAAAAGATCATCGATGTTCGTGCTGAGGTTGGCGATGATAACGTGCTCCTGTTGGATGCCGGGGATATCATGCAGGGCACTCTGCTCTCGAACCTGTTCTATGGTGAATCAACGATTGATGTATTTAATTATGTCGGTTACCAGGTTGCCACGTTTGGCAATCATGAGTTCGATTGGAGCTTGGATACATTGATCAGCCGGACTGTGGAAGCCGATTTCCCCTTCGTCACATCCAACATCGTAATTTCTGACACTGGCAATTGTGATACCGCTGGATGGGAAACACCTGACTTTGCCATACCATGGATCACCAAAACAGTCGGTACAGACCCCGATACAGCCGTTGTTGGTATCCTGGGTGTCACCACACAGGAAACACCTTACATCACAATCGCTGGAAACACGGCTGGTTTGTGCTTCAAGGATCCTGCTGACTCGATCAGCCATTACTATCAGGACGTGATCGATGCAGGCGCGGATGTTGTCGTGATTTTATCACACCTTGGTTATACGGATGGCGGTTATGGATATGGCTTCCCAGTTTATGGTGACCAGACTCTGGCGCAGAAATTAATCGATGCTGGTACTCCGGTTAACCTGATCATTGGAGGTCATACTCATACGAATCTGACTGTACCTACTATCATCGGAGATACTTATGTCGTTCAGGCCTATTATGCCGGTCGCCGGCTGGGTCGGGCTGACATTACCTTTAATACAGATACGAGTGAGGTCGGGATCACATGGGAATCAATTGTAGTCGGTACAGGTGATCCACAAGATCCGGGCACACAAGATCAGATCAATCAGTGGGCTAATGATCCCTGGTATCTGAGTCTCATCAACCAACCCGTCGGCTACGCTCAGACTGACCTGTTGCGCAACTATAACGGCGACGCCATGATGGGCGACTTTGTCGACGACGCCATCTACAACTACCTCAACAACGACAGCGAGATGGAGAATGATGTCGACCTGTTCTTCAATAATGCTGGAGGTATCCGCATCGATTGGTGCGACAAAGAAGACCCAGCCAATCCTGGGGAGTACATCTGGAGTAGTGACCCCATCGACTGCTCAGAAGGCCTCTGGGCTCACGATCCGATGCTTTTAACCTATGGCCAGATGTTCCAGATCCTGCCCTTCGGCAATTCTACTATCGTTGGTGACATGACCGGCGCTCAAATCCTGGATCTGATCAACCAGAGCGCCACCTTGTTCAAGGGCGCTATCCAACCCTCGGGCATCCGCTACTCCTTCTATCGCTACTCTGACGCCAACCCCGGACCACAACCCTGGGCTTGGGGTGGGTATGGTGTTGAGGTGTACAACAAGGATGCACAAGCCTGGGAGCCTCTCGACCTGGAACGCACCTACCGCGTGGGCACTAACGAGTTCCTTGCCCCCGCTGGGCAGGATGGTTATATCCAGTTCAAATATATGACCAACATCAGCTACTGGGGCGACATGCTCAACGCTGTCAACGATTGGGTCGAAAACAACTATACCTTTGCAGACCCATACAAGGGACCTGATGGTGATGGCACGCTCGACGGGCGCGTCACTCGCGATGGTGATGACACCAGCGGGAGCATCGTCCCGATCACCATCCTGCACAACAACGACTCTCACGGTCACTTAGTCCCGGGCTCCAATCCTAGTCTGGCGCAATTGGCCACAATTGTCAACCAGGAACGGTTACACAACCCTGACCGAACCTTGCTGCTCAACGCCGGCGACCAAATCCAGGGCGACTCGATGATGTACTATTTCAAGTCAGCTGGCTTGGGTTACGCTGCCGATGGCACACCGCTACCGAGTGAGCTCCAGATCCACCCGATGATCGCGGCGATGAATGCCATGGATTACGACGCCATGACCCTCGGAAACCACGAGTATAACTTTGGCCATACGATCTTTACCAGCACATTAGACCTAGCTACCTTCCCCATCCTCCAGGCTAATGTTGAGGACGATGGTCAATATGGTATCGACGAGGTGCCAGTGGAGGATTATGTTATCGAGACAGTGGGTCCAGAGAACATCAGCGTGGCCATCCTGGGCATCGGCAACCATCGTATCCCCAACTACGAGCTACCGAGTAATATCCCCGGATTGACCTTCGGTAACCCCCTCGAAAAAGCCCAAGAGCTATCGGATGAACTACGCTCGACGACTGATGTACTGATCGCCTTGTCGCACATCGGCTTTACCCAAATCGCCGGTAGCGTTGAGGTTGACAATAATGTTGATACGGAAATGGCCATGCAGACCACCGGGTTGGATGCCATCATCGGTGGGCACAGCCATACCGATCCAAGCAAGCAAACACTATACTCCGGAGCTTACAAGTTCCTACCGACACTAATCGGTGACCCTGACAACAATCCAGTGCTGGTGACGCAGATGTACCGCTACAACAACTACCTGGGCGAGGTCATCATCGGTTTGACGCCGGACGGCGGGGGCGGTTACGACGTGGTCAGCCGCGCCGGGAGGTACATCAAAATCGATCTTGGAACGGTAGAGGATCCAACGATTAAGGCGATCATTGACCCGTACAACGCTCTCCTGCAAGATTACAACAACACCATCATCGGTCAGACGACCGTGCCGCTCGACGCACTGGATGCTTTCACTCAGGAGACCAATGGTGCCAACCTGCAGGCAGACTCAGCCGTGTGGGAGCTGGCAGATCAAGGCATTGATGTGGATTTCTATCTCTCCGGAGCGATGACAAATCAGAGAATCGCCGACGGAGCCACGATCACCGATCCCATCACGCTAACTGTGTCTGACATGTTCACATTGATGCCTTATGAAAACTCACTGGTCACCATGAACCTCAATGGGCCTCAATTGAAAACACTCCTGGAGCGTGGCTATCGGAACTACTATTACTATAAGTATGTCCCGGGATATGGTGGCTACTCGCATTACACCACTTGTATGTTGGACGTCAGCTCAACGGCTCAGATCACCTACGCGGATACCTATCCATTCTTACCGAATGGCAACAACGTCGTTTCCTTGACGATCAACGGTGTCCCGGTTGATTTCACTGACGATGCCACTTTCTATCATGTTGCTACGGTCAACTACCTGGCAGCGGGTTCATGTAACTTCAATGACGACGGTCAGACCTTATGGCCGCTCGATCAGATTGTTTATGACACCCAATACTACGTACGCGACTCGGTGATCAACTATATAATGGACATGGAGATAATCTCACCCGCCATCGAAGGGCGCTTGAGCTTTGTTCCCAGTGTCAGCTTCCTGTTCATGCCATTCACCGTTAAGTAATCGTCACTCAGATTGAACAGTAAGGTGAAGTTCCTAAATGCACCCGGATTATTTTCCGGGTGCATTTATTTAACTTACATCATGTCCATTTCCCCGACATGATTAAAACTATGGTAAACTCATAAATTGTGGTTTTATTTTACTTTGCGGAAATTTAAAAAAATGACTACTTCCCGCACAGAACAAATGGTTTCAAGATTGCGTCAGATGCAGGTAGCTTCACCGGATGTCGAAGCTTCAGCGGTTGTATCTGTGGATGGACTCATCATCGCCTCGGCTCTACCGAATGAAGTAGAAGAGGATCGGGTATCCGCCATGTCTGCAGCGATGCTTAGTCTGGGTGAGCGAATTTCTGCTGAACTCGGTCGGGGTAGCCTGGAGCAGGTTTATATTAAGGGTGGACAAGGATTTGTCATCCTCACTTCTATTGGTTCAGAAGCTGTCCTGACCGCACTGGCAGGTCCGAATGCCAAGCTTGGATTGATTTTTCTTGAAATGCGGCGGGCAGCCGAGGATTTGGAGCGGATTGTGGCATGATGCGAGCAAATATGCTCGAGGTTTCAGCAGATTTCGGTGGGGAGGTTGCCGTAAAACGGACCTCCCCACTGCCTTTATTATGAATGTCGACACATCATTGCCGGTCAGCACCGATTTATTGTTTTTATTTAAAAGGAGGGTAATATGACTACCAAATATATCTTCTTCACCGGGGGCGTAGTCAGTTCGGTGGGGAAGGGTGTTACAGCAGCAGCCATTGGAAGACTGTTGAAGGAACGAGGTTTCAATGTGACTGCGCAAAAATTGGACCCATATATTAATGTTGACCCTGGCACAATGAGCCCTTACCAGCATGGAGAGGTTTACGTTCTGGATGATGGAGCAGAGACTGACCTGGATTTGGGTCATTATGAGCGCTTCATCGATACCAGCCTGAGCAAGGTTTGTAACTTCACCAGCGGGCAGGTATATGCAGAGGTGATTGCCAAAGAGAGGCGGGGGGATTATCTGGGTGGCACGATTCAAGTAATTCCGCATATCACTAATGAAATTAAAAGGCGCATCATGCTGGTTTCGAAGGAAACCGGAGCCGAGATCGTATTGGTGGAGGTCGGTGGTACGGTAGGTGATATTGAATCTCTGCCTTTCCTCGAAGCTCTGCGCCAGATGCGTTCAGATATCGGTCGTGAGAACACCATTTATATCCACGTCACCTGGTTGCCACACATCGGTGCTACGGATGAACTGAAGACCAAACCAACGCAACACTCAGTGGCGGAGTTACGGTCAATTGGTATCGCTCCAGATATGATCGTAGCACGATCAGACCATGAAGTGGGGCAGGATTTATGCGATAAGATTGCACTCTTCTGTGACGTTGAGAAAAAAGCGGTGGTACCCATGGTGACAACACCAATATTGTATGAGGTACCTCTGATCTTAGAAAAAGCTGGTGTGGGTGACTATTTATTAAAACGTGCAGGCCTGGATGCCCGACGCAATCCTGATTGGACAGCGTGGGAAGTGTTGGTGAAAAAAGTTGGACACCAACGTCCAAAAATAAAGGTTGCCCTGGTTGGAAAGTACGTAGAGCTGCATGATGCATATATGAGTGTACGCGAAGCGTTGAACCATGCCGGGTTGGAATTAGAAGTTGAGGTGGATATCCGGTGGTTGCATTCAGTCGAGCTGGAAAAAGGTCGCGGTTGGGAGGAGGTTCGTCAGGCGGACGGGATTCTGGTGCCAGGTGGATTTGGTTCACGCGGCATTGAAGGCAAGTTGCAAGCTGCAAAATATGCCCGTGAAAATCAAGTGCCTTATTTTGGATTATGCCTGGGAATGCAGCTCATGGTGGTGGATTTTGCACGCAAGATCTATAAGAGTGAAGCACCCAACTCTACAGAGTTTGACCGGGCAACACCCTATCCTGTAATTGACCTGATGCCAGACCAGCGTGGGGTAGTGGATATGGGCGGAACCATGCGGCTCGGTTTATATCCCTGTGTGCTGCAAGAAGGTTCCATTTCGGCTAATGCCTACCAGTTACCGATGGTGCAGGAGCGTCATCGTCACCGCTTTGAGCTGAACAATGCCTACCGTGATATCCTGAGTCAGAATGGCATGTGCTTTTCGGGTATCTCCCCTGATGGACGCTTAGTGGAAATAGCCGAATTGGTAGACCACCCATTTATGATCGGGACTCAGTTTCACCCTGAATTCTTATCACGGCCGAACCGCCCTCATCCGTTATTTGTCGCTTTTTTACGTGCTGTCAAGCAACGGGCTGGTATTTCGTAAATGAAACTGGCTGGGAGTAACATTTTCCAGCAAATCCATCGGTATCTACCTTGGCATGAAGAAAAATAGGGTATTAAGCCAGGAGAATTAAGCAAGTAATAAATAATATGCGGTAAAATAGTGGCTGTTTTCAAAATACTAAATCTAATCCCTGGTTAGGGAATTCACATATGAAAGGATTGAGGTGAAGTATGGATACATTAATCGAGTCGGTGTTTGGGCGAGAAATTCTTGATTCAAGAGGTAACCCCACCGTGGAAGTGGAAGTAACCTTATTGGATGGATCAATAGGTCGAGCCGCAGTGCCTTCCGGTGCTTCCACTGGCGTGCATGAAGCAATTGAATTGCGTGATGGAGACAAACTACGCTATCTGGGTAAAGGCGTCACCAAGGCCGTAGACAATGTGAATGGTTCTATCGCTGAGGAGCTGAGTGGATGGGATGCTACTGAACAAAAGCTGGTGGACACCATTTTGATCGATTTGGATGGAACGCCGAATAAATCCAAGCTAGGTGCTAATGCCATGTTAGGCGCCAGCCTGGCAGTCGCTAAGGCAGCGGCCATATCGCTTGGCATACCTTTATATCGGTATATAGGTGGGGTATATGCCCATGTGTTGCCTGTACCAATGATGAATATCTTGAATGGTGGGACCCATACAGGATGGCAGTCGACAGATGCCCAGGAATTCATGGTCATGCCCCTGGGTGCTCCTAATTTCGCAGAAGGTTTGCGTTGGAGTGCTGAAATCTACCACAACCTGAAATCTGTGCTTAAAGAACGGGGTTATACAACCCTTGTGGGGGATGAGGGTGGATATGCCCCAGCGCTAAAGGCAAATAAAGAGGCAGTAGAAGTCATCCTGATCGCGATTGAGAAAGCTGGTTATAAAGCCGGCGAGCAGGTTGGGATTGCGCTCGATCCTGCAGCTTCTGAATTGTTTGATGAAGAGACAGGACTTTACAACCTACGCAAGGAAGGTAAGAAACTCACCGGTGAGCAAATGGTGGCTTTTTGGAAATCCTGGGTTGACCAGTACCCTATCGTATCCATCGAAGATGGACTGGCTCAGGATGATTGGCAAAGTTGGGAGTTAATGACCCGTGAACTGGGTGACCGCATCCAGATTGTAGGGGATGACCTGCTGGTGACCAATCCTGAAAGGATTCGACGGGCAATCAAGGATAAAGCCGCCAATGCCTTGTTGGTCAAACTGAACCAGATTGGCACCCTCACCGAAACTATTGAGGCTGTGGAAATCTGCCATAGGGCTGGATGGCGAGCGGTTACCTCTCATCGTTCTGGCGAAACGGAAGATACCACCATCGCCGATCTGGCGGTTGCCCTCAATATGGGTCAAATCAAGACCGGTGCGCCTGCTCGTTCCGACCGGGTAGCTAAATATAATCAATTGCTACGGATTGAAGAGGAGTTGGGTGAGACAGCCAGTTATGCTGGTTGGGGAGCCCTGAGACGCTGACGTTGATCTAATTACGGCGCACCACTTGGTGCGCTGTTTTATTTTAGTCATTCTCCCACCAATTCTGTATCTTCTGGTGGTGGTTCTTCTATTACAGGCATCGGGCTGGTGACGTCATCAATGGTCATATTTTCACGCCGCATGCCTGGTGCCGGGGTGCCACAATAGGGACAAAGGTTCCAGGATAACTCCATCAGCTTGCGGCATTGGTGACAGGTTTTTTTAAGCTTGGTATGGCAATTGGGGCATACCATCCAGGTGTCTTTGATATGACGAGCACATCCAGGGCAAACGGGGATGTCTTCAATCGATTGAAGCAAAGCTTCTTCCTCCAGTGTATGCTGGTATTCATCCTCAAGCGTGTGAGCCGGGCGTAATATCAGGTAGATAATGATGCCTGGTAAAAATAACAGGGCTACGATGATGATGGCCAGGATACGCAGAAAAGGGTCACGAGACCTTGCACGGATGTCCCGATAGGTCCAGATGATCAGGCTCAGCCATAATGCAACCAGGAAGGCTACACCCCAGGCAGCCAGTCCCATGATAAGATTGTTTAAGCTCTGTGGATCACCGATCATGATACTAGATTATAGCATTGAGCTTCAGAATCAATGATCAAGATTCCGAGTGATGTCACAACTGCAAAAGAGAACCAAAGATGAGCCGTTCGGAAACTAATTTTTATACGATAAAAGACTTGAATGAAGAAGAACGGCCTAGAGAGCGTTTAGCAAAGCTTGGCCCTCAATCATTGACCAATGCAGAACTATTGGCTATCTTGTTGAGGGTGGGGATGGTGGGTGAGACCTCGGTCCAGGTTGGGCAGAGACTGTTGCAGACTTTTGGGGGCATTCTTGGTTTGCATCGAGCCTCTTTTGCTGAGCTGAGCAACCAAAAAGGGGTCAAGCTGGCGAAAGCTGCCCAGATTAAAGCTGCCATCGAGCTTGGCAGGCGCCTGGTGCTCGAATCACCTGAGGAACGCCCCAGCATACACAGCCCAGCGGATGCTGCCGAGCTGGTTCAATATGAGATGAGTGCACTGGAGCAGGAAGAATTGCGTGTTCTACTCCTGGATACGCGCAACCGGCTACAGCACATTGAAACGGTTTACCGAGGCTCAGTCAATTCATCACAGGTACGGGTGGCTGAAATTTTCAAGGCAGCAATACGGCGCAATGCCACTAATCTAATCGTCATCCACAACCATCCTTCCGGTGCGCCAAGAAGCATATAGGTAGAGAGTTCCAAAATAGAACCCTGCACGGAGTGTGCAGAGTGGCTAGAGGGACAGGGGCGAAGACCTGAAGCAGAATCGCTTCTGAAGCTCCCTCGACAATGTGGCAAGGGAAGCCCTATTCTTCCCAAGGCTGCTAGCCAGAATATCGCCACGGTTACGAGAGAAACAGTCGTTTGAAGCGCCGCAGGTTGGAACACCCGTTCACGATAGGGCGAGGGTGTAGTCATCGGATTGTCCACCTCGCTAGGATGGACAAAACCTCCAAAGGGCAGGAAACCAGCACTCCTGAAATATACCTGGTCTTCCCCGATGACGAGCGAGGCAACGAGCCGAGCAAGGCGTACAGACTAAACCTACCGCGATATGAAGACGCTATTTATATGAACTTGGGAACCATGTACAACTCTCCGGCAACGGAGTAGGCCAGCTTGCGGCCAAATGCTGTACATGGGACGGAGCCTTCGTAGTAGTCAGAGATAGGGAAAGCCTATCACATGGCGAAGGAAGGCAGTTGAGTAAACCAAATTCATGCGCAAACTAAGACGGAGTAAGGACGTATGAGCCAAACTATGATGTCCCAAAAGCAAATGAAACTGGCGATAACCGCACAAGAAAATCCAGAGCACAGATTCACTAACCTGTACAGCCTGATGTACTGGGAGTACTGGATGGATTGTGCAGCACGAACGGTCCTGGCACGCCCTGGAAGCTCAACCGCGGGAATAGATGGGACAACTAGGGACAACTTCAAGAAAAACTATGGGAATGAAATACTAAAACTCATAGAAAGCCTGAAGGATAAAACCTATGAGCCCCAACCTGTAAGAAGAACCTATATCCCGAAGAGCTCCGGCAAAATGCGACCACTGGGAATACCAGTCCTCAGAGATCGCATCGTACAGGAAGCCTTACGAGCAATCCTAGA
>JBAQFX010000360.1:0-12697 GCA_049287485.1 Anaerolineales bacterium
GCGGACCCCAATGTAGAAGATATTTTCACGGCTTTCTATGGGCAACAACCACTCAGTATACGTACCGGTATCAGCCTGGCAGCCTCAGGCCAGCGCTTACGTTACATGCCGGGTGGTATGGGTGGTGGGGGAGGCGAATCCGCCGAATCGGTCACACGCGAGAATTTCCCTGATACGGCCTATTGGGACGCTGAAATCGTTACCGATGCAAATGGCGAGGCTTCCGTAAGCATCAACCTGCCAGACAGCCTGACCACCTGGCAGGTGCTGGTACGCGGGCTGACTAAAGACACCCTGGTGGGCGAAGCCCAGTTACAGGTGATCACTACCCAGGACCTGCTGATCCGCCCGGTGACTCCACGCTTTATGGTGGTGGGTGATCATGCCATGCTCGCCGCAGTGGTACAGAATAACACCCCTAATGAGTTACAAGGCAGCGCTTTGCTTCAGGCCACCGGATTTCAGCTGGATGATCCCAGCAGTGCCACCCAGTCAGTGACCGTACCTGCCAACGGGCGCCTGCGTTTGGAATGGTGGGGCACGGCTGAGGATGTGGCCAGCGCCTCCTTGCGTTTCTCCGTGCAGGCAGGCAACCTGCTGGATGCCGTGCTGGTCTCTAAAGGAGCTTTACCGGTGTTGCATTACACCGCCCCACAGACCTTTGCCACCTCCGGTAGCCTGTCCGAGTCAGGTCAGCGTCTCGAGCTGGTCAGCCTGCCAGTGACATTCGACGCCAGCAATGGCTCGCTCACTGTTGAGCTGGACCCTTCCCTGGCAGCTGCCATGATCGATGCCCTGGATGCGCTCGAGGATTACCCCTATGATGCGTCTGAGCAGGTCTTATCACGCTTCCTGCCCAACCTGGTGACCTACACCACCCTGCAGTCCTTCGGCATCGACTCTCCCGACCTGAAAGCTCGCCTCGACCGTACCCTAAGTGAAAGCCTGGTGCACCTGCTATCTTTACAAAATTCTGATGGAGGCTGGGGCTGGTGGCAGGGAAACGACAGTGATGACTATATCACTGCCTATGTACTGTTTGGGCTGGTCAAAGCCAGGGATGCAGGTCTCAGCCTGCCTGATGAGGCTATTACCAATGCCAGGAGCTATATATCTTCCATCATGATCACTCCCAACCAGACCAGCAAAGGTTGGATGCTCGATCGGTTGGCCTTCGAAATCTTTGCCCTGCAACAATCAGGGTCTGGTGACCTGGAAAGTGCCAACCGCCTCTACGACGTGCGCGACCAGCTCAGCCCCTGGGCTAAGGGCTTGCTGGCGCTTTCGCTGGATCCTACTTCATCCAGCAGCCAGCAAATCCCCACCCTGCTGTCAGATTTGCAGGCCACCGCCATCCGCTCAGCCACCGGGATGCATTGGGAGGCAGATCACCCTGACTGGCGTAACATGACCTCCACTCTCTCCAACTCTGCCATGGTGATCTACACCCTGGCACAGCTCGAGCCGGCTTCCACGGTTTTGCCGGATGCGGTGAATTACCTGATGTCTAACCGCCAGTCAACTGGCTTCTGGAGCTCAACTTACGAAAGTGCCTGGATCCTGTTGGCGATGAATGAGGTGATGAAAGGCACCGGTGAGCTGGGAAGTAATTATGCCTTCAGCGCCAGCCTGAACAACACTCAGATCGCCACAGGTGAGGCTGGTGGAGAGACACAGCTTAATCCGGTGGTGACCAGCCTCCCCATCAGCAAGCTCTATCCACATGACCCTAACGCCCTGGTGATCCAGCGTGAGGCTGGCACCGGGCGGCTTTATTACAACGTATCATTGGACGTCTATCGCCCGGTGGAAGAGGTCTCTGCACTTGACCGGGGGATCAGCGTCAGTCGCTCCTACTACCCCCTCGGAGCAGACCTGAAAACTGCTATACCCATCAGCACCTCCCGGGTGGGAGACCTGCTGACCGTCCGCCTGACCATCGTCCTGCCCACCGACGTCTATCACTTCGTGGTGGAAGATTACATCCCCGCCGGTACGGAGATCCTCAATACCAACCTGAAGACCTCCCAGCTGGGCGTGATGGGCGAGCCCGGCCCACTATACGACCCGCGTGACCCCTTTGGGAATGGTTGGGGCTGGTGGTTGTTCAATGCAGCTCAGATCTATGACGACCACATCAGCTGGACCGCCTCTTACCTGCCAGCGGGTACGTATGACCTGACCTACACCCTCAGCGTGTTGCAGGCAGGTACCTACCACTTGCTGCCTGCCCATGCCTGGATGTTCTACTTCCCTGAGGTGCAGGGGAACAGTGCGGGTGGCTTACTGGAGATCAAGCCTTGAGCACCAACCTCCCACAGTTCATGCTCTGTGAGAGGTGTTTTTTTGATCGCAGAATCAGATGATCACTAATCAGCAACCCGCGACTTTTTTTGCTCAACGAGCGCTCTCTCACATTCAAGTGCTCGCCCGCAACGGGCGGGGCTCGGCTACTGAAGTCGAGAAACAGGCAGCTGATTACGTCCAGGTGCAATTAACGGAAATAGGGGTGGAAGATGTCCATATCCAACCCTTCTTGGGCTTGCGCTCCATCTGGTTGTTTTTCGCTTTAGCCTTCGGTTTGGCGCTGGTGGGTCATGCTGCTTACTGGTTCCTGCGCCAACCGTTGGGTAACCTGCCTGCCCTGCTGGTTTCCATGGTGGCATTGGGTGTTAGTGGTTACTTGCTGTGGAGAAAATTCACCTTTCGGGATTTTCCGCTACGAACCACGTTACCGCATGCCCCCAGCCAGAACGTCGTCGCCGTCATTCCACCCATTGGCGAAATGCGTAAACGTCTCGTCCTGGTAGCCCACCTGGATAGTCACCGGGCGGTCTTCTGGTTCGCCACCGACCTGCTGGTGATGGTCTTCGCCATTGCCGGGATGGTGTGCATTTATGGCGTCTTCCTGGCCATCCCGCTATATATCCTGGCAGTTCTCACGCATGTACAGGTTTTTGCCTGGCTCGGTCTGTTTCTCGGGGCCTTTCACTTCCTGGGCTGGTTCACCGGCGTGACTGCAGACCTGGGTCAATACTCCCCTGGGGCCAATGACAACGCCTCCGCCATGGGTACCGTCCTGGCACTGGCTGAGCGTCTGAAAGGACAGCCCCTGCAGAATACTGAAGTCTGGCTGGCTTTCACCGGTTGCGAAGAGACTGGTTGCGACGGCATGCTGGCTTTGCTAAAGCAAAACGGAGACCAGCTCAAAGAGGCCCTGTTCGTGGATTTTGAGCTGGTGGGTATCGGTGATAGCCTGAGCTATATCACTGTAGAGGGAAATCTACACCGTCGGACCATCCCCGCTGATGTCCAGGCTCTAGTGAAAGAGATTGGGGAACCTTACGGCTTACACCCGGTTGCCACCCCTTTGATCGGCGCTTCCACCGAGGGTGGCACATTATGGGAATTTGGCTACAAGGCCGTCTGCTTTTCCGCTCATCACCAGGGTTCACCCATCCTGCCCGAGTGGCACCGCCTGACCGACACCCCTGACCATATTCAGTTGGGCACCCTGGAGCGGGTCCATGCCCTCGCCTGGGACCTGTTACATCGTTTCGACCAGTGACGGGTTGGCTTTCAACTTGCGATTGAACCACACCCCTTCCAGTGAATACACCAGCAAGGCCAGCCAGATGATGCAGAAACCCACCAGCCTGGCTTTTGGGAATGGCTCCAGGTAGAGGAATACCCCCAGCAAGAATTGCAGCGTAGGCGTAATGTATTGAATGAAACCCAGCATGGAAAGTGGGATGTGCCGCGCCGCATAGCCAAACAGCAGCAAAGGGACGGACGTCACCGGTCCCGCCAGGACCAGTAGCAGGGTAATCAATGCTCCCTGGTGTGCGAATGCTCCAATCCCGGCCGCATTGCGGTAGAGTAAATATCCCAGGGCGGGCAGGAATAACACCATGGTCTCCAGGCTGAAACCATGCATCGATTCCAGTGCAGCCGTCTTCTTGATCAAGCCATACGTGCCAAAGCTTAAGGCCAGGGCCAGCGAGATCCATGGCAGGCTGCCATAATTCACCGTCAGGTACACCACCCCCAATCCGGCCAGGATCACCGCCGCCACCTGCCCGCCTCGCAGCTTCTCCCCTAAGAAGGCTACCCCTAGCAAGAAGTTGATCAGCGGGTTGATGAAATATCCCAGCGAGGCTTCCACCACGTACCCGTTATTCACCGCCCAGATGTAAACGTACCAGTTGAACGCCAGCAGGATAGCCGCCAGGCTGTAAACCACCACCGTCCTGCGGTTGCGCAGGGCTTTGCCCATCCAGCGCCATTCTTTTTGCACGGTCAGCAAACTCGCCATGAAGACCAGCGACCATACCATGCGATGCGCTAGGATCTCGATGGCCGGGTCCTGTTCCAGCAATCTCCAATAAATGGGAAACAGTCCCCACAGGATATAGGCAGACATGCCCGCCAGGATGCCCCTGTTCATCTGTCCTCGGTTGTGGTGATATTCTCAAGATAGCTGATGAGCAGGTGAACTGCCTGGTCTGGCGTCTCGTAAGTGCGCACGGTTAGCTGGGGGTGAGGGTTGCCCAGGATCATCTTGGAAACTTTGCGCCCCTGGCGATACAGGCATAGCACCCTCTTCCCCAGCGCCAGGGCATATCCGATCTCGTATCCCACCCCATGGGAGGGTGTGCTGACCTCCGCCAGCAGGAAATCACACTCCGTGATCCAGCGCACATCGCGTGCATATACATCCTGAGCAGATACCACCCCCTCCAGTGGCATGACGTCCGGGCTGGCTAACAGCGCAGTGGGCACTTGGTGACCATCTTGTTGCAAAGCCGCTACCAGTTTCTGGTAGACCAGCTCATCCTGGCGACCTCCGGTGACTGAGCAGGCGAAATAAACATTCATGCTAGGTTACGCTCTCGGCTGAACTGGGTTTCATAAAGCTGTGCATACAGGCCACATCCAGCCAATAATTCGCGATGTGTGCCGCGTTCTACGATTTTGCCCCGGTCCATCACCAGGATCACGTCCGCCGCCAGGATGGTGCTCAAGCGGTGGGCAATGACGATGCTCGTGCGCCCGGCCATCACCCGCTTGAGCGCTTCCTGGATCAGCATCTCCGACTCGCTATCCAGGCTGCTGGTAGCTTCGTCTAAAACCAGGATGCGTGGGTCCTTCAGGATCACCCGTGCCAGCGCCACCCGCTGTTTTTCACCCCCGCTCAGGCGATAACCGCGCTCGCCAACCACCGTATCATAGCTATCCGGCAGATTGACCACGAAATTGTGGATATTGGCTGCCCGGGAGGCTGCCTCCACTTCCATTTGCGTGGCATCCAATTTGGCGTAAAGTAGATTGGTACGGATGGTGTCATGGAACAGGTGGGTTTCCTGGGTGACCATGCCAATCTGGGCAGAGAGCGAGTCCAGGGTCACATCTCGCAAATCATGCCCATCCAGCAGGATGCGTCCCTCGGTTGGGTCGTACAGGCGCGGGATCAGGTAGGTCATGGTGGTTTTTCCCGCCCCGCTTGGTCCCACCAGGGCCACCAGCTGCCCCGGTTTGGCGCTAAAACTGACATTGTCCAGCGCCTTCAGGCGTGCCTGGGTATGGGCACCTGCCTCTTCATCAGAGCCAATCTGACCATCCGCCTGCATCGGCGTTCTACTTCTTGTCTCTTCCCTCCCTCCCGAGAGCGCCGTGGTGACGTCATCCATCCTTCCATAGCGCTTCACATTACTCAGCAGGGATTTCCCAGCCAGGTCATACCTGAATGCCACCTGGTCAAATACCAGCTCGCCCCGTACCTCTTTCAGTACCCACGCACCCGGCTTTTCTTCGATATCATGTGGCAGGTCGATCACTTCAAAAACGCGTTCAAAGCTCACCACCGAGGTAGCAAAATCCACCGGGGCATTGGTCAACCCTTGCAAGGCACCGTACAGGTTGGACATGTAAGCCCCAAACGCTACGATCGTCCCGATGGTAAAGGCCTTTTGCATCACCAGGTAGCCACCAATCCCATACACCAGGGCTGTCCCCACGGCACTCACCAGGCTCACGATGATAAAGAATATAGCACCCAGCACCGCCCGGTTGATCCCCAGGTCACGCACAAGCCCTGCCCGGCTCTCGAAGCGTTTGACCTCTGTCTGCACCCGCCCAAACAGCTTCACCAGCAGCGCCCCACCAATATTCAGCGTTTCGTTCATGGTGGCGTTCATCTGGGCATTGGCTTCCAGCTGCCGGCGGGAAATATCCCGCAAGCGTTCACCCATATGACGGGCTGCCAGGATGAACAGTGGCAGGATGATGATGCTGATTAACGTCAGGCGCCATTCCAGGGTGAGCATCACCGCCAGCACCGCCATTACCTGGATGAGGTTGGTGATGATGTTAACGATGGTATTGCTGATGGCGTTCTGCGCCCCCACCACGTCGTTATTCAGGCGGCTCATCAGCTCCCCCAGCTTGGTATTGGTAAAAAAGTACAGCGACATGCGCTGCAGGCGCTCATATAATGCCACCCGCAAGTCGTAGATCACTCCCTCCCCCACTGCAGCATTCAAGCGCCGTTGCACCACGCCTAACGCTCCTCCCGCCACCGGGATGAGCAGCAGCGAGACTGCCAGTAAGATCAGCCGAGGAACATTACCCGCAGGGATGGTCTTGTCGATTAGGTCGCGCAGGATCAATGGGGTGAGCAGGGTCAATCCGGTCGAGCACAGGATCAACACCAGCATGGAAGCCAGTTTCCAGCGGTATGGTTGTGAATAGCCCATTACCCGCTTCAGCAGCTGAAGCGTGACTTTCGGCTTTTCATCCGTTGATCTCATATATGAAAACCATCCACCACCATGAAATCCCATCATTGCCTCGTCGCCAAGAATAAAAAAATATTATAACCCATGCCCACTTAAGCCATGATATGAACTTCTACTGCAAACATCCATTGACGCCAGCCTGAATTTGTGGTTTACTTTATGCATCATCTGGTGGCAAACCCACCTTCCAATGCTATCCCACCATATAGGAGGTGATGTCAGCCATGTCAAGTGATAGTATAAGACACAGCGCTGCGGCATCCCTCCTCTTTATTGGATAAGGGTGCTGCAGCGCGCCGGGGAGCCGCTCATCAAGCGGCTCTCTGTGTTTAACGGGCTTCAACTATCGCCAGTAATTGTTCGAGTGGTAGCTCAGCCAGTGAACCCACCTGGTAATCTGCCTGGCTCAGGGCCAGCTGGCTGGTAAGTGGGTTGGGTACTGCCACGCAAAACAAACCGGCTCGTTTGGCCGCTTGAATACCCAGGGGTGAATCTTCCAGGGCAATAGCCTCTTCGGCTTTCATCCCCAACCTGTGTAACACGGTCAGGTAGAGCTCAGGGTCGGGTTTGACATGTTGCACATCATCCGATGCACAAATACAATCAAAGGAATCGTTGAGACCCAGACGTGTCAGGTGCCCGGTCACCCACCCACAGGATGAGCTGGATGCCAGGCCAAGCTTTAGCCTCAGGCGTTTGGCTTCTAGCAGATACTGCTCCACACCGGGCAGTACAGGTTGTGCTTCAATCAGCGCATTTTCACTCGCCTGGCGCCGCGACTCAACTGCTTCCCAATCCACCTCCCCGGGCACCTGCCTCTGTAGCTCCCGCTGGGGGTCAAACTCACCCTGGGTGGTGCCGATGATGGTTGACCAGGTAGAAAATGGCAGGCTGAGCCCAAAAGATCGGTATACCTCCGCCCAAGATTGGTAGGAGGGACCTTCCGTCTCCAGGATCAAGCCATCAAAATCGAAAATAAGTGCACGAATCACGTGGTAGCATCTCCCTGAAAAAGTTCAAGAAGCTATTATAATGGGATGTCAGGAAATTTAAGGCGTTTACCTATGAAAACATTATTGATCTTACGCCATGCCAAATCCAGCTGGAAAAAAACCGAGCTACCTGACCATGAACGGCCATTGAACAAACGTGGTAAGAAGGAAGCTCCCAAAGTTGGTCAGTATCTGAAAGAGAATGACCTGGTTCCAGACCTGATCCTCAGCTCCACCGCCCGCCGCGCCCAGGATACCGCCCAGGCAGTGGCAGAGGCCTGTGGTTTTGAGGGTCAAGTCGACTTACACCAGGATTTGTATCTCTCTGAGCCAACCATCTACCTGGATATCTTGCGCTGCCTTCCAGATGATGCCAAACGCGTGCTCGTGGTGGGCCATAACCCCGATGTGGAAGAATTACTCACCCTGCTCACCGAGGTCAATGAGCACATGGCCACCGCCGCTTTAGCCGTGGTGGATTTACCGATCTCAAGCTGGGAAGAGTTAAATGAAGCCACGGATGGCAGGCTGCAAAACCTGTGGACGCCCAGCCAGGCTTAACCCTCCGGCTGTTTCGTGCTACGTTTGAGCAAGCTACCCACCACCATCAAGATCACCCCACCTGCCGCCAGTACCACAATGGCGATCACCAGGATATTACCCACCAGGTCTGATCCATCCTGAGCACCACCTCCCGTCGCCCCTGAAGCCATCATCTCTTCCGTCGCTAACATCGCCGGAGTAGCTGAAGGCGTGGCTGTGCGGGTGGGGCGATGAGTCGACGTTGCTGCACGGGTGGGGGTGGGAGTGGTTGTGCTGGTGTTGGTAGGGCCCGGAGTGCTGGCCAGCCGGATGATCAGCTTGTCGCCCACATAGATATCGTCACTGGTCAGGTTATTCAGGTCCTTGATCTCCGGTACCAGCACTCCGTAGGCTTTGGCTATCCCGATCAAGGTCTGGCCAGACCGTACAGTATGAATGACGCTGCCATCCGGGTTGGGAGTAGAAGTCTGCACCAGGTAAATTGGAATGGCAGTTGGTCCACCTGGGGTACACGTCGCCACCGGGTTGTAGTTGCCGCTCCCTGCCACGTAGGCCACATCAATCGTGTAATATACGAAACCGTTCGAGACAGCCACCCCTGCCCCAATGTCCTGGTAACTGGCTCCCAGCATGGTCTGAATGTGAGGGTCATCTCCAAGCCACATAGAAATGGCCCCATCCACCGATAGGTCGTTCCCGCCGGCAATATTCTCCGAGATAAAAAATGTACCGCCTCCTCCATAGCCGGCTGCTGCGGCACGGTCCTTCGGCCGCGTTCCGCCCGCCCCGGTATGGGTCACCTGGCCAATCGAGGCCTGGTAATCGCTGTGCCCCTGGGCGATGGACATTAAAATCCCATTGACCTGGTAGGCAGGCAGACCATTGGCAGCTCGCAGGTTATTCACCGCATCGATCAGGGAATAGGGGTCACCCGCCTGGGCCGCGCTTTGGCTTGTACTGCCAATCAGCACCAGCAGGATCAATACCAATACCATCCATAGACGAACGAGTTGTCGCCTCATGTGCTCACACGAACATGCGCCTGGGTCCTGCCTGATCGATGAACCAGCGCCCCTCGCCACTCCGGTATGTAAGCTCATAGATCTTCTCGCCCGAAACCATCACCAGGAAATGCATTCCCTCCACATCCTGCCAGTGCCTGCCGGTGGACTCTACCTGGTAAATGCCCCCTTTCCAGCTGAAATTTAGCGGGGTGATATTGCCTTGTACATCAAAACGGGCGGTTACTTCAATGGCTTCCATGTTTCACTCTCAACAATAAATTCCTATGGATAAACAAGGGTCGATAACCTCTTCCCTTTATAAATAGACTTTATGCAGGTGATCCACCACCAGCTGGAGTGCTGCTTCAGCTGCCTGATCTTTAATCGCCAGTCGGTCACCCTTGAAGTGATACTGCCTGGCATCCTCTTCTTGAGGTGAGCTGTATCCAATCCAGGTGGTACCTACCGGTTTTTCAGGCGTGCCTCCACTGGGGCCGGCAATCCCACTGACCGAAACCCCGATATCCGCTGCCAGGGCGATACGTACGCCGCGCGCCATCTCGAGCACTGTTTCCGCGCTCACCGCCCCATACTTCTCCAACGTATCCCAGCTAACCCCCAGGATACGCACCTTGGCTTCATATGCGTAAGCGGTCACGCTGCCCATATAATAGGTGGACGAACCCGGCACGTTGGTCAATCGGTGCCCGATCAGCCCACCCGTGCATGATTCAGCCGCCGCCAGCCGCAACCCCTTTGCCCGCAGTAGCTCACCCACCAGGATTTCCAACGCTTTACCCAATCCGCAACTCCCTCTCTGCTCGCTCCAAGCCGTCTCATATGGATTGGCGCTATTATACAACACCAAATCAATCCGCCCGGGGATATACCTCGTGGTCAATTTTGACCAGCTCTTATCCCTCACCCCTAACAGTGATACAATCTATGCCCGATGGAGATATCTGAACACCTCAAGGGAATCCTGGATACAGCCCCGCTAAAACCGGGGTGTTATCTCATGAAAGACGTGGATGGCAAGGTGATCTACGTGGGTAAGGCGGTTAACCTGCGTAACCGCCTGCGTTCCTATTTCCACGAAAGTGCTCAAGAAGATCGCAAGACCCGCAAGCTGGTATCCCACATCGCCGAAATCGAGTGGATCATGGTCGGTTCCGAGCTCGAAGCCTTGATCCTCGAGATGAACCTGATCAAGAAATATCGCCCGCACTACAACGTCCGCCTGGTGGATGATAAGAGCTACCCCTACATTAAAGTGCACTGGAACGATCCCTTCCCTAAGCTGACCGTCACCCGCCAGATGGTTCAGGATGGCTCGCGCTATTATGGTCCCTACACCAGCGTTTGGGCAGTGCACCAGACCCTGGACGTCTTGCGTCATATCTTTCCCTACCTGACCTGCGACCGCGTGATCACCGGTAAGGATGAGCGCGCCTGCCTGTATTACGACATCAAGTTGTGCTGCGCACCCTGCATCGGTCAGATTGACCAGCCAGGATACCACCAGATGATTGATGACCTGGGACAGTTCCTGGAGGGTCACACCGAGCCCATCGTATCTCGCCTGCGGGTCGAGATGGACCAGGCAGCAGAGCAGTTGTTGTTCGAGCGCGCCGCCACCCTGCGTAACCAGATCCAGGCCATCGAAAAAGTGGTGGAGAAGCAAAAAGTCGTCTCCAGTGATTATATCGACTCGGATGTGATCGCCATGGCCCGCTCCGATGGTGAAGCATGTTTGCAGGTGTTCTTCATCCGCAATGGCAAGCTGATCGGGCGCGAATATTTCCTCATGGAAGGTGCAGAAGAGACACCCGACCCTGAAGTAATTGCTAACTTCATTAAACAATTTTACATTCAGGCGCCATCCGTCCCGCCCCAGGTCTTATTGCCCCAACAGATCGAAGAAATGCACATCATCCGAGAATGGCTGAATGCCAAACGCGGCGGGAAGAAGGTGGAGATCCGAATTCCACGTAAAGGTCCCCAAAAAGAGCTGATCCGCATGGCTACCGAGAACGCCAGTGCCACCCTGGAAGCCCTGGAGACCCAATGGCACGCCGATACCCATCGTCAGGAACAGTCCCTATCTGAGCTCAAGTCTGCCCTCAATCTGCCTTCTCTGCCAAACCGCATCGAATGTTACGATATTTCCAACACCCAGGGGACTGCTGCAGTAGGCAGCATGGTGGTCTTTGCTAAGGGGGTGCCAAAGAAGAACCTCTATCGCCGCTTCAACATCCGCAGTGTCAGCGGACCGGATGATTTTGCCAGCATGGAGGAGGTGCTCACCCGCCGCTTCAACCGCTGGAAAGCCGCTCAGGAGCTGGCCGAAGCCCCGGGCGAAAAGCCCGACCCCGCCTTCGCCATCCTCCCCGACTTGTTGATCGTGGATGGTGGTAAGGGTCAGCTGGGTCGCGCCGTCAAGGTGCTGGAGAAGTATGAGTTATCCGGAAAATTCTTCGTCACCGGGTTGGCCAAGCAAAATGAGGAGCTATTCATCCCCGAAAAATCCGCGCCTATCCTGTTACCTCGCCACTCCCAGGCTTTATACCTGGTGCAGCGCGTGCGAGACGAAGCCCATCGTTTTGCCATCACCGCCCACCGCAGCCGTCGTGATAAGGCTGGTGTAGCCTCTATACTTGATTCCATCCCCGGCATTGGTCCCAGTCGTCGCAAGGCATTGCTGTCTCATTTTGGAGGGATTGATGCCATCAGGGAGGCTCGCCTGGAAGAAATTAAATCGATCAAGGGCATGAACAAGAAATTAGCCCAGGTAGTCAAAGAATCCTTGTAAAAAAGCTGGCCCGGACGATATTTTAAGTATCGCTCAGAATTAAAACTAGAATTTGCGAGCGTGCAAGAGAACTAAAAAAAACCGGGATTTCTCTTAACCATTTATTTAGCAATTATTTTGGATAATGTTTTATAATAGAAAAGATAAAGTTGAAACACCGTTAGGAGTAAGTTATGGCAAAAAAGAAAGTGGTTTCTAAAGGACAGCAACGTTCCATGCGCACCCAGCAAATCGTGATGGGCGTGATCGGTGTCATGATCATCCTGGCCATGGTTCTGTCATTGATTGCGCGCTAATTGGTACCAAAAATGTGCGTTATATAGCCTGTATGAGTGAAAATAAGGTTTCCATAAGTTTAGAAAATACCTAAAATCTTCCCGACTGATTCCCAATTCACCCTTCATGGTTGCTAGCATTAATTAAATAAAAAAGCTATCCGAAAAGACCTTTTGCAGTAGGGGCGAAGCAGTATTTGAAATGCCACCAATGCTGACCCCCTTCATACTTCGCCCTTCTTTTCGGATAGCCGTCGCGTATATTTTGCCTGGT
>JBAQFX010000361.1:0-9801 GCA_049287485.1 Anaerolineales bacterium
CATCACACGTCCTGGTAACGGTTTCCCGATAGTTTCAAAGGTTTTTCTACCCATTAGAAGATGGTGACCCATGGTTATTTGTTTAAACCTCTTCAAATCAGAGGGAAGTTGCCACGGTAATTGACGATCCTTCCCAATACCCCCGTTTTCGTCTTGAGCGACAATCAAGGAAATGATCACACTGAGATCTCCGCTCTGATGTGCGAATGGCTTTGATAATTTGCAAGGGTAAAATCTTCATATTTATAATCAAAAATTGAGTTAATTTCTGGATTCAGGACCATCTGTGGTAATGGAAATGGTTGGCGTGTCAATTGAAGTCTAGCTTGATCTAAATGATTGAGGTATAGATGGGTATCCCCCATGATTTGGATCAAGTCACCCAGGCCCAGGTGACATACCTGAGCTACCATCATGGTTAAAAGTGCATAAGAGGCGATGTTAAATGGGACACCTAAGAAAACATCGGCAGATCGCTGATAAAACTGGCAGGAAAGTTTTCCATTTACCACATAGAACTGCATCATTAAATGGCAGGGAGGAAGCGCCATCTTTGATATTTCTGCTACATTCCAAGCATTGACGATCAACCGGCGGGAATTAGGATTATGTTCTATCTGATCGATAACCTGACTGATCTGATCAATCACTTTGCCATCGCTGGTTCCCCAGCGTCGCCACTGTACCCCATATACGGGTCCTAATTCACCATTTTTATCCGCCCACTCATCCCAGATTTTTACTCCATGTTCCTTAAGAAAATTGATATTGCTATCTCCCCGTAAAAACCATAACAATTCATAGATTACTGACTTTAAGTGAAGTTTTTTAGTGGTCAATAACGGAAAACCCTTTTCGAGATCAAAGCGCATTTGGTATCCGAAAACTGACAGTGTCCCCGTACCTGTGCGATCGGATTTCGCTACCCCGTGATCTAAGATAAATTGAAGCAAGTCCAAGTATTGTCGCATAACCAATCCAATCTGAAGTACAGCTGAGATAACTACTTACTTTGGCGAATAATAATCTCGCGAGTTTGATCAATATCAGCATGTACCTGCTGAATCAGGTCTTCTACACTTTGAAATTTTACTTCACCACGCAGGCGGGCAATAAATTCGATTGATATTTTTTGCGTGTATAAGTCTTTTGAAAAATCAAGGATATGAGCTTCAACATGCGACCGGTGATCATTGCTATCGAAGGTGGGACGAGTACCAATATTTACTGCAGCAGGGAAAATCTCTTCAGATACTTGTGCCCTGCAGGCATAAACTCCTGTAGCAGGGATTATTTTTTCATTGCCGATCTCTAAATTCGCGGTTGGGATGCCAATTCCTTTGCCTCGTCCATCCCCATGCACAACCTCTCCCTCCAACCGATATGGGCGACCCAGATATTTACTCGCATCGTAAACATTACCTTCGGTAATCAGCTGCCGAATCAGACTTGATGATATTATTCGACCATCCAGCACAACGGGTTGGATCACGTTTACCTGATAATCCAACTCTTCTCCGAGCTTTTTTAAGTACGGAACTTTCCCCTCCCTGCCCTTACCTAGAGCGAAATCGTAACCAACCCATAGCTGACTAAAACCAAGGTGTGTCATTAAATAAGTAACATAATCACGTGCTGTGGACTGTGATATTTCGTAGGTGAATGGATGAGTGACCACGATATCAGTGCCGAGTTGGTCGAGCAATTCAACCTTTTCGGCTGGCGTAGTTAGATAAAAAGGACCTGTCCTCCCTCTTAGTATCACGGAAGGATGCGGATGAAAAGTCAATACGGTTGATTTTCCACCATTCAGGTGCGCGGCGTAGTTGAGTTCTTGAAGAAGGTGTTGGTGACCAAGGTGTACACCATCAAAAGACCCGATGGTTAAAAATGTATTTTGAATATTGACATCTTGAAGAGAAGTAATGTGCTGCACCATGGACTGTCAATATCTACGTTTATGAAAAAAATACTTTACGAGGCTGCCATTCGCTCGTTTCTTCATCCAGCTCCATCAACGCTACCAAATCTCCCTGTTGGCTGATGCCTCTAACCCACCCCTTTGCTTCACCTTCCGCAGGAATACGGTGCCCGTGGCGGATAAGCTCTACCTGATCAGCATCCAATTCCACCATTGTCCAATCTCCCAATGCTTCTGCGGCTGGGATGAGGAATTTATACCAATCACCAACATGGAATGCTTCCTGCAATCGACGCAATGGCACGGCATCTCTTAGCGTGAAGCGACCGCTCTTGGTTCTTCGTAGACCAACCAGATGCGCTCCACAACCCAATTCAACACCCAGGTCATTGGCTAGAGACCGTACATATGTTCCGGAAGAACAAAACACATCGATAACAGCCTCCGGAGGATTCCACTCAAGTAACTCCAGACTGTAAACCTGAATAGTCCTCGGTTGTAGCTCAACTTCTTCTCCTTCGCGCGCCATCTCATATGCTTTACGACCCTGGACTTTTATCGCTGAATAGGGGGGCGGGACTTGTTGAATTTCACCAACAAACTGTGATAAGGCTTGTTCAAATTGCTCTTCAGATATATGGTCAACCGAACCAGAGGAGGTCACCTCTCCTTCGGAATCAAATGTATCGGTAGTGCTACCCAGATGTATGGTTGCCTGATAACGCTTATCTGAAGCAGACACATATTCGCTCAATCGGACCGCTGGACCAACCAGAACGACAAGTACGCCTGATGCTCTCGGATCCAGAGTACCGGTGTGACCCGCCCGATGGATATTGGTACCCCTTCTTATAATTTGAACAACATCATGAGAGGTTAATCCAACCGGTTTATCGACCACCAATACACCAGACACGGTATTTTTGAGTTGATCTTCATAATTCTTATTCATATACCATCCCTGAAATAAATCTTATTTTATTTCCTCAAGAGTTTTCTTGACATGATTCATTGAAATTTTCGTATCTGCAACGACTTTTTCTATTACCTCATTCAAATCCCCTTTTACGTCTGCACCTGCAGCTGCCTTGTGTCCCCCACCACCATATTTTTGAGCTATATCTGAAACATCCAAATCGGTTGGTAAACTGCCACACAAGCGCCAGCTAATTTTAACATATCCTGCCGCTTGCTCAGTTAGAATTAACGCTACCTGAGCACCTTCAATCGCAGATAAAACTTTAACTAAATCTGCATCATCACGAGATGCATAACCAGAGGCTTCTCGCTCCTTTAATGTGAGTGTGGTCCACACTAGTCCATCTTCCATCTGGATTTTGGATAGACCAGCACCCCAATAGCGTGCTGAAGCCAGTGACTGTTCAACGATCGTCCGATAATATATATCTGCCAAATCTCCACCAGATTCCATTAAATCTGCTACCAGACGAAAAACCTCAGGGTAGACGTTGGTAGTACGAAAGCCGATAGTATCGGTGATAATTCCGGTTAATAATGCATCTGCGATCGGTTTTGTGATTGGTAAGTCAAAGAGAGGCAAACATCTGGCTAATATTTCAGAAGTTGCTACGGCGTCATTTATCACCAGATTAATCTTAGCAAAATTGGTGTTGGTCTTATGGTGATCTATATTGAGGTCCGGAATATCACACCCATTGAAATTCATATCCGTTCGTTCAACCTCCGCGGAATCAACGATAATGATGTAATCTACTTCACCCGCAGGTTTGGTCTGTACCAATTCACTACCCTTTAAAAAACGGAAATTATCCGGAATCCCGTCTTTTACCACCAGCTGAACATCTTTTCCAGCAGAAATTAATGGCAAACCTATGGCCAATAACGAACCGATTGCATCTCCGTCGGGGCGTTGATGGGTAACAACTAACACCCTGTTTGATTGTTTTAGCTGCTCGCGAATTCTGCTGATTATTTCCTGATTAAATTCCTTCACGTTTATCCGCCCTTTTTTTCTTTGGTAGGCTAATACCGGATCCGTCAGACTGGTGAATCTGGATAATCAAACTTTCTATTTTATCAGCGTGCTCGAAGGTTGGATCCCAATGAAAACGCAATCGGGGAAAGACGCGTAATTCCATCCGATGAGCTAACTCGCTGCGCAAATAACCTTGCGCATGCTCTAAACCAGATATAACTTCAGTCACACGTTGAATCCCTTCCAATGTACAAACATATATATCTGCATAAGCTAATTCCCGATCAACTTTTGCATCAGTAATCGTGACACCTTTTAAACGTGGGTCACTGCTCTGCAGTAATATAATTTCTGAGAGTTCCTCACGAATGCGCACTGCTATTCTACTCGACCGGGTTTTGGATACCATCACAGACTCCAAAATACATTATGCAGCTGCAACTTTTTCTACTTGCACACATTCAATCCGGTCCCCCTCCATAAAATTAGAAAAATTCCGGATGGCAATCCCGCATTCAAAACCCTGACGGATTTCGCGCACATCTTCCTGAAGGTGTTTTATGGATGAAATTTCGCCGATTGCAATCTCTTCTCCATCGCGGAAAATCTTCGCGCGTGCATTCCGTTTGATCTCACCATCAAGGACATAACACCCTGCAATATTCCCTACTTTGGATATGCGAAATAATTTCCTGACTTCGGCGTGACCCAAAATGGTTTCTTTTTCTACTGGTTCAAGCATACCATTTAAAGCCATCTCGATATCTTCAATCAACCTGTAGATAATGTCATATAAGCGGATGGAGACGCCTTCTTTTTCAGCCAGGCGCCTAGCAGAAACATCTGCCTGAACACTGAATCCTATTATGATCGCCTTTGATGCTGCGGCAAGCATGACATCATTTTCAGTAATATTACCCGTTTCCGCATAAAGGATATTTACGGTGAGTTCCTCGGTACAAAGATCTTTCAGTGAAGAAATAATTGGTTCCAAAGAGCCTTGTACGTCAGCCTTAATAATTAACCGTAACTCATGCACCTCACCCGCCTGGTATTGATTATATAATTGCTCCAAGGTGATTTGTGCTTTCTTTCCACTAGCCACCTGCTCACCTGCCTGGGTCTTTTCAGCAACGATTGTTCGTGCTTCCCGATCTGAAGTGACGACGTGAAATATATCCCCTGCTTGAGGTACTTCGTTTAATCCCATCACTGAAACGGGTGTGGATGGACCCGCTGTGCGAATCCTTCGACCGCGGAAATCAAAGAGAGCTTTCAATCGCCCAAAAGCCTGCCCTACCACAACCACGTCACCCAGATTGAGTGTGCCATTCTGGACAAGTAAAGTAGCCATAGGACCTTTGGCTTTATCTAATTCTGCTTCAATGACAGTACCAATGACCTGCCCATTTGGATTAGCTCGGATATCCATATTATCTGCCACAAGAATGATCGCTTCTAGCAGGTCTTCCAAACCTTCCCGACGTTTAGCAGACAGGGGCACAACAATGGTATCCCCATCCCAATCGTCAGGTACTAAGCCAACTTCAGCTAATTGCTGTCGCACTCGATCTGGGTCAGCATTTGCTTTATCAATTTTGTTTAACGCTATGATTATGGGTACTTTTGCGGCTTTAGCATGAGCAATTGCTTCTTTTGTTTGGGGCATCACACCATCATCGGCTGCAACAACCAAAATGACGATATCTGCTCCCTGAGCACCACGCGCTCGCATGGCTGTAAAAGCCGCGTGACCAGGAGTATCTAAAAACGTGATGAGGTGACCGTTGTGTTCTGCTTGATAAGCCCCGATGTGCTGTGTTATGCCACCAACCTCCCCTTCAGCCACATTTGTTTCGCGGACTGCATCCAAGAGTGTGGTTTTTCCATGATCAACATGCCCAAGGATGGTCACCACCGGTGGACGTGCTACCAAATTCTCGTTTTCTTCTTTGGCAAGTACCTTCCTCCATTGTGGGATTTCTCCCAAATCTTGCTCTACAATTTGAGGACTTTCAGGAATCGCTTCAAAACCCATCTCAGAAGCAACAATTGCAGCTGTATCAAAATCAATGGGTTGATTAATGCTTGCCATGACACCATTCGACATTAATGCTTTGATGACATCAATAGGGCTGGTCTGCATGACCTGAGCCAGTTCACGTACGGTGATACTTGATGCTAATTCTATTTTTTTTGAATTATTACCGTTCTCGCTCATATGGTACCTCTTTTCATTTTATTTATTAGACCCCTATGAGCGAGTGAGATATTTCACTCGTTCATTGTCGGTTCAGGCTCCGGTAATGATACGGCGAAATTTGTCAGTCGCTCGCGCTCTTCTTGTGTAAGCTCCACCTTCAACGCGTTTGCAAGTGCTCCCTTCAATCCGCGCTCCCAACATGGGCGCAGGAGATGAAGGTAAGCACCTCTTCCCGCTAATTTACCCGTGTGGTCAATCACGACACCTTGCGGGCTACGCACTATTCTAACCATTGAACGCTTGGGCAATATTTCCCGGCACCCTACACAGGTGCGTTGGGGAACATGCCTTCTTTTACCGGTTTTTCGGGGCACAAATCCTTCTTATTTTTTTAGTAATTCCAATCATCTTCCCAATCACCACCACGCTTGCGTTTTCTTTTTACCAGAGTTATATCGCGATCGGGATCATAAACAACTTCAACAAATTTTTTCTTCTTTTTCTTCTTTTTACCTTTTTTATCGAGTTCTTCTTCCTCTTCCTCTTCTTCTGTATCTTCAATTTCGAGGATTTCAGGACGTAAAGTAAAAATCTCGTCAAAATCTACCGGTTTCTCAGGCTCTTCTTCTTCTCCACTAACAACAGCTTCTCCTTCACTTATCAGTTCCGGCTCCAACTGGGCCTGTTCAATAACCAGTACTTCTTCCTCAGCGGTGGAAGGTTCCGCCTCAGCGACAGCTTCTACAACTTCAGGTTGTTCAGGTTCTTTAATTTCCTCTACACTGGGTTCAATAACTTCAACCGCTTGCTCAAGCTCTGGTTCAGGTTGCTCAACGGCTTCAGGTGTAACCACCTCTGGTTCAGCGGATGGGAACGAAATATTGGCGATTTTATCCTTAATTTCTTCCATTGCTTTTGGCCCAATTCCACTGATCCCCAGAACTGCATCCTCATCCAATGCCAGCTGGAACATCAGGTCGCCAATTGTCTCATATCCCGACGCACTCAGTAAATCATAGATCCGTTCTGACAAGGCTAAGTCCTCTAAAGATATTGTAAAAGCAACAGATGGGATCTTTGATCGAATTTCTTTCCGGTGTTCTTCTTCAGCCAATTTTTCCACTGTACGACGGTGGATCAGACCACGTTCAACCCGATCCACAAACTGACCAAGGAATTGATACTCTTCTGGGGTAATAGGACGTCCTTCCGCTTTCTTACTCAAGATAAGCTCAACCCTGGGAATATTATCTGATTCCGTTTCGGCCATGGAGGCGAATTCACGATCACTCTGCAAGCGATGGATGGCATCCGCAGTCGCTTCAAGCAATGATTTGATATCGATACGCCAACCAGTAAGTTTGGCAGCTAAGCGAGCATTCTGACCGTCTCGTCCGATCGCCAGGCTCAGTTGATCATCCATGACAACTACTGTGGCAGTTTTCGTTCCCTTGGCATGTTCATTCAAGTACACACCCGTAACACGTGCTGGGCTTAGTGCCTTGGCAATGTACGCTGCTGGATCAGGATCAAATTCAATCACATCAATTTTTTCATCGTTTAGTTCACGCACGATTGCTTGAATACGAACACCCCTTATTCCAACGCATGCGCCAACCGGATCCACTGCTGGCTGTAAAGCAGCAACTGCGACCTTTGAACGTTGTCCAGGCTCGCGTGCAATTGAACGGATTTCCACCAGGCCATGGTAAATTTCTGGGACTTCATTTTCTAAGAGACACCTGAGGAAATTGCGGTGACTACGTGAAAGAACGATCTGTGGTCCACGTGGTGTTTGTTTTACTTCCAGTAGTAAGGATTGCACGCGGTCGTGAACGCGAAAATGCTCCCCATTGATCTGTTGATTGCGGGGAAGCACTCCTTCGGCTTTCATATCCAATCCAAGTGTGACCTGTTGCGGGGTAACTGCTTGAACCACCCCACTAACTATTTCACCGACTTGCTTGGCATAGTATTTCATCTGAGAATCACGTTCAGCTTCGCGAATACGCTGCTGTATCACCTGTCGTGCGGTTTGAGCTGCCACCCTGCCAAAATTAGTGGGAGTAGATTCTACTACCACCATGCCACCAAGCTCTGCATTTGGGTCAATTTTGATGGCATCTTCCAGCGTCACTTCCGTGCGCTCATCTTGAACGGAATCCACCACCTCTTTCTCGGCATAAACAGTGACGCCTCCTGTCTCAGGATCTATCTTTGCTTCAACCAACTGGGCGGTAGATGCATTCACTGCGCGACGGTAGGCAGAAACCATGGCTGCTTCGAGGGCTTCAAGGACTACATTTCTGGGCAGTCCTTTTTCCTCCAGTACCTCATTAAATGCCAGCATGAACTCGTTTTTCATTCCTTGGTTATCTCCGAACAATAATTAAAAAGGGATTGGCCTTATACGCAAGAAAAGTGGGGGCTGCCCACTTTTCCACGTCGCCACAATCTAAATACCACTACGAACAATATTTTAACATGGAAATGAATGAATTGCAAGATGCAAAGAACGATTTAATAATTCTTTTATCAATCTCCTATAAATTCCATATAGAATGGGCATTTTTTAGTGTATACTGCCAGGCATTATTTTCTTCATAAGGGCATGGAAAGGGATCAGACCATGATTTACCAATCATCGCTGAAATGATCGCCAGACTACATGCGCTGGCGGCATTCAAGTCATAACCCCCTTCAAGGAAGATGCCTATCTTGCCGTGGCAATGGGTATCAGCCCAAGAGCATAATTTCTGGATCAACTTTCCATAGATATCCGCGGTTAATAGAAGCTGCCCGAGCGGGTCCAACCAATGCGGATCAAACCCATAACTTACCAGGATCATTTGTGGATTTCGTTGATCAAGTAAGGGGATGATGAGCTCATCCATGATACTGGTAAAAGCATTCGCCCCAGATCCAGGCGGCAGAGGAAAGTTAGCGGTCCATCCCTCTCCGTCCCCTTCACCGATATCTTCCAAGCGTCCTGTGCCCGGATAGAAAGGTGACTGGTGGGTGGAGAGATAAAACACATCATCTCTTAACCAAAATATATCCTGGGTGCCGTTTCCATGATGCAGATCCAAATCCACAATGGCCAACTTTTGTGCTCCAAAATTTTTTATCAGGTAATCAGCAGCGATCGCAATGTTGTTCAGCAAGCAAAACCCCATCCCCTGACCATGCGTGGCATGGTGACCAGGTGGGCGGGTAAGTGCAAAACCTCTTTTTGCTATTCCCTGCCAAATCGAAGAAGCTATGGCAACCGCTCCACCAGCTGCTTGTTGAGCAAGGTCCCACGAGGCCGGGGTAGTATAGGTATCCAAGTCCAGATGCCCGGACCTACGGCAGGTCATTTCCAGTAAATTTAGATAAGGGAGGGAGTGAACAGCTTGCAGTTGCGTTTCGGATAATTTTATTGGAGAAACCTTCGGGTATGGCTCCCATAAACCAGCGTTCATCAACGCGGTGCGGATGGCCTCAACACGTTCAGGTTTTTCAGGATGTCCTTTTTCATAATGATACTCATGCCCCTGGGGGTAAAAATACGAAAGCTCTTCCATAAGCGCTTACCTCAGTCAAGAAATTATCAGGATTAAGTTTTATTGGTACCTATGCCATATTTCCATTTCTCCCGGTTGGCGATTTGCCCAGGCATAAAACGGTATGGCGATGAGTTCAATATCACGACCTTTAAACTTTCGTTGCATGCGAGTC
>JBAQFX010000362.1:0-10284 GCA_049287485.1 Anaerolineales bacterium
TGGAACAGCCGTCAGTTACTTTTTTTGCTTCCCTAACAGCTATTTTTCGTTGTTGGTTGTCTTTTGAAACTACTAAACAAGTAGGTTTTGGTTATTAAATATGTGTTATTTCAGTGGAGTCATTAATGATAAGAGAGTAACTCAATAGTTATTCCTTTATCTTCTGGGGTTATTTATTTACCTTATGAAACCCGTTTACTTATCCCTGGATTCTGATAAAGTTTGGGGTTGCCGTACATCTGAGGCTGGATAAACGAACTGACCAACCAATAAATCTGCTATCGCCCGTACAATGGCATCTGGAACACCTTCGGCTGCACTGGATTGCAGGCGTAAATCGATCTGATCATTCACATAATCTACCACGACAAACAAGCCATCCGAGGTGTAAGCGATCTCTGTTGAAAATAGATCCAGCTGGCAAAGGTCAGCGATGGTATTCGTAATGTCAATTAACGGGTCTAAGCTATAGTGGCTAATCTGTTCTGCGGTGAGCAGCGAGTAGATATGGCTGGAAGGATCCCACCAGCAAGGGAATATTTGTCCAGCGCAAAAAATGATCCGAAACCATGCTGGATGTAGATCCAGCTGCTGTGGTATAACGTGCGCCTGTAGAAGGTAATGGTCGGTAGCGTGCTCTTTGCGAACAGTAAGGACCTGATCCCATGAAGTAACGCTGGTCATTACCCCAACACCCCCACTGCCATGGGCAGGTTTGATAGTAAATTGATCTCCAAGGGAAAGCAGGTCGATATTTGGTAGCTCAGGTTGTTCGATAAAAGGAGGCAGGATGATGGTGGGTGGGACATTTACCCCTTGTGAAATTAGCAAGGAATGCATCTCCGCTTTATCCCAGGTACGTTCAGCGCGCTCGTACTCATTAATGGAGAGAATTGAATCCTCACCCACCCATTGAACAAGAGGTAGGAATTGTGGATCCTCGTCTGAGGCACGGTCAAAGAAAACCCGGCAGCTTAACTCACGTTCTACAAGCGAATTTAATATTTGCGGAAGGTTGCCTGGTGTAATTTGTAATAAGGATAAGCCTCTGGATTGACAGCTTTGATCAATTAAGCCGATAAAATCAGCATCATATACCCAATTCCAGGCAACACAAAAGTCGTATATATCCATAATATCCCGCTATACGCCTGCCCTGGTGTAGTAATGATTGCGAAAGTGTCTCCATTAGCAGCCGTGAATCATTTTAGAAATAATAAACGCAGTATAACACAACTGGAATATGGAGGAAATAGATATTTTTAGATATATATGGTACAGATGTGGAAACTACAGAGATTTATCAATCTTACCAGCATAGGCTGGGTAATTAGAAATAGTTATGGAAAGATTTAGCTGTTTATTTTGAATGAAAGTATTTATTTATGCCAGCAGATAGGATATCTTAACTATGCTCAATCCCTCGAAATGCATGCGGGATAGATCAGCCAATATTCGACAAAATGCATTAAGATCAGGTGAAGGTTGAACGAGGTGAAGTTGATCGAAATAACAAGCCCTCAAGAAAGGTATGCAATTCCAATCAAACTGACTAATCTTTGGCGACTTTGATACCCAGCCTTTTACGTTTCCGCGGGTAGCAAAAGCTCCCTTTGAGCCATGTGTTCTTCCATCAGGCAACGGCTACGCTCAATCATGCCATCGATTAATCTTTCACTTCTCAACTTCAGATCATCGATGGTCAATGGGTTCGAATAGGTAACTCGTGGATTTACCGTAATCGAATTGGGAAAGATCATTTGCTGGATGACCTGCAAGAACTCAGCCACACTACGCTGCTTGTGGTCATCGCCCATCAGACGCACAAAAGGGTTCCAGCGCCAGCGAGCAGAAAGGACATCACTTACCACCGTGAGCAGCACGCGAGTTTGCGGGACGTGTCGCAACACAATCTCAACGCTGGGTGACCATCTGCCAAGATCATCGGCAGCATCGAGAGAGAGGGCTGGGTCGGGATCAATTCGCCCACTGGGGAAGATCAACACTGCCCCGCCTTCTTTGAGGTGGCGAATGATCGAACGCACCACCATCATGCGTTCGTGCACGTCAATGGTGGTGTAGATGAGGTGACTGGCAGCGTTTTTTAACTCCTGGACGAAGGGAACTCCGGTAGCGACAATTTTCAAGTCAGGGCGAGGGATACTGGCAGTGATCACGATCGAATCGCAGGTCCCCGGATGGTTGGAAGTGATCAGTAACGGACCTTCACGGGGGATATTCTCGACGTTATGGGCTTCGAAAGCCTGAGCAAATACCGGCAAGATGCGCATGGCAGCTTCCCGAAAACCGTATTCTGCCACATATTGATCAAAAGTGGCTGCCAGCCTGGCAAAGCGGTGGGTGGGTAACCTGAAGAGAGGACCAAAGATTCGTCTTTCCCAGGAATCGCGTGAAAGTTTGAACAGCCTGAATATTTCATCAGTGATGTATTGCGTCAAAGATTCAACATCGGTTAATTTATCCATCAATGCCCCTTGAGTGCCATGAAGTGTGAAAAATGTATGGCACTACCTCCTATTTTATGCTAAACGTAAAAAAAATCAACCCGAAATATTGCGTGGTGAGTTATTGGGAGATGGGGGCTGGATGTATATACCCAATGATGATACATTGAATCAAAATGGTTTTTGTGCGGTGATGGCGATCAAGTTTTCTGGTGAATTATCACCGGAAAAACCGGGAATTACCTGGATATTGCTAAAACTATGGTTTGAAAGTAAAGAGCGATATTCTTCGTCCTTGTATGCTTGAAAACTCTGGGCATAGCGGGTAACTTCAGCCGAGTGGGTATCAATCACATAGTAGCGAGTAGTGGTTACATGATGATCAACATCCCAAACATTCTCCTGCAAAACGAGGTGAGGCTGAGCGGAAAATAAACCGCCGGAGGAGGAATACCAGGAAGGAGGCCGCTGACCCATTTTTTGTACCAGCCGATATGGATGAGGTTCTAAAAGTAAGAAACCACCCGGCTCTAGCGATTGCCAGGCTTTATGCAAAATAATTTCAACGTCATGCAAGCGAAAGACATTGAACTCACCATAAATGAGCATCACCAAACCAACCCCGGAAGGGTACTCTGCCTGGCGGATATCCTGGCAGAGGTAGCTGCAGGCAAAGCGTCCTGCCAGTGCAGTGGATATGGCATATTCAATGGAAGCAGGAGAGTAATCTATCCCGAAACAGGTATGACCCCTGGCAGCCAACCTGGCAGTATAAAAACCCGGTCCACAAGCCAAATCCAGGATCTTAGCTGGAGATTGGTCAAGTAGATGGGTATGAATCCAATCTACCTGCCGGTCAATGGTGGGAAAGCGACGGGAAGCGGAATCATGAGCCTGGGATAAATGCTCATTGAGCATGCGCCTGGAAAATCCAGGCTCATTCCAGGGAATGTTATCTCCTTCTGCCCATGCAAGCGGCGGATAAGACCTTTTTACCAGATCGATAAGCTGCATAAGGGTAGTTCCTAGTTCCCACGCAAACCGGAAGGGGTGATGATGATCTCGACCGAAAATTCCGCCACCAGCTGCTTAAAAGTCAGGCTCATTTCAGGCAGGTATTGGGAATATTTTGTCTCATAACCAGGGTGTGGTCTGGTGTAATGATCGTTTAGCTGAGCCGTTCCCTGGATAACCACAACATTATTTCCCAACACATCAGCACCTTGCAGGTTGAGGGTGACCCTAGGATTGTGCTGGATATTGCGGATACGGAAGGAGGCTGGCTGGCTGTAGATGATGATGGCGTGTCCATCCCAATAAAACCAAACCGGGTTTGGCTGAGCAACCCCGGCAGGGGTGACGGTGGTCAGCCAGATCAGCTCTTCGTTTTTAAGCTGTTGATTCACACGTTGGCCAAATTCTGTAGTAAGGTCGAACACACTATCTCCTTTATCTAACGAATATCTTGGCGAATTCATCCATGGTTAATCGAGACATGCACTAACCAGAAATTACCCGGTCAGGAAGTCATTCAAATTCGCATTATAAAAACTTGTGATACAACATGATTGGTATTATTATATTCACAAAAGCCAAAAGAGCTTGATCGCCTAAGATCACTTGATTAGAGTGAACCATCTATCTCAGCAAGTTAATCAGCGGACACGCTGGTAAACAACCCAATCCCAAATCGAGTAATATAATTCATACTTAGTATTGACGAATTGTTGTAAATCCAACATCCCATCCATCGCCAGAGAGTCACATCCTGGGCATAAAGAATCTATGGGATGCCCAAAATAGGGCAAGCCAGCAGAGGAGATCGGTTGAACGACAATTAGTTGCGGTGGATCGGCCTGTAATTCCTGTAGAAACTCGTCAAATCCATTAGGAGCACCAGGGATTGGGGTAAACAGGTGTTGCAAAAAGATATAGCGAGTGGGTGAGCGGCGATGTGTGACGAAATTCATACTGGGATGACCTGCCCAAATCAAGACCGAATCGGAAGGCAAACTATGATTCACAATATATTGTTCCAGCTCAGTGGGTTGGTACACGGTGAGATTCGGGGTAGCGAAGAATGTGTTCAACTCTTGAATGCTGGGCATTTCCTTGGCGGCAATTTCTAAACCAGAACTGAGCAAAACGAGGATAATCATAGATATGGAAAACATCTGCAGACTGCGATTTGGAAACTGCGAGGGGAAAGTATGGCGTAGAACATCCAATAGAAAAAGGATGACAACAGCCATACCTGGGATGACCACCTGTAAGTAGTGACCAAAATTCTTACCGGAAGAAGCCAGGAAAGCAATATCAAAAAATATCGATAGAAATATCCCGCTCATGAACCAACCTCGTTCCTGAAGTTGATCCATTCCACCAGGGGTAAAGCCAAGAGTTTGATCCCCTGTACCGTTCGAATGGGAGAAAATTTGGCGGGCATGCTGAAAAAGAAAGACCAATAAGGATGAACCACCCAGGATAGTAAGCGCAGCCATGGGCTGTTGAACGAGGAACATGCGCGCGGTGCCGTATAGACTGCGGAGGGAAAGGCTCGATTGAACATAGGTGATATTATGGGCAAAGACAGCGAACCAGAGATCATAAAAATCGTGTTTCGACACCCAGTAGAGGGCTACCAAAACCAAAGGTAATAGGGCAGATAGCCCAAAAATGACCAGATTCGCACCCATGGCTTTGATCGAACGTGAGTGAACTCCAAGATATATCAGCAGAATGGCAGTTGCTAAACCCATGGAAATATAGGTGGGTTTAAGCAGAAACCCAGCTGCAGTAAGCAAACCAAGAGCTACCAACCAACGCCGGAAACCTGTTCGCAAATATGCCCAAAAGGCATAGATGGAAAGGACGATAGGCAGGGTTGCATAGGTCTCGGTGAAATTCCCGCCCTGGAAGATATCCGGGTATAACAAAACCAGCAACAAGGCAAAGGAGGCAAGTGCGGCCAGACCTTTATGTTCCCATATACGGGCGAGAATGAGGAAGAATGCAATAACAGCAATAGTCAACCAAACGGCCTGGAAGAGCCAGATAGCAAAGGGATTCGCCCCGGCAAGCCAAATGGCGGCTGCGTTGAGATAATAAATCCCGGGTGGCTTATTATCCCAGCAGTCACGGTACATCAATCCACCTTCCAGAATTACCTGACCACAGTATGCAAAAGTGCCACTGTCGGTGGACATGTTCTTATAACTTGGATTAACCCCAATCTGTATGAGGAAATTGGTCAGGATCAAACCAAGGATAATGATGATGGAGAGGATAGACGACTTAATCCGTGCAGGCGCCAGCATTTAGCCTCATAATCCAGGTTGCCCATTGCAAGAATGACGATGATGATGGTTCTGAGGAGAATTATACCCCGGCATCTCCTTACGCATACTTACACAAGCAGGACACAGGTAAATGTTCTAGATTATTAAAAAAGGGTGAAGGGGCGTCGGGAACAATAGACTGCACTTTACGTGCTGTATCGCCCCTACATAGATATATGTATTCCTAAATAAAGGTTTTAGACGATTACTACATTACTTTTAGCCAAAGAGATGGGTGAGTAATACCCGTAAACCGATCCCGATGAGGATAATGCCACCTAAAATCTGCATGGATTTACCAAAACGCGAACCGAGCTGGTTGCCAAGCAGCAAACCTAACAGGGAAAGTAATGCAGATACGCCACCGATAAGCAAGGCAGTCCAAAACACATTCAAAGAAAGCAATGCCAGACTGAGGCCAACCGCCAGAGCATCGATGCTGGTGGCGACGCTCAACACCACCAGGGTCAGACCACGCGAGGGATTGGGGATGGCTGGATGCTCTCCTTCCTTGCGCAATCCACCGCGTAGCATACGTCCGCCCACGAAAACCAGTAACAGGAATGCCACCCAATGGTCTACACTGGCTATATAAGTAACCACAGTTTTGCCTGCCAACCAACCCAGCAGGGTCATGCCCCCCTGGAACAAGCCAAAGTGGAAGAATAATCGAAAGGTGGAATGAAAACCTACTGCAGTGCGAGCAGTGCCCACACCAAGCGAAACCGCGAAGCAGTCCATGGCGAGCCCGATGGCGATGAGGAAGATGGTCCATGATGGCATGGTCAGGCCTACAAGGGGAGGATGATAACATGGGGGTCATAAAGTTAACAAATGTAGACCATTGAACTGGATGTAAATTAGGATTAAGTTTGATGAATTGAAAAAATCTCTATATTGCTCACCAGCAATTTTAGGTAAACCTTCTTCGATTAGCAGCTTGCTAAAAACCCCTGATCCAATTATAGTAAACGCATCATCTCAGCACCAATCGTGAGTAATAATTCAACACTGAGGAACGACAATTTCGATGATGATAAGGTTAAACCAGCATGACTGATGAAATCCCCATTATTACACGTGATGCAATTATCAGCTTGCGGGAAGTGACAGCTGAAACCGTGCGTGCGATCTGCCGTTTGGATGTGAGCGAGGAACAGAAATATTTCGTCGCCCCCAACGCAGTTTCCATCGCCCAGGCTTATTTCGAGCCCAAAGCATGGTTCCGGGCGATTTATGCAGATGAAACCCCGGTGGGTTTCCTGATGCTTTATGATGACCCGGACGAGCCAGAATATTTCTTGTGGCGGTATATGATCGATGCCCGTTACCAAAAGCTAGGATTTGGGAAACGAGCGATGGACCTGTTAGTAGAATACGTCCGCACCCGCCCGGGTGCACGGGAGTTGAGGCTTAGCTGCCATCCGGGTGAAGATGGACCCGAGCCATTTTACCGGAAGTATGGATTTGCGCTCACAGGACGAATGCTCGAGAACGAAGCCGAGATGCGCATCGATCTATAACCGAGTAGTTATTTCGATGAAAAACATAAATTTTGCTGGTATTAACGGGCAATGCAGTCAGGGCTGGCTGAAATCCAGTCGTAGAATCCCACGATAGGACCCATGAAAACCGTTATAACGACCTAATAATCCATCAGTCCCAGTTAACCAGGAGATATCCAACCACAATCCTTGCTTTGGACGGGGCAGGCTTACACCATCAGGAAAACTATACATTGTATAAGAGTCCGCAGTGACCGTTGAGTTAATCCCTTCTGGGTCTTGAATAGTGATCGTCTGGGCAGATATGGTAAGTACTTTGCCAAATGCACTTATATCATCAGGTGGGGCTGCTCTGGCGGGAGGATTAACCAGGATACTATCTGCATAGACGGTGTGTGAACCAGCCTCAAAGCCCCATACCCACAAAATATCACCGATTTTTAACAGGGCTGGTCCGGGATCAGTCCAGAAACGAACAATGTTCCACTGGGGTACTGGCTTGTCCATCCTTGGATCAGTAGCCAATATTTGTTGTCCACTGCTATCCAGGGCAGGGTAGCGATAGGCAGTTAAACCAACATACAACCAATCGGCACCTAACCAATCATTGCCAATCAACCTTATAAGGTAGTGCAACAAAATAGGTTCGCTTTTTAGATGGGTGCTGGAACTAATCATAGAGCCGAATGGATCAGAAATGCTAACTTGCTTAACGGACATCGATCCCTGCCATCCTGTGTGTGCATAGACAGGAATCGTGGAAGGGTTGAAAACCGAAATGATTACGACAACGAAAAGAAGCAAGCGGCAGAATGCCCGAAGGACATGCCTGAATATATATTTATCCAATAAAAACCTCTACAATACTGATATGCACAAACCGCTAATAAAAAATACCCATATCCAGCTCAGCTCTCTAATTTTTGGAGCAGGTGGAGATAATTGGTGATATCTTCACGCCTGAGCATGCCTTCAATATGACCATTCTCCATGACTGGCATCTGGTTCACTCCATCGGCTCCCATTTGCTCCAAAGCTTGCTCCAGACCCACATTTGGCCCGGTGAGCTTCACCTGATCCATGGGAGTCATCACCTCGACGACTGTGGTTGTGCTCCACTGTTCTCTAGCTACCTGATGGATATTATGAAGGGTGAGTAATCCAGCTGGTTTACCATCATGGACCACTACTATACAACGTTGTCCTTTATCGATCAGATATCGGTCGACAAATTCTTGAAGGGTGAGGTTTGAGGCTGCCATGAGGCAATCGCGGCTCATTACCTGATCCACAGTATGACCGGCTAAGAGGAGATGAATACGCTGTCGCTGGACCTGCCCCACTACTGCGGTTTCGAGGAACCAGCCGGTGAAAGAGATCCACAGACCATTCTTCCAATCCCCCTGAAAAAAGCGCCATACTCCCAGCAGGATGAATATAAAGGCAATAGCATGGCCTAATAGAGCAGCGATTTCGGTTGCCCTGCGGAGGTTATGGGTGATGCCCCACACAATTGCACGGAATACTCGCCCACCATCTAAAGGGAAACCCGGGATCAAATTGAAGATTGCCAGAACACCATTAATCAATGCCAGATATTTAGCAGTAGCGTAGACAGTTGGAATGCCTGTAAATAGCAATTGTATAGCATAGAAAAACGCGGCGAGAGCAATACTGGTTAACGGTCCAATTAAGGCAATAACAAATTCAGAAAGAGGGCCTGGTGCCTCAGAGGCGATTTCAGAGCTGCCCCCGAAGATGTACAGGGTGATACTCTTTACGGGCAGTTTATATATCTGTGCAGCGATGGCATGACCCAGCTCATGCAGAATGACACTGGCAAAGAACAGGATGGAAGTCACAGCAGCGACAGACCAATATTGCAATTTACTCCATTGTTGAAATTCAGCAGGGAAGTAACCGACCGCCAGTGCAAAGGTAATCAGCGCAAAAACAAGAAACCAGGAAGGATCAAGTCCAATCGGGATACCAAATAGCTTAGTAATTTGAACAGCATTGTTTTTCATTACTCACCTCATGTGCAGGTTGTAAATTTCCGCAGCGATGGTGACCATCTAAAGCCCAGAGCAAGCGCTTGCCTACCAGATGGACCGAAGAAAATTATTTATCAGCAGCTACTCTCAAAGTCAAACAAGCCTTCACCGATGAAGGTTTTGTCAAAGAAACCACCATTTTCTGACGTATGCACAAGCGAACATATCCCGTGCTCCTCCTGGCTTATCCTTCCTGCATCATCCCCATCCGCGCTAGCCATTACGGTTCCAATTATACCCAAATGAGTTGTGAAGATTTTGTGAAGATCATCATTGACCCATATCTGAGATAAAAAACAGGCGTCTTATTCAATAGATGTGTGAAACCAAACACAACCTATCTTATCTCTTGAAAGGAAAAAAGTAATGAAGAAATTCGCAGTACTGACCCTAGTTGTAGTAATGTTAGCTGTATCGATGGTACCGGCATTCGCAGCCGGTGGTTTACCCGCAAATCGTGGAACCGGAAGTGGTGTTTGCACAGGTAACCAGGATGTTCTTGGCAGCGGTTATCAGGCTGGTCTTGGAGCCGGCTACCAAGCTGGTTTTGGAGCAAGTAATCAAAAAAGTTATGGTGTACGCACTCCGTATGCCTTATCGGGCACAATCTACGCACTCGATCCAGCTGCAAGCACCGTGACTGTGACAGTCTCTTGTGGCAATCGCCTGGTTAATCCATATATCGGCAACGAAGTAACCCTGCAGACAACCGAGATCACGCGCTTCTTGCTACGAAATAGTGATGGAAGCGTGACCCCGATCACATTTGCGGAGCTGGAGGTAGGTGAGAATGTCAGCAGCCATGGTATCCTGGCAGATGGTGTGTTTACTGCCACGCGCGTCACCATGGGTGCTTTATTGAACTGCCTTCCATAGGGATTAAGTAACACCGTTTTTTAACCAGCGCTGTAATGGTATACCC
>JBAQFX010000363.1:0-2319 GCA_049287485.1 Anaerolineales bacterium
GTTTTCCAGGCTATCGCTGCTAAGGTGAAACGCCCGGATGGAGGTGAGGATCCTTGCTGTGATTGGGTAGGTGAGAATGGCGCCGGTCATTATGTCAAGATGGTGCATAATGGTATCGAATATGGGGACATGCAACTGATCTGTGAAGCATACCAGCTGATGAAAGAAGGTCTGGGATTAACCAACGAACGCATGGTCGGCATATTTGATGGTTGGAATAAGGGCAGGCTTGAATCATACCTGATCGAAATCACCCGCGATATCTTGGAATATAAGGACCACGATGGAGAACCGCTGGTGGAAAAAATCCTGGATATTGCCGAACAGAAGGGAACAGGGAAGTGGGCTGGTATCTCTGCTCTCGAGATGGGCATGCCTCTCACCATGGTGGTTGAAGCGGTTTTTGGACGAGCTCTTTCCGCATTGAAGGATGAGCGGGTAATCGCATCGAAGGTATTGTCTGGTCCAAAGTCCCGCATCAAGATTGATCCAGATAACTTTATCCAGGATTTGGAGCACGCGGTCTATGCCTCCAAAATCATGTCCTATACCCAGGGCTATATGCTCTTCAAAGCCGCCGCAAAAGAGTATGGCTGGAATTTAAATTATGGAGGGATTGCGCTAATGTGGCGAGGGGGCTGTATCATTCGTTCCATATTTTTGGGCAAGATCAAGGATGCTTTTGACATTAACCCAACCCTGGATAACCTGTTGCTTTCACCCTATTTTACCGATCAGGTTGTGTCGGCCCAGCAGGGATGGCGGCGGGTGGTGGCACAGGCGGTCAACGCTGGTATACCCACGCCAGCGATGTCGAGCGCACTTACTTTCTTTGATGGATATCGACATGCGCATTTACCGGCCAACCTGCTACAAGCGCAGCGGGATTATTTTGGTGCCCACACTTACCAGCGGGTGGACAAACCACGTGGAGAATATTTCCATACCAACTGGACCGGCCACGGGGGTGACGTCACTTCTACAGTCTGGAAGAAAGGATAATGCCTTTAGTGAAGAATACCCCAGTGTTTAGGAGTGAAAAAAGGAGAAGAATGTAATGAATTCCAGCCTGAATATTCTTGAAAAAGGTGAATTAGATTTTCTCTCTCTAGGCGCTCTGGTTCACCGCCTGGACCCAGGAGTTATACCGTTTGGAAAGGCGACAGAATTTCAGATCTACGTCAGCGGGGGTGAATATAATGTCGCTGCTAACCTGGCGAATTGTTTTGGACTTCAGACCGGGATCGTCACTGCCATGGTGGACTATCCAATTGGCGATTTGATTGCTGACCGGGTCAGGTCCATGGGGGTCAAACCTTTTTACAAGTGGTTCAAACATAATGGGGTCAATGGACCTAACATGGCCACCGTGTACAGCGATCGTGGTCATGGGGTTCGCCCACCGGTCGTGTTTTATAACCGCTCCAATGAAGCTGCTGCTCAATTAAAGCCAGGAGATTTTGATTGGCAGGATATCTTTTACAGGGGCGTGCGCTGGTTCCATAGTGGCGGTATCTTCGCTGCTTTATCCGAAACTACGGGAGAGTTGATCATCGAAGGTATGCAGGCAGCCAAAGCAGCCGGTGCGGTGGTTTCTTTTGATTTGAATTATCGCATAAAATTATGGAATATCAGGGGCAGCGAGCAATATGCCAGACGAATTCTCAACCGAATCGTTGAGAATGTGGATGTGCTTATTGGAAACGAAGAAGCTCTCCAATTTTCCCTGGGTGTCCCCAGCCCGGAAATCAGCGCTAGCTCGCGACTTGATCCGAGCATATTCTTCCTGATGGTTGAAAAGATAATTAGCAGACATCCACAGATCAAGGTGGTTGCAACCACCTTACGTGAAGTTCACTCCACCAATCGACATACCTGGGGAGCAGCAGCCTGGATAGATGGAAGCAAATATATCTCTCCAATCTGTGAGCTGGATATCCTCGATCGGATTGGTGCAGGCGATGGTTTCGCCTCGGGTTTCTTCTATGGAATGTTTTCCGGAGAGGGACCTCAAGAATCGGTCAATCTGGGATGGGCACATGGCGCCTTGTTAACCACCTTCCCGGGTGATACCACCATGGCGAACCTCGACCAGGTGCGTGCCTTTGCCCAGGGGGATGCATCGCGATTACAAAGATAAGTCAAGAATAAAACAAGGTATCCGAAACGAGATATAGATAGTATATCGGAGGAAAAATGCAGACTATGAAAGCTCTTGTATTTCGAGATATCGGTGAGATTGAGTTCTGTGAAGTGCCAATCGCAAATATTAGTCAACCTGATGATGTTTTAATTAAAGTATCTGCGGTAGGTATTTGT
>JBAQFX010000364.1:0-14172 GCA_049287485.1 Anaerolineales bacterium
TAATAATCGCCTTCTTCGAAAATATCAACTCCCACCATGGTCGCAGCAGGTAATTGCACCATGCGGAAATCTACCCCGAACCGCTCCATCAATTGATCATCGACATAAGGCAGTTGCTGCACATAATCCAGCATCTTGATCTGCTCAAGGGGCATGCCAAGGTACTGTTTGAGATCGATGTAGGTCTTCTTAACGATCGAACTGACGATCGTGGCACCCAGATCGATGGGTACGCGATCAGGCTCTTGATGATTGAGGGATTGCATAACCCTTGCTCGGGAGGTCATCTCAATCTTTTCCACTGAATAACATCTCCGTTGGTCAGCCTGGATATCCTGGATTATGAGAATCATAACAACATAAAAAATCTGAGCTTAGCAGACCATCCATAAGCTCGGATTCGCAGGCTGTTCCAGGTGATGTTAATTTGAGGTTCTGGTTCATGCGTTTTTGCGTTATTATCCGTTATGTTTTACAATTGGGTCGAAACGAGGCAGCATAAACAACTTTCCCAGAAGTTTAGTTTTATTCATCTTATTGATCTTCTCGGTGGCATGTCAGCCGAGGGTTGATTCATCGGCTATTGCCACTCCGACCTTTAGCCCATCGGTAACGATCCAATCTCAGCAAGAATATCTGGTGCACCAACAAGTAACCCTTGTTAATGAAGGGGCGGGGCAACCAGAGAAGCAGAATATTTGGATAGCGTTGATCCGAGACTTTCCTCCTTATCAGGATGTGCTGTCAATGCAGATTTCTCCCAAGGATTATGAGCTGGTGGTCGATGAATACGGCAACCATTATGCTCAGTTTGATTTTTCCGGTCAGCCTGCTGGCTCAACTCAATTGGTAAAGATCGATTATCAGGTCGTTGTAAACGAATTGACCTACGATACCTCAGGTTGCCAGGGGGAACTTCTGGACATTTTTATCCAACCCGAACTGCATATCGAATCGGCTAATCCACAAATTATCACCCTGGCGAATAGCCTTTCGCAGGGGAAAAGTTCGGTTTGCCAGCAGGTGCGCGCCTTTTATGATTACATCGACAATAATCTGGTCTATACTCCCAATGGAGAGAACTGGGGGGCGCAAGCCACGCTGGGGTTGATGGGTTCCGACTGCACCGAATATGCTTCTTTGTTGGTAGCGCTTAGCCGCTCGCAGGGCATTCCGGCTCGCTACTTCGAAGGCCTGCTGTACCTGGACACATTCACCGATACGCTCGCCAAAGATGAGCACGCCTGGCCGGACGTATACCTGCCCGGAGTCGGCTGGACCGCACTGGACCCGACACTGGGGCGGAAACCTGCCAATCACGACACCTATTTTGCTCACTATACCCCGGACCATATCATTGTCACCGTTGGCACAAACCCATCCGTGTTGCGCGGCTCCAGCTATTGGACCCATCTCTACTGGCCTGGCAACAGCACCCAGATACGGGTAGATGGAGATTGGAAGATCGATCTTGTCGACCAAAAGGGTAATTAGGCATATTTTCTCTTAATCTTATTATTAATGTTTCATCACGCAAAATAGCAAACACGGTCGTTAGCTTTCGAGGCAAATCGTGGATGTATAAGAACGGGGCCTGATCACTCTCCACGTTTGCGCAAGTAAGTGTGCATGATCACCGAGAGCACAATGATAAATCCATAGATCAGCTGAGTTAAAAATCCCGTCAGGCCGACGGCTACCGTGGCAGCATCGATGGAACCGATGATAAATGTCCCCAGGAATGTTCCCAGAATCGTGCCTGTACCACCGAACACAGACGTTCCACCCAGGAAGACCGCTGCCAGGGTGTTCAGCAAATAGCCACTACCCATATTGGGCCAAAAGTAGGCAATGTAAAAACTGGCGATGAGACCAGCAAAGGCTGAAACCAAGCCTACCAACATGAAGGCTTGAATGCGGACCCGCCCAGTATTGACCCCCATCAGCTCGGCACTGTTAATGTTGTCACCGGTTAAATAGATATGTGCGCCGAATCTATGCCGGTTTAATAACACCCAACCCAGGATGGTGATCACCACCAGCCAAACCATCTGCATGGGTAAGAATCCACCAATCTTGCCGACAAGCAAAGGGTGAAAGAAGGTTTGTTTGATATATTCTATCGGAAAATTCGTCCCCGAGGTTAGCACCAGCACGGCACCTCGCCAGAAGAATTGCGTACCGATGGTGACCACCAGCGAAGGAATACCCACCTTAACAATGATAATCCCGTTGAGCCAGCCTATGATAGCGCCGGCTAAGAGAGCGGCGATAATTGCCAATCCAACTCGTGTGGTCGTACTGACAGTCGTATCACCAATAAAGGCTGTTCCTTTGTAGGTGAACGAAAATGCCACCATGCCCATGGCCATGATCGATGGAAACGAAAGATCGATCTCCTTGGCGATGACTACAATCGTCAGGGGAATGGCCATGATGGCAAAGAAGGGTGTTGAGGTCATGAAGGCGGAATAAATCTGCGGAGATAAAAAGGTGTTGGGGGCTGAAATGATAAAGATTAACCATAGGGTCAGAAAGACACCCAAAATGCCAATCGTTGCACTGTTGGCTCGGACATATCTCCGTAAATTAAAGGGGAGCTTATAATGCTGCGTGACTGAAGGAACAGTTCCGTTGGTTTGAGTACTCATAGTATCTACCCATATTCCTTTGCTAATCGAAGCTGCCGGTTTCGGCAACATGGACCATTTTTTCCATTAACTCGTTCAAACTAATACTTTGGGTGAAGAATTCACCGGCAACTTTACCGCGGTCGATCACTACCACCCGGTCTGCCACACCATAGACGTGAAAGATGTTGTGATCGATAAAAATGGCGGATTTACCCGCCTGTTTTATGCCCTTCACAAAATTAACCAGTTTTGCCGCTTCTTTAAGCGAAAGGCCCATAGTAGGCTCGTCTAATACGATGATATCCGCCTCAAAGAAAAGGGCGCGCACAATGGCTACACCCTGTTTCTCACCGCCAGAATATTTACCCACGCGCGAATCCGGGCTGATTGCTGAGGAGGTAAAACCCATGGATTGGGTCATTAAGTGGTGTGTTTCATCTCTCATCCGTTGAATATCCAGGAAACCCAGCTTGTTACACAGTTCGCGTCCCAAGAAGATATTACGCCATAAGGTTTGCAACTCAGCCAGGGCACGTTCCTGGTACACAGTCTCCACACCTAGCTCTCTAGCTTTGGGAACAGTAAGATTTTCCACTTTTTGACCATGGAAATAAATTTCCCCGATGGTGGGTTGATAATAACCGGTGATGATCTTGATCAGGGTGGATTTTCCTGCGCCATTATCTCCCAGCAAACCAACGACCTCATTGTGGCCCAGCTGGAAGTTAATATCCTTGAGTGCCTGAACCTCTCCAAAGGATTTGGACACATGCTTGAGTTCGAGACGGTATTCTTCTTCCATACACTTACTCCGATCCGATACTGAATTACCCTTAGGCTCAAGTATTAAATATTTTGCTGAAAATGGCAAGGGCTAAATGGTAAGGATATGTTCACGAGCCACTTAGCCCTTGTATCTTTTCTGTTGCTGAATCATCGAAGACGTAAAAACGTCAGCATACAGGGTGCGGTAATGCTTTAGCGAATCTGCTTGGCAACTAATGCAGCCAGTTGGTCGATATTGCTTGCATCAGCAAAGCCTGCACCGGTATCGATCTGCAGACCGGAGAAACCGTAGTTATGGGTGAGGCAGATTTGCAGCACGCCAAAGTAACCCTGTAAATACTGCTGCTGGTCAATCACCAGCTGTAGCCAGCCATTCTGGATTGCGGTCACAGCATTTCCCGACATATCAAATCCCGCGGCATAAATTTCGCCCGGTGTCTTGCCGGCAGCTTCCAGGAAGCTTTGTACGGTGCCCGTCAGGTTGCCATGATCGGTCACCATGAGTTTAATATCCGGATTGGCAGACATAATGCCGGTGAAGACCGGGATGCCGGCTGCGGCATCTGCATTGGTGGCATCATCAATCTCCTGGTATATCACGGTCAATCCCGCGTCTTCCAGGGCATCCTTAACGCCTTTAGTCCGTTCACCACGCCCTGCCTGTGATAACAGGCCCCAAAGGAAGGCCTTATCGCCTGACTGTACGCCAGATCGCTTCACGGCTTCTTCACCCAGGGAATACCCCGCATTATAGAGAATAGCGCCGGCATAGCCGAAACCATTGGGGGCATACTTGGCTTGTGCTAAGGGTAGCTGTGTGTTCATGCTGGTTACGATAATACCCTGTGACTCAGCGTCATCAATCAGCGGATCAAAAGCCGTATCGCCGGGGTGGCCCATGACGGCAATGCCATCGGGCTTGGTGGCTACGGCCTGCTGGAACTGGGTGATCATCGTTGCCGGATCCCAGTTGGACCACAGGTATTGCACATCCGCACCCGTATCAGCGGCTGCGGCGAGAGCTCCGTTATAAACCACGGTCTCAAAGCCACCTCCTGGTGCTCCACCAGGGAAGAAGACAATTTTTGTGCCAGAGCACCACCCGGTTCCAGCAGCAGGGGCACCGCCTTCAGTAGCAGCAGGAGCAGTTGGAACCTGACTTGTCGGCGCCTGGGATGTTGCCGCAGGACCACACGCCGACAGCACAATCGCCAACAGGGCAACAATCATCATGCTTTTTGACACGAACTTAAACATTTCATCCTCCTAAAAATTTTGAATATATCGGATTGGTGTTATTTCTTAATGGTGCAAATCAAATGTTCTCTTTGCTACGAAAAACCTCCTTTCATCTTTTGTAAACCTGCGCTCATTTGAATATGGAATGGTTAAGGGCTATTCTCCTTAAGCTGACACGGTTTCAGGATGCTAACGAACTAGCCCGGACGATTAATTCTGGTTTAACCAGCGTGACATTGGCTGCTTCAGGTGTAAGCAATTGGAATTTAGCTTCGATCATTTTATGCAAGGTTTGTACAGCGATACGTCCTACATCAATCAGCTGTTGATAAACCGTGGAGAGAGGGGGCCAAAAACAGGCTGATTCCGGGATATTATCAAAACCAACGATCGCCAGGTCCTGTGGAATTTGCTTCCCCAGGCGATGGGCAGTGCTTAGTGCACCCAATGCGATTTGATCACTGCTGGCAAATATAGCATCGAGATCAGGTTCTTGATTCAACAATGTTTGTAATCCGCGTTCCCCGGCCTCAGCTGTCCATTGCCCCTCATAAACCAGAGAAGTGGGCGTTTCCAGGTTCGCCTGGTGCATCACGGCTTCCCAGCCAGCATATCGTTCACGTGCTTCCCACCAGATTAAAGGACCGGTAATGATTCCAATCTTGCGCCGACCTTGATCGATCAGGTGTTGTGTAGCCTGTTTAGCTCCAGAAAAGTTATCTACTGCAATGACGGCGAGTCCGGGTCGTGGTTGCATGCTGAGAAAGACAATCGGTGGCAGCTGAGTAAAGTTACTGGACTCCAGCCAGGTTCGGTTACTCCCCACCTCAGGAACCGCCCAGATAATCCCATCTACCCGATGCGTGATCAACGTATCCAGCAGCCGTTCGCTGTCACCATCGTCTGGTCGAGGTACCAGGTCTAGAAATAAGGAATAACCCAATTGGTGAGCCTGCTGTTCAATACCAACCACTGTCCGCGATGGGCCAAAGTAATCGATTCCCCATGCTACTACCCCTAGGGTATTGGTGCGTTGGTGGATCAAACTTCGGGCGAGAATATTGGGGCGATAGCCGAGTTGCTCGATCACCGCCTTCACCCGCTCTCTGGTCTCTTTTCTGATTTCCCCCTGATTATTAACCACGCGAGAGACGGTTTTTGTAGATACGCCAGCTAATTTCGCCACATCCTTCAATGTGGTGTGGAATGAGCTATTTAACTTACGAACCGATTTTCTTTCCTTGGGTAATGTATCCATCGTGGAATGAAACTTTTCTTATTTGATAGGAGCTGAGAAAAAGTTCAAAACTAATGTCATCGGTGGCGTTATCGCTGACGACAACGTTGTCATTAATATTATACTCATTTTTAAACGAATGTCAATAAGCTAATCTGGCTTTGAACGATACTTCGGACAAAGGTCAAATAATACAATAGAGGCCTCGTCATTAGAATAAGTGCGAGGGATTTTAGCTATTCCATTGAAATAAGTATGTTTATTATTTCGTTGATACCGTCAACACATTTGCTTATATGTATCAAAACAGCCTCATCAGATTCTAACTTACTACTCACAGATCCCGGCTCGATTCGTATTCGTCGACTACTCTTGGCAGTTGTTGACTGGCTAAAAAAATTCGAGACAGAATACTGGAATTTTTTATTAACGGTTTATGTGATTTCGTAAAACGGCTAATTTTATAGATTTAATTTAAAAACCTGCCTTTTCGGTAGGTTTTTAGCAGAAAGCAGACTGCTGATAACTATTTTTATGAGTGTAGAACTGCTCGAATACTCAACCAATGGCTTAAAAGGACGATACTAAAAATCGGCTTCTCCCATCCAATGTCCTGCTGTTTTGGCCTAGTCCTTTGGACGATTAGCAAGGCTAGTACATTGGATAAGGTTAGTAAGGTTCTGTCAACACTTTGACGTCCAATGGATTTTCCTCACATAATATCCTGAAAATCCATAAACCTGACTTCCCGCTATATTTTACTATTATAGAGAAATTTGTTCTAAACGGAGATAGGATTATAAGATTTTAGCACCAACAATTGGGGTTAGCTGAAATTATATTGCTTTGCATTACACGTTGATACGATTAATTCCAGGCAAAATGGCAGCAAGATTTAGTATTTACTCTAATAGGTTACTACTATAGGTTTTTATTGGGGTTGTCGCTAATTGAATAGACGAACATAATAATCTTTCAAAACAATTAGGTTATCTAGGTTACGAGTTTATAAAATCAACGTCACAAAATCGACGTTCTTATTTAGTACAATTTTTCAAGTTGCTCATCGTAAGTTAAAAATTAAAACTCGACTTTTCCGCATAAACCTCCAAAGCGCGCCAGCAAACGAACTAGCTCTTTGCGACCATTACCAAAAAACAAGAACTTGTGAACAGCATGGGTTTTTCAAGCAGCCATACCTGCTCTGCGATGATATAGAATTTTGCTGGAGGTAAACGCTACTCGCTCACATGAGTGAATTATTTGGCGCCACCGACAATGCTATCGTCCGGAGATCCAAAGTCGATTTCACGCTGCGTTCGTGTTTATCTCGGCGAACTGTGTAGAGTTTGGTTAACCACAAAATAGCAGATGGTCGATTTACGATCCAATGAATTTAGGGCAAGGAACAACCCAGCAGTCTTTCAAAATTCGCTTTAGTCAACAATGCGGTTTCATTCGATCTCTCAAGAAATGGTTTTACATCGCTGGCGCATTTCTTCCAATCGATTTTCCCCAACTGCTGGCACAGGATTTCCCGCCAGTTCATCTCATCCGGGACGGGTCCGTCCCAACCGGTCTGCAGTAAGGCATTGTGCAGGAGTGCGAAGTTGGGACTTGGCCAATCCGGATCACTGAGATACCACATCAAGTCATAGAGGTCTCGCCCTTTCACATACCGGCGTTGGAAAAGGGCATGCAGTTTGCCAGCTAGGAGCGAAGACCGATCATGGTGCTGCAAGCGTAAAGTGACATGGCGCCGGATGAGCGTGGTGTCCAACCTTGCCCCTGCGGGCGGATTAGTATCGACCTCAAGTTTGATAGCCAGGACCTCGTCTCTATGCGAGGAAAGATCAAATTCATAGAGAAGGCTGTTAAATCTGATAAAGGCAGCGTTCACTGCCCTTTTGTCGTTTAGCTTGATCCCGATCTGGTAACCTTCCTTTACGAATTCATCCTGAATTGCTCTCAAATAGGCGCGAAAATTATAGCGGTCATCTAGCTTTTCCAGGGCAAAGTCCAGGTCTTCGGAATAGCGAGGAATTGCAAACAAGAAACGCAGTGCTGTGCCACCGTGAAAAGCCATTGGAACCATTGCCCCAGCGCGCTGCAGGCTCTCCAAGATCCTCGCCTGCAGGTATTCCCGCACCATGTTGCGACCATTGATTGGATTGGCGACGTCTCTCAATAATTGCTCGATATAGGCTTTCATAAGCTCTCAAATTCCTCTTCTATGCCAGCCAGCTTCTGGAGCGATGCGACGGCACGCAAGAGCTTTGGTTTCTCAATCCGCCTGGCCAGATGCCTGAGGAGTTGCCAATCCAGCTGGTTCAGGTTACCCAGCCTCAGCTCAGTGAGATAATCCAGCTTTTCCCCCCCTGACTCCAGATAGATCAGATCCAGCAGGGCTTTTTCTGGTCGGGCTATGAAGGCTTGCCGTTTCTCACCGAGATCTACTAAACGATAGCCATTAAAAAAGTCTATTCGAATATGGTGATAGTCAAAAATACCCAGCGGAGTCTCCCAATGTGCCGGTCGCCTGGTAGTGACACTGGTTGTCACTGGCACGTACTCGGGGATCATGCCAAAATATGCCAGTGCCGATTGCAGGCTGACATAAGAAGCCGGAAGCATGTGGTTAGCGACCAGGAATGGATGTGGATTTACCTTTTGAAAAGGTGGTGCCAGGGTGTAAAGGCCGCGGCGGAGTTGGTAGATTTTGCCAACTTGCGTCCAGCGTGAGAGCTGGCGGTGGATATCGAGCGGGTTGGCATTTCCGGCAATCAGCAATCCGGTTTCAAATATCGGTTCTTCGCCTATAATTTCTACTAATTCTGTAAATTCCATGCGGATAAGATACCACAAATGGCATCTTAACGCAATGGATTAAACAGGTCACAAACCGGCTTTCTTCAGCTCATCCTGAAAAGCGGGGAGATTTCGATTCTCCTGACGTAGGGATGCAATCAAAGATTGCCAGTCCTCTTGCCTTCCAAGCCTTATACATATCCCTTGAACCACTTTCAAGTAATTAGCAGCCTCGGCGTAATTATCACGCCCGCGCCTGCCAATTAGACTCTGTACTTGATTCAGATACAATTGGATGGCACTTTCAGGGCGACTTGATTCGGCTTCTTTGGCTACCTGGAGCTCCAATGAATGAGGATACTCCCATTGATGACGTACAATAGACTTGGCTTGCTCAAGGGTTTCCAATGCCTGATCTATTTCTCCCTCTTCCAGGAAAATCTCGACCAATAAGGCAAATTGCTTATTTTTTGATAGTTTATCCAATGTTTCGAGGCGTATTGCGGCCCATTGGTTGATTTGATTAGCCAGCTTCTTCATTTCTAAAAATCGTTCCAAAGATGGGCGCATCCAGAGCAGGTGCCTCACCAACTCCATCGCTTTGGTGAGATCGCTCCGCTGGATGGCATAATCCTTCAACCAATCAATCAAACGATCATCACGGCTGGTCTCCGATCGAGCGCTAACCTGTCTTTCCGCCAGGTCACCATACCCTCGCTGAGCGAACAGGTCCGCCAGGGTCAGCAACTGATAATCCTTAGCCTTCTCGGATTCTGTCATTGCCTCATCCAGGCGACCCAACTGCAATAGACGTTCCACCAGGTCAGTGCGCCTCGCCGTCAGCCGGCAGATTTCCAGGTAAGCTTCATCATCCAACATTTCAGCCTGCAGATCCAGCAACAAACCACCCAGCATCTCCTGTCCCCATTCCCGCGTACCATTCAGAGCAGATCGCGTCCAGCTGGCTAGTAATTCCTTTTCCTGTGGTGTCGCGTTTTCCAATAAGATGTCGGGGATACTATCTCCAATACCAATTCCTCCCATCCTGACATCCCATTTATATACGTTGAACATAGCTTGCAGGATCTCTCGGCGGGCGCCAGGATCTTGGACGAATTCCAGGCAATCTCCTAAACCCTCGACACAATCGTCAACCAGGCCCCCAAGCCTGTCAGCTTCATCATCCATTACAATATCTTCGTGTTTGAGGATTTCTTCAGCCAACACCCGATAAATGATTGTCGCATTTGTGATATCACTATGCTCTTGGTATTGTCTTGCCAGGTTTAAGAGCTCGTCCAAATCGCGAGCAGCCTCAAACAAATCGCGCCAGCCCCACTCATCTCCGGTGCTGGCAAATGCCTGTGAAACCTGGTGGCGGATGATTTGGGGGTTGATGGCAGCCTGGTTTGCACCCGCTTCGGGGGAGGGAATCTCCAGCAGGTACTCCAAATCGGGATAGCGTTGTAACATCCGGCGGATCAGCGCAACCAGCTCAGGCTTGCTGCGTTTCTCCAATGTGGTATCGAGATCAGCAATTTCCTTGAATGCTTCGGGGTTATTCAGCCACGTGAGCAACAGGACTGCGACGTGTTTGCAATGGCCGCCAGACCCAACTGGGCATGAGCACTCTGCTTCAGCAATACCTTCTTCATCCAGTGTGACTTCCACCCGATAAGATGGTGCAGAGGAGCCAAGGCAGCGTGCCTTAAGTGTCATTCCCTGGCGGTGAGGTTCGATGATCGCACCCTGGTCGAAATAAGATTCGCCCTTGCGGAAGGAAGCCGCGCCAACCCAGACCTGGATATCTTGCATCGAAAGATCAGGATAGTTTTCTTTCATCACCCTTTTTTTAAATATAAGCTATCGGCCCACAGTCAGGGTTGGAGATAACATTTACCGTGGTGTTTGGTCTCACCGTTACGTCTCCATCGTTGCGTTGATCGCTTCTAGGAGTCCTTTTCCGAAAGGTGTGATTTGGAAGCTGGATAGCCGCTGGAATTCCTCGCCAAGAAGCTCATGCGGTACATATTCTTTTTTCAATACGCCAAAATCCGCCAATGGATTGATCAGGGTTCGTTCGATAACACTATGCAAAACATGTTGGGCATTGTCTTTATTGGGAGAGTCCCATTCCATGTCTGCTTTTTTAACTAATTGATCGGCGAAGCGTTCGAAAGCCACCGGTGTTCCTGCGGGCAGATCCAGTAGCTGTTCGAGGGTGAGACTTAAAAACTCGCCTGATAGAGTTTCCTCATCAACGTTATATGGAAAGGCAACTGCCCAATTGACTTTCATCCACCAGGTTGTCGCCAAGATCCAGACTTGTAGGATAGCTGTTTCAGTCAGGAAGCGTTCGCCGCGCGGCGTCAGCTTCCAGCGCCGACCTCTGCCACCTGTGGCTAAACGACCCACCGACACCAGGATATGCCGAAAATGCAGAGGCCATATATCGGTTTCGCTGCGAGCCCGATAAATGTGCTCTCCAAGGTTGATTTCCAACACTGGTGGGTTGACGAAACGGGCGCAAATCTCATTCACGGCCTTCAAAGGCAGGTTTCCGGTGGATTGCGTACCGGTGACCTTGTTATCGCGCAGGTAGGTAAGCAGGGCGATCACATCATGACGTAGTGCCAGCTCATCTACCACACGAAGCTGGTCTTTCGGAAGGCTATTTGACCAGGAGGGATCCAGATCAAATTCCTTACCAGCCAATTCGCTGTTATGCACGGACCATGGATCCAGGTATTCGGTGCTTGACCCCCGTACCATGCGCTGTAATCGGTCATTGACCTCATCCAGGTCAAAGGCCTCAGGATCGAATTCACCACCGATCCAGCTCAGATAATCCTCATGTTCTTCGTGCTCCGGGTCTTGGATCGCTTTCAGGAAGTTGTCATAGCCCCACACGCCGCCCACGTCTTCTGGCGGGCAGGCACGTTTGCCTTTCAGGCAAATTGGGTAACGCAGGCGTTCCTGACCTGACAATATTTTCTCTACCACCAATCTATGCTCCCAGCTATCACCGAAGTCATATTCGTAGCTGAACCGCTGACCTGCGGAATGGATCAGCTGACTCAGCTTGCAATTGGCTTCATCTGCAGCGCTCATATCGCCATACACATCATTCATTGGATCATCGTAGATCAATCCTGCGAGCTTGAACATGTGCAGGTGGGCATTCTCCCAGCCCATCACGATCTGGAGGATATCGTGTAATTTAAGCAGGGTGGTGTTGCCGGGCACTAAAATGCTCCGCCAGATAGGCGGGTGTGTGCCATGCAAAGTGACTTTGATTTGGTAGATTTGATTGCGTTTCTCAGCCATATTGATCTCCATTACTTTCTTTGATCATTGTTGTGGGGTTATGCCTTGCTCCTCCAGCCACTCAAGCATCCGCTGCTGCAATCGGGCGTGCTTGAACTGGAACCAGCGTTCGCGCTCTGCGGGATAGTCCAGCAATACATCTTTAAAATAGCGGAATGCTCCTCGTCCGCTGATAGCCCGTTCCAGGCGCTCCCTCAGACTTTTATTGCGCACGGTGTCGATAAATACTTCCATATCAGAGTAACCCTCTGAAGAGCTTTCTGATGGAATGGCAATGATCGTTACACCAATGCCTGCCTCTACCCGGTCAGCATCCCGGACCAGCTCGCGCTGCCAATCGGGAACGTTCTCCGATTCAAATGCGCTTTCCCAATCTATAGTCTGTGCTTGCTCGTCGTAATAAGTCGCGTAGATGGTCTCATGTATGCCAAGCGTGTCCTCGCTGACAGTAATCACTTCGCCTGTTTCAAGATCGAGGTAATACGAGATCGTCTCGTATCCGCCTTCAAAGGCCAATTCCAATTCAGACATATCGATATTAAGCTGGCGCATGATTTAATTGCCTTAGCTAATCTACCAGCACATTATAGCTGCATAACAAAGGATGAATCAGACGATTCAATGGCATTAGCGTAGATAGGGTTACATAATATCAGGCATTGCATCTTCATCTACGCACCAACGATATCGGATTGGAATTCCAGTTCTTATAGCCAGTCATCAAATTACCGAGAATGTACGCTGCCACTGAATATATTTCTTAGTCTGCAGTGGAATTACCTGAAAGATATCAAGCTCCACCTTTGACTAGATCATCGATTGTGAACAATCTAACTTCTTCCCTTATTGCCTGTTCCTTCAGCGCATCCGTAAAACCTTTCCGCGAGAATAAGGCATAATGGATATGCTCGATATTACTTTCCTGTGCCATCTTGGCTGAGCGGCGCTTCAGATCCTCCAGGATATTCGTCCCTACAGGGTTAACCGACCATTTGCATTCCCCAACCAACACTGCACGCTCTGATGGACTTGTTGCCAGGAGATCTAGCTCCCCGACACGGCTCCACCATCGACCGATCCTTTCGGGCAAGAATGGCAATTTCCCCTCCCGCGTCTTAGCCGCGAGAAACTCTCGAGCGGCTTCTTCAAACGCTACACCAGCAAAATGATCCAAATCTGGCTGTATGCGCTGGGCTAAGACGGAGTCAGCCAAACCCAGCTCAAGCGACCCTTGGTTTGGATGCACGTAACGGAACCAAAAACGAAGGAAATGATCATTGATCTGGTACATGCCACGCTTGCTTTTCTCAGGCTGACTTTCGGTAGCTGGTACCTGTCGTGTGATTAAACGCATCTGCTGCAGGATATCGAGGTAACGGGCGACGGTTTGTACAGAACCGGTGCCCGAAGCCTGTGCGATCTCATTCAGCCGGGTGTTCCCTTGGGCAATGGCACGCAGGAGAGAGAAATAATTGCGTGGTTCTCGAAGTTCTTCCATCAATAACAGGCGCCGCTCGCTATAAAGTGAACCCGTGTGGGCATCCAGGATATATTGGCGGATATTAGCCAGTAGTGTTTGTTGATCAGAGAAGATTGTCAGGTAGTAGGGCATACCACCAACCACTGCCCAGGCTAAGAATTGTTCTTCGGAGGAATACAAAGGATAGAATAAAGCCAAAGATTGTAGATCTAGGGCTTGCAGTAAAGCATTTCCAGTTCGACACCCACAAAGAGGGGCATTGTATCCAAGGACCTCGGTTTCCATCATGCCAATGTACGACCCGCATAGGACTAGCATAACCCGAGAACTTCGTAATCGTTCATTCCACACCTTTTGAAGAATAGAAAGTATGGCTTTATTCCCACTTATCAGATAGGTGAACTCATCTAGCACAACTACGGGCTGGCCAAGCAGGTCTGCAAGAGCGCGAAAGGCTGCCTCCCAGGAAGGAAAGGAAAAAACCACTGATATTTCGGAATGATCAAAGCCCCAGATTTGTTGAGAGAATGAAGCTAATTGCTCGCTATCCGAGCTGAGGGTGGCGATGAAGAAGATGTGAGGTTTCTCTGTGCAGAAAGCGTGCAGCAGCTCAGTCTTAATGTACTCGTCATTGCCAATGGCTTGCTGACCGGGGCGCCGGT
>JBAQFX010000365.1:0-20727 GCA_049287485.1 Anaerolineales bacterium
ATATCTAACTCCCCATCCATTTCGTGATAAACGCAATGAACCAGCTAATGTTAGAATAGTAGCTGAAAAGATTGCAGAAATAAAGGAATGTAGTTTCGACGTGGTAGCTAAAGTCACTTCCGAAGGAGGAGATAATTTGTTTAATTGGAGAGTATTTCGTTGATTGAAGCCACTTTTACGGCTCCTATTGAAGACAGGCTTGGGCTTGTTGAAGAGCGAATGCTCGCCCAATCTGATGGGCATCATTCAGCAGTAGGAGCTGCATTACATCATTTATTAAGCTCGGGTGGAAAGCGCATAAGGGTAATTATTACTTTACTCACCGGTAAAATGTTGGGCGCTGATCCTGATAAATTAGTCACACTGGCTGCAGCCATCGAGTCCCTACATACTGCGACTCTTGTACACGATGATTTGATTGATGGCGCCATGATCCGGAGAGGTATACCCACATTGAATGCTCAATGGTCACCAGCTGCAACTGTACTTACCGGGGATTTTATTTTTTCTAAGGCAGCGAAATTAGCTGCAGAAGCCGGTTCTGTGGAGGTAATGAAGATCTTTGCCGAAACTCTATCTACCATTGTCAATGGTGAAATCACCCAATTATTTAGTAGTAAATGGATTGCAAATCGCGAAGATTATTATCGCAGGATATACTCCAAAACCGCTTCATTATTTGAGACTTCCACAACAACAGCCGCCATACTTAGCAACGCTGATGAACAAGTAATCGATGCTGTTAAGGGATTCGGATATGAAATTGGTATGGCATTTCAAATGGTTGATGACATATTAGATTTCACCAGTGAACAAACTACAATGGGTAAACCCGTTGCTAGTGATCTTAGACAAGGGATTATCACGCTTCCGGTATTATATTATCTGGAGAGCCATCCGCTGGATGTGGATATGAAAAGTATCCTCGAGAGCAATTTTTGCGATGAAGATTGTTTAGGGAGATTACTTATTTCAATAAGAGATAGCGGAGCGATAAATTCTGCTATTGATGAAGCACGTCAATTCGTAAGAAAAGGTCTAGAATCTTTACTAATCCTTCCTGAGAATAACGAAAGACACGCATTAGAAGAATTAGCGTCTTATATAGTTGACCGGGAAATATAGTTGACAAATATATGAGGACATAGTACTATTTTGCCTCTCCTAAAATGGCGAGGTAGCTCAGCGGTAGAGCAGGGGACTCATAAGCCCTTGGTCGTGGGTTCAAATCCCACTCTCGCCACTAAGAAATCATGGGATTTATTAAAATATAGCTGACCTGCAGAATGCAGCAGGTCAGCAGTGTTTAATTAGTCAACGATATTCATAGAATTTAAAAGAAACCCCAGTCTATTCTTGCATTTTTATCCATCATTGACGGGTCCCAAGGTTCATAGCTTAGATTAATAGAAGTTGGCAATTGCAGACCTTTTTCTGCTTGTTGGCGAGTGGTTTCTAAAAGTACAGGTGCATATGGACAGAATGGGGTGGTCATGATCATTAATATTTTCGCTTCACCGTTGATTATGGCTACGTTACGCACCAAACCCAGTTCTAGAATATTCAGTCCGATTTCCGGGTCCATGACTTTTTTGAGCTCTTCGGTTAACGGTTCTACAAGCTCAGGATTGGTGCTTTGAATATCCCATACAGGTCTGTTCTGATTTTCTTCAATCATGGCTATGTCTTACGAGGTTGTCGTAGTAGAGACTAGATAGGTGCAGATGCTATCCCCATTCAGGATGCATTTAACCTTCTCGGTAGGTAAGGAGAGCACTTTGGATATTATAATCTGGTCAACGTTGCAGATTTCAGGGTGGTTTTGTCCGATGTAATAATATGGACAGCTGGCTTCATGGATTTCATAACCGTTTTCCAGTTGTTCCCATTCGATATTAAATCCCTCACCCCTAAGAAGCTCTTTAACTAGATTTAGTCGTTCTTGAATGGTGAGGTTCTTCATTTCCATGCCCTCCGCAAGATCCTTGGCTAAATCTTCTGCCATATCGGAGAATAATGCATTGACCATCGATTCAGGCATGGTTTCTTTGAGATGTTCAAGGAGGCGAACGGTTAATCTTACATATCGGGTTGGGAATTGTTCAATACCGGCTTCTGTCAAGAAAAAGACTTGTCTGGGTCTTCCAACACCATGTCGTTCATCTTCACTGTTGATCAAACCATCAGCTTCTAGGCTCGCAATATGATGTCGAACTGAAATAGGGCTTATCCCGACCTTTTCTGCCAATTCATTCACTGTGCAGCCTGGTTGGATTAAAAGAGTTCGTAGCACTAAATCTCTTGTTCCTGACATATCTATTCAGAATAAGTATACCAATTGTAGGTTTTACTGTCAATATTTATTATATTTATCATAAATATTGACATTAATCTACCAACATGCTATAATATCTTGGTCGAGATTAAATCCTTGATCGATCATTCATCAAGGATTGTTGTTTTATACCACCTCCAAGGAGTATTAAATGTCAGAAATCATCATTAGGGACCTACATGTAAGCATTGCAGAACGCGAGATTTTAAAGGGTGTTAATCTTACCGTGAAACAGGGCGAAGTGCATGCACTGATGGGTCCTAATGGAACAGGGAAATCCACATTAGCTTATACGTTGATGGGGCATCCTGAATATCAGGTCACGCAGGGTGAGGTGATTTTCAAGGGTAAAAATATCCTAGAACTGAAACCTGATGAACGGTCAAGGCTTGGCCTTTTCTTGGCGTTCCAGTATCCTGTATCTATTGCTGGAGTATCATTAGCAAATTTCTTGAGAACTGCGATTAATTCGCGCAGGAAAGCCGAGAATTCAAAAGACAAAGGAATCTCAGTCCCTGAATTCAGGAAATTGCTAAAAGAGCGCATGGATTTGTTGAAGATGGATTATGCATTTGCAGGCAGATACCTGAATGAGGGATTTTCTGGTGGTGAAAAAAAACGGGCAGAAATATTGCAAATGGCAGTTTTAAAGCCTGAAATCGCCATTCTTGATGAAACCGATTCCGGATTGGATATCGATGCACTTCGAATCGTATCTGAGGGAGTAAATACACTCCGAGGTCCTCAAATGGGTGTACTGGTAATTACTCATTATCAACGAATTCTTAATTATATTAAACCAGAATATGTGCATATCATGCTGGATGGAAGGATAGTCGAATCAGGGAATTCTGAATTAGCATTGAATCTCGAAGAGCATGGTTATGAATGGGTACGTGAAAAATACGAAACAGTACCCGCATAAAAAAGAAATTTTTAGAGGTAGAAATGAGTCCAAATTCGAATGGTTTAGATAATATCGGTGAATATAAGTATGGCTTCAGAGATCCTGAAACTTATGTTTATAAATCTCACAAAGGTCTATCTAAGGAAATTGTTGAACAGATATCTTCCATGAAAGATGAACCTGAATGGATGCTGGAGTATCGGTTAAAAGCATTAGACCATTTCATCAAAAGACCGATACCTACATGGGGTGGTGATCTATCGGAATTAAATTTAGATGATATATATTATTATGTGAAACCCGCCCAACAGATGAGTAATAGTTGGGATGAAGTACCCAATACAATTAAGGAAACATTTAATCGTCTAGGAATTCCTGAAGCTGAGCAAAAGTTTCTGGCAGGAGTGGGGGCGCAATATGAAAGCGAGATGGTTTATCATAACATACAGGAGCATTTAGAGAAACAAGGTGTAATATTCTTAAGCATTGAAGATGGCTTGCGTAAACACCCTGATCTATTCAAACAATATTTTGGCAAAGTCATACCTATCGAAGACAACAAATTTGCTGCATTAAATAGTGCAGTCTGGTCTGGTGGTTCTTTCGTTTATGTTCCCAAAGGTGTCAAAGTTGATCTTCCACTTCAGGCATACTTCAGACTGAACATTGCCAATATAGGACAATTTGAACGTTCCTTGATCATTGCCGATGAAGGCTCACAGGTTCATTATGTTGAGGGTTGTACAGCACCGACGTATACAACTGATTCGCTACATAGCGGTGTGATTGAAATCATCGTGAATAAAGGAGCCAGGGTAAGATATACTACCATCCAAAACTGGTCGACAAATGTGTATAACCTTGTCACACAACGAGCTCTTGTTCATGAGAATGGAACCATGGAATGGGTCGATTCTAACCTTGGTTCAAAATTAACCATGAAATATCCCTCTTGTTATCTTCTTGAACCGGGTGCTCATGGTGAGATTCTTTCCATGGCATTTGCTGGTCCTGGACAGACTCAGGATACCGGTGGGAAAGCCATTCATTTCGCTCCACACACCTCAAGCAAGATCACATCGAAATCAATTAGTAAAGGAGGCGGTAGGACTTCCTTCAGAGGGTTATTGAAGGTGTACAAAGGAGCAGTAGATAGCCGCTCAAACACCGTTTGTGATGCATTATTACTCGATCCATTATCAAGATCAGACACCTATCCCTCGATAGAAATTGATGAACAAGAAGTATCCATCGGTCATGAGGCTACAGTATCGAAAGTGGGAGATGAACAACTCTTTTATTTAATGAGTAGGGGTTTATCCGAAGAAGAATCAACCACCATGGTGGTTTCTGGCTTCATTGAGCCATTGGTAAAGGAGTTACCGATGGAATATGCAATCGAGATGAACCGCTTGATTCAATTACAGATGTCTGGTTCAGTAGGATAACGATGAGTACACATAAAGTAATTACCAGAACAAACCCCAGCATTCCTTCCGGAACTGATGAATTTGCTTTTTCTGAGAAAAATATCCTGGCATTATCCAATGAATGGAAAGGCCCAGATTTTTTACGTAATTACCGAGCAGGTGCATGGTCTGCATATAAATCATTGCCCATGCCGAATATCAAGGATGAAGCCTGGAAAAGAACTGATATACATTCCATGAATGTAGCAAAGTTTGCATTAACGAATGGAAATAGCCTAAATCACTTTCCTCCAATACCGAGATGGTTACTTAAACCATTGGTACGCAAATCGCATGGTGGACAGGTAATTATCAGTCCTGACAAAACAGAAAGTTTTCTAGATAAAATATTGTTCGATCAAGGCGTGATTTTTACTGATTTGCGCACTGCGGAATTGAAATATCCTGATAAATTAGCCAACATCATTGGGCAGGTTGTTAAACCAGAGGAAGGGAAATTTGCTGCATTGGCTGCTGCACTAGAGACCTATGGAGTATTTATTTATATCCCAAGTGGTGTTCAGGTGCAGATTCCATTACACTCTATAATATGGGGACCTGGAGAAGGACTGGCGTATTTTTCCCACATCATGGTGTGGTTAGAGCCGGATTCTTCACTGACATATGTACATGAATCTGCATCTCCAGATGGATCGAGCGAGCAAACCTTACATTCTGGATTAGTGGAGATCCATCTAAGTGACAATGCCCGATTAGAGTTCGTGGAATTGCAATCGTGGGGTGACAATGTATGGAATTTCACTCACGAAAGGGCACAAGTTGGAAGAAACGCCAATCTAGAGTGGATTTTTGGCGCGCTTGGCAGCAACTTGACCAAAAATTTTTCTGAAATTGATTTAATTGGTGAGGGAGCGACCGGAAAAATGTCGGGTTTTTATTTTACTGATGGCAAGCAACATTTAGATCATGATACCCAGCAAAATCACCTTGCACCGCATACAACCAGTGATTTGTTATTTAAAGGTGCGTTAAAAGATAGTAGTAGATCGGTTTGGCAAGGTATGATATACGTTGCACCCGGCGCACAAAAAACTGATGGATATCAGGCAAATCGAAATCTGATCCTAAGCCCAAAGGCACGAGCAGATTCAATCCCAGGCTTAGAAATACTGGCAGATGATGTACGTTGCACTCATGGCGCAACCGTTGGAAAGATTGATCCCGATTCTATTTTTTATCTCTTAAGTCGTGGAATTACTTATGCAGAAGCTGAGCACTTAATCGTGGAGGGGTTCTTCGACCCAATCATGCAGCGAATACCTTTTGATGGGGTTCGGAAACGATTTCAACAAGCTATTGTAAAAAAGATGAAATAGCTGCTTCTAAGGAGGAACTTTGGCAGAAATGTATTTTACTCATGCACCAGATCTCAATGAACAATATCATGTTGGAGACAGGGTAGAAGTATATTGCGATCACGACAAAAATAATGAACGCATACGGGATTGGCTGGAAGGAATTGTCGTGCAGGTAGATCCAAAAATGATTGCCATACAATTCAAGGATAGTGTTTATCTTACGGATGGATGGATGGTACCTGATCATGTTCTTTGGTGCCCGAAAAATTCCACGCAGATCAGGCCATCACGTCGTAGAGCGCGTGCACATCAGAAAGTTAAATGATGAAATATGGATAACCATCTATTGAAAACTGACCTGGATATTGAAAAAATTAGACAAGATTTCCCAATACTTAAAAGGGAGGTCCATCCTGGAATCCCGTTAATTTATTTAGATTCGACAGCTACAACCCAAAAACCAATCCAGGTAATCCAGGCAATGGATGACTACTACCTCACGTATAATTCTAACGTTCACAGAGGAATACATACCCTTGCTGAGGAGGCAACTGCAGCATACGAAGCCGCACGACAGAGAGTTGCGAAATTTATAAATGCCAACTCAGAAAAAGAAATAGTATTTACACGTAACGCGACGGAATCTATTAATATGGTTGCCCTTACCTGGGGGCGTAAGTATTTACATGAAGACGATTTGGTTATCCTGACTGAGATGGAGCATCATTCGAATTTAGTCCCCTGGCAGATACTCGCTGCAGAAAAGGGTATACGATTGGAATTTATCCCTTTCACCACGGATGGATTCCTTGTATTGGATATATACCAGAAATTACTGGAGCAGATGCCTAAATTGGTCGCTTTTACACATATGTCCAACGTATTGGGGACGATCAATTCCGCTAAAGAGATCATTCAAATGGCACATCAGGCAGGTGCAATTGCGCTTGTTGATGGCGCTCAATCTGTACCTCATTTTCCTGTCGATGTACATGATTTGGATGTTGATTTCCTGGTGTTTTCATCTCATAAAATTTGTGGTCCAACTGGAATTGGAGTTCTATTTGGGAAAAAATATCTACTAAACGATATGCCACCATTTTTAGGTGGAGGGGAAATGATAAAGCGGGTATTACTCCGATCTTTCACTCCTAATGAAATCCCGCATAAATTTGAAGCAGGCACTCCTGCCATCGCTGAAGCAATTGGATTTCATGCTGCCCTCGATTATGTTGATCGGATTGGCATGGATAATATCGCTGCTCACGAAAAGAACATAATTGCTTATGCACTTGAACGCCTTAAGGAAGTTCCTGGTGTGCGTGTCTTTGGACCAGGAGCAAATTATAAAGGTGGTGTAGTTGCTTTCACTTTTAATGGCGTGCACCCTCATGACATTGCCCAGATATTAGATCTTGGAGGCGTAGCTGTTAGAGCGGGTCATCATTGTGCCATGCCTCTACATGAAAAATATAAGATCCCAGCTACAACACGGGCAAGCTTTTACCTGTATAATACGTTGGATGAAGTGGATCGCCTGATTGAAGGTTTATATACTGTGAAACATTATTTTGGATAATTATGGATGACCTTTACCGTGAAATAATCATTGATAGATACAAAAATCCTCATTTTCGAGGCTCACTCGAGCCACATGATATATCATTTGAAGATGATAATCCATTATGTGGAGATCATATACGCATGGACATACGTATTAATGGAGATCAGCGCGTCTGTGAAGTCGCTTTTGACGGTCACGGATGTGCAATTTCACAAGCTTCTGCTGATTTATTAGCGGAAAATATTATCGGGAAATCGCTAGAAGAAATAAAGAAAATCAACAAACAAGATGTTCTTGATATGCTCGGTATAGAACTTGGTCCAGTACGTTTAAAGTGTGCTTTATTGTCATTGAAAGTACTAAAAGCCGGTGTGTATGGTTTAGGCGAAGCGAATGATGAGTTAGTTGATAATTAAGTATGTACAATTATCAAAGCCTCGATCAAAAAAAATTAGAATTCATCCCCATTGGATCGGTTGAGGAATTGAAAGAGGGGGGAAGGCTTTTTATAGAAATTGATGGTCTACCTGTGGTCGTTCTCAGTATTGCAGGACAGTACTATGCCATTGCCGATGTTTGTTCTCATGACGATGGACCAGTAGGGGAAGGTGCACTTGAAGGATTTGAGATTATCTGCCCAAGGCATGGAGCTCGATTTGACGTCAGGAATGGTAAGGTTTTAGCTTTACCTGCTTTTGTAGATATCCCTTCCTATCCTATCAGAATAATTAGTGGTCAAATAGAAATTGGCATGCCATTAGAGGGTTGAATATTCTCTCTTACCATCCCAAAAGCGTAAAATGTAGGTACGTATAAAATTCTCCGGTGTTTTTGGCGTGAGTTTAATTCTAGCTGTTTTATTATTTCAGCTTGCTGATTAAATTCCTTATTACCAGAAAGATCAAACTGAATTACCTGCCATTCTAGATCGAAGTCTTCATCACAATTAATCTCTCCCCATCGGCCACCAAGTACTCCAACTTCGACATTTTTTAATCCTGCCTTGGTAAATAGCGATCTTAGCTCTCGCCCAATAAATGGGTTTGCTCCCTGTTCCTTTAATGATTCTATTTGCCAGAGTCCTACTTGTGTTAATTCCGATGGATAATCAATACGCCCTCCATAATCTGGTTCTGCTAATGCGAGCACATATCCTTTTGGGCGAGTTACTCTAACCATCTCTTCAATTGATACCATAGCATTACTAACCCACATCAATAAGAAATGACATAGTGTAAGATCAAATGCTCCCAAAGGAAATGGAAGATGCAGGCTATCCCCGACAGTATAAATAGAATTTGGTGCATACCCTTGAGCAGTTTTAATTGGAGAATGATCAATATCGAGGCCTAAGACATAAGATGATGTCAGATGATTTAGTTCTTTTTCCAGTACCCCGGTACCACAACCAACATCAAGTATCTTGTTAGCTGATTGGAGTGAAATCCGGTAATAGATATAATTACGGATATTCTGCGTCCATTCTGCCTGTTGCTGATAACGTTGGTGCCATAGAGATCTAAATAAGGTCATAGAATTACATTCTTCCCGAATTAGAAGATAATGCTGACTCAATGAGCAATTATAATGAGATTATCAGGTGATCATGACAATTTCTAGTAATGAATTTTATGAATGTGATAATCCGAGTTGTCGCTTGAGATTCCCAAGCACTGATGGATTCCCTAGGTGGAAACGATGCCCTGCCTGTCGATCAAGCATCCATTTGGTCGCAATGGGTAAGAATAGAGTTGAACGGAATGATCCAATAAATTTTAAACAACGATGGCAGATAGAAGCCTTGTTGGATAACATACGCAGCGCCTGGAATGTAGGTTCGATATTTCGCACTGCAGATGGTATAGGAATACAAAAATTATATTTATGTGGCATTACCCCCACGCCAGATAATTCCAAGGTTAGAAAGACTGCCCTTGGAGCTGAACAAAGTGTGTTGTGGGAAAAAATAAATAATGGTGTAGATTTATTAGGGTTACTAAAATCCAAGGGATATTTAATCTGGGCGTTGGAAGATCTCCCGGAAGCACAACCTTTGTTTAGCATAAATAAAACACTATGGCCTTCCCCGATTGTATTGGTCGTTGGAAATGAAATAAATGGAGTGGATCCAGGGATTATTGAGTTATGTGAAAAAGTAATCTCGATCCAAATGCTTGGGAAAAAACAATCCTATAATGTGGCTGTTGCATTTGGAATTGCTGTAAGCTTTTTCCTTTATTGCCAAAGAGTGTCCCAAGAGTCAGACAAAATATTACCCAGAACCTGATTGATACCTTGGGCAGGGAGGACGTCCCCATCTGGCTCAATGTATAGCCAATCGTGCCTTGCCCCACTTGGAATATTCTCCATTTGTGTCTCTAATGCAACAGGGTTAAATGTTGAGTATGGAACAGGCAAATTCCATACCAGGGAAAGACCCATTGTTGTGGCTTGATTATGGAACTCTACTAGTGACCCATGTAGTGCAGGGTCAGATGCAGTGATAGAAATCGATTTTACACCGAGATCGGAAAGATGTTGCAGTATTTGAGATGTATTGACCGCATTCTTTAAAGTCAGGGTATGGTGAACAGTAACAAATAGGTCAGCGGAAAGCACGTTGTTGAGTGCTTTCCAAGAATTATCATCCTCAGGTTGTAAGCTAAGCATCAAATGGTCGAGTCCCGTTTGAAGCAGGGTTTGAAGATAGCCGTTATCAATAAATTTAAGTCCATCACTTAATAATCCAACAACCTGACCGTTTGATTCTGTATGTGCAACCAAATCTGGTAAGTCATCTCGAAGCGTGGGTTCTCCTCCAGTCAATATGATGTGGGGGATACCAAAATTCCAGGCTTTATCAAATATCCCACACCACTCTCCTGTAGTTAATTCACGATTCACCCGTTTTGTTGGGATTACGCTATCGTCGAATTGCCCTGCCAGACGATAGGTAAGTGCACAATCCAGGCGATATGGAGCGGATAATTTTTGAGAATGTGGAACTGTGCGTTCGAAATCTAAAAACATTCCTGGATCGAGATCCGGAGTGTGGATCAAAGTTAGTATGCGATCATTTAGCAAACGAAAATCCTGACGGGCTTGCTCACGACTCACTCGGTACCGATTCGACAACTCATGTACCATCTCTTCTTCTGGTGTTTGTTTAATCAGATGATAAGCAAGTTCTGCCGCGGTTTGATTGAGATGAAGGATAGTGGATGCATTTACGATCAAAAGACCACTGCCGTCAGGTTCGAGCCGTAAGTGGAGACGGTAAGGAACAGGTGCCTGAGCTGGAGCCTGATAATGATATATTCCCGGAGATAATGGCTTAACTGGAGAGAATAAACGTCTGATTGATTCGATGATGTTTGACATTTACAGCTCCTTAATTAATTATTATTTGATTCTTCTCCATTTGCTTTTAAAGCTAATGGGCAGCCACCACCACATTCAACAAGTAGTGAACAATTAGAGCACTTTTCGGGGATGTATTTACGCTCGCGTATCCAGATTGACAAATCATGCTTCCATATTTTGTCCCATTGTGTAGATAGGATATTTCCTAATGATTGATAGTACGATTGGCAAGGGATAACATCACCATTAGGTTCAATGCACATGTTATATAAGGCTGCAGTGCATCCCTTTACACCTAATTCGAGTTGCATCGGGTCAAAATGACAATATTGCGTGGGCGTATACCAAATCAAGCGCTGATGATGTCTGTCTGTTATTTCCCTGGCAAGGTTTAATAGCCGTGGAAGTTCAGTTTCCGCTAAACCAGAATGAACCTCTAATCCACGCCCCGCATAGATCAAGGCATTTAAACCCACGGTGGGAACGCCGATGGATGCCAGGAATTCAAGTGTTTGTTTTAACCCTGATTGATTAATGGTGAGCATCGTTGTGTTCGTCATTACATAGAGAGGTGTTTCAAGAGCATTCTGAATACCGGCAACTGTTTGTTTCCAGGCACCATGAGTATTTACCATAGCATCATGTATCTCTGGGTTATGAGATTCCAGGGTGATTTGGACATGGTCTAAACCCGCTTTGACCAGGTTTTCAACATAGACACGATCTGCAAGTCGCCTTCCATTTGTATTAATTCCCGTGATTTGACCATTCTGCTCTGCGTGAGTGATTAGCTCAGGTAGATCTTGGCGAAGTGTGGGTTCTCCACCAGTGAATACTACATGGGGGATTCCAATCGACCATAATTTATCCAGGATTTGATGCCATGTTTCGGTCGAAAGTTCTGGGTAATCTCTCGGACGGGCATTATAACAATGGGCACAGTCATTATTGCAGCGATATGTGATAGCCAGATCCATTCTGTAGGGAGCTGATGGCTTTGCACTGAATGGAGGAATCACTTCCAGGTTAAGGTCGTGTATCGGACAAGCACCATCTGGTTTGATTAATTCATTGATTTGATTCAAGACCTTCGTATAGTCATTGGTTAATTGCTCGATGCTTACGTTATACAACTTGGATAATGATTTAATGGCAGTATCTCGTGGAATTTTCAAAAGAAATTGGTATGCCATTATAGTGGCAGTTGGATTTAGATGCATCACCCGACTGGCATTTACTAATAATAAACCACTTCCGTTAGGATCAATACGCAAATGGACGCGCGATCGTTCGCCATTCTTCTGGTAGTCGAAGTGGTATATTCCCTGACCCGGGAATGATGGTCTTCGGTTTGCGAGAATTGACTTTAACTTGATGACCGCATTGTTTAATGACATTAGTTTATAAATTGTTTCTGATTAACTAACGACCACCACCAGCACAGGCACAAGCACAACCGGCACAGGCACAAGCACAGGCACACACGCAGCTCCCACCGCCTCCACCGCCGCGATAGCCACCTTTCGACGAGCTGGTTTCAACCTTTGGAGCAGGATTGGTGACAGACGTGACCCGTGAAGTAAATTCATTAATATTTCCAACCACTTTGGAGGAGAATGTTTGCACACCAGTAGTGATAGATTTCGTGAAATCTGCGCCTGGGATACGCGTTGCACCACCGCCAATGGATGCTGGTGCTGCTGATGGGGTAGATGCCACTCGTCCAAAAGTTGGATCATAATGACCCCACCACAAGGGGATGAATACAGGCATGTTGCGGAATACATCCTGGGTACGGCCTTCATAGTTTTTATCCAGCATGGTCCATTCCATGACTTCTTCGTATTTCTGGCTTTTTACTTCTGGAGTATTGGCAGCTTCTACTTGTTCCCAGGCTCGTTTGGTAATATCTTTGTAGTAGGCGATCGTTTCTTGGCGGCTGAAGCCTTTCATTTTCTCGGATATGCTCTTAACCAGGTTGACCACCATATCACTTAATCCTTTACGCCTTTCTAAGCCGGTCTTTAGAAATGCTGCCAGGAAATCCTTTTCATAAGATTGCAGGTCCTCGGATATTGGTTGATTAACTTTAATCTCGAGCGGGTCACGTGTTACCACTTCGGCAGAATTTTTCTTTATCACACTGAATAGGATCATAGTCATAATCTTATCCAGCGGTTGCTCCAATAAAATCGCTGCTTCTACCGACGTTAGACCACGCTTGATCCCATGACCTTCGATAGATATTTTAGGAGGCAAATATTGTTGTTTCCTCCTGCTGTCTGCTGATAATCCTGCGACGACAATCGCAATAAATCCACCGATACACAGTATAGGAAGAAGTGCAGCACTGAGAAACTTGCCTATTCCGGCAAATGGATTGACTGTAACAATTGCACCCCCAGGAACGTAGCTCTTTGGGAAGGATGCACCGAACTCATATTGCGTTGATCCACTTGCATGGGTATTTTCCCATGTATAAGTGATCCGTCCTTCACTGTCCAGAGCTGTTGCTGGTTGTGATGGAAAGCCGGATGGTGAGGCATGCCATTTCGGTTCATAGGGTTTAACGCCAGGTGGTAAATGAAAAGTAACGGTCAGATCGGTACTTCCGGTTACAATGGTTGAAATAAAATACGCTGGCTTTAAATCTGCACTGGCATAATTACTATCCTGGCTATCAGTATAGAGAACGCCGCTGATTTCTTCTATATGAGCTTGTACTGTTCCTGTCGATCCGGGATTGATTGAATATTGTCCTAGACCGATAGCTACTCCATCACTACCCTGGCCTTCGAAGCCAGAAGAAGATATATCATAAACTTGGTTGCCATTCACAAATGCGGTAATGTTACTATCAGAGTAATTACTATTAGGCAGACCAAGATCGACATATTCAATAATGTGTCCCGATGGGTTATTTATAAAAACAAATGTGTAATCAAGGGACAATGTACCATCGGAATTCCAATATGCATCGACTGTCTCTTTTGGCAGCTGGAATGAATATGATTGAGCGACTGCTGGTGATGAGATTAATAAAAGAACGGTGAAAATTAGCAGGATGGATAATAGCCGTTTTCGCATTCTCTACCTCCGCACAACTATGATGGTATAACTACTTTGATGCGCTATAATACTTATACATGACTACCACTTAGGTTCTTCAGTTAGCTGGTAGGTAGTATGACAATAAGGGCAATTTACTACTGGTGCGCCTGCAACCATCTGGATATTGTCCATTGTAAGTGTGCCCCCACATGATTTGCACTTCAGAGTATCCATGTTAACGTTGGCAGGAAGATCTACTTTCAAAGTAACATTTTCAGTCACCGCTCCCATTTTGCCACGACCTGCCTGATATATTAAATATACACCACCTGCAATCAATATAAATCCAATAATTAGGAACACTAAACCGATTACAACTGAACCACCGCTTCCGGCTTGAACGATATAAGAGAGACCAATAATTACAGCTAATCCAAGACCAATCAAGATTAAAATAGCTGCAACTATATATGTAACAATTCTGCCTGCGCTCATGATCACCTCCAAACGATAGTTTACATCCCTTTTTGGATGTGGGCAAGTATTTATAAACGATTGAAACTTATTCTAACGATCTCTGTAATATAGTACGTAATTCATCATCAGAAAGTGTTATTGGATTGCCTTTCATGCTGCTGGAATGACGTGCTTTTTCTATAATTTCATCGAATTGGGATTCGGATAATCCTAAATATGACAAAGGTCGAATTTTCGCATGTTGACAGAAATTATCTATCCAATGGATGACGTTCTCAGCTTTTGCACGCGACTCACTTCCAAAGAGCTTGCTAATCAGTGTAAATCGTTCCAACGAAGGATGGTCTGGTGAACGTGATTTTAATGCTTTAATATTTTCTGCTAGAACGATCGACAATAAACTGGCACAAATTGCTCCATGCGGGGCTTGTATTTCTCCACCGAGAGGTCCTGCTAAACCATGGACTGCACCCAATTTGGCATTTGCCAAAGCGATTCCACTGAATAGACTGGCAAGTGACATATCTTCACGTGCACTTAAATCATGACCATCATCATAGGCTTGGAATAAAGACCGTGAAACCCTTTGCATTCCATCCAAACACAATGGGTCTGTCATGGGGTTTGGACTGTTGCAGGTGAAAGCCTCAATCAACTGAGTGAGTGCATCCAAACCAGTTACCGCAGTCAACCATTGCGGTAGATTGATTGTGAGTTCTGGGTCAATAAGGGCGATGCGTGGGAGTAAAAAATCACTGCGTAAACTAACTTTCACCTTATGTGTTGGTACTCCTATCACAGCATTTTTGGTTACTTCAGATCCTGTACCAGAAGTTGTAGGTATTGCGATGAGAGGCATTGCTGGTTTGACAAGTGGTCTTTTTCGGCCTATGATTTCTAGATAGTCCGATAATTCCCCTGGATTGGTCAACAAGGCTGCAGTTGCTTTGCCAGTGTCGATTGCACTCCCTCCACCGATCGCAACGATAAAATCGGTTGCCGCTTGTCTTGCTAAATCGACGACCTCTTGAATCACGTCTACTGTTGGCTCACGATTAATTTTTATAGAAGAGTTGTTTATCTTGTGCGAATTTAATATGTCAACTAATTTCTCTACAATACCCTGGGGAGCACCACATATGATTAGTGCATTCTTACCAAATCCTTCAGCAATTTCATTAAAGGAATTTATTGTGCCAGAGCCGAAGATAATTTTAGTTGCAGTTGCAAATTCGAATTGCATTTACATTTCTTCTTCAGATGGATAAATAATGTTATATGTAGTCTTGGTACGTGGCTCAACCATCATTTCTGCGACAGTGTCTCGCCAACGGGCATAATGAGCTGTTTCTCGATGATAGGTCGGTGCTTCTTCGGTTCGATAGATTTCTACGAGTGTAAACCGGGTTGGATCGTCACCTTGTTGATAGACATCAAAACGAGCAACACCAGCTTCCTTGACGCTATTGCTCGCGTTATCAAGAGTGGCAATCTTAAACGCTTCGATCAACTCTTTTTTTACATGGACATGAACCATAGCTACAAACATAAAATTTTCTCCTTCATCATAATTATGTTATTATTGTCTAAATAGAACTATTGTATGCTTATCTTTCTAAAATAATCTCTCTTGGTAAGTCATATTTTGATCAATATTACTGATTCCGGCTAATTGAATAAAGCGTTTACATGTTCCCGCAGCGAATCCTGCATAATCATTATTAAAAAAACCAAAAATACATGGAACATGTTCTAGATATGGATTAATCAATTCAATCCACGCGCTTAATTGAGCAGTTTTATCCACCCTTTCATAGAAATGGTGGCGATACATTCCGTTTATGCCAATCCAGCGGATATAGATAAAATTAGCGGTCAGGTTTATTTGTCTGGGTAGATTTGGATAGTCTACCGTCACCCAACATATCTGATAATGGGACAATAAATGATTTGTTTTTTCGTTATACCATGAGGGGTGGCGAAATTCAATCGCATATTGATGAGTATCAGGTAAGGATGCTAAAAAAATATCCAAATCTGAAATATTTTCTTGTGAATACTTAGGCGGTAATTGAATTAATATCGGACCAGTCTTACCCTGTAAAGGTGAAATTGATTCCAGAAACTCATTCATCAATCCATTGGTTCCTTTTAATCCAAGGTCATGTGTAACAATTCGGGGAGTCTTCACACAAAATTTAAATTCAGGAGGAGTGACCGCATACCAGGATTGAACTGTAGTAGGGCGTGGAATCGCATGGAATGTAGTATCAATTTCTACTGAATTAAAAACTTTACTGTAATAAGGCAGATATTCTCTTTGGGTGATACTCGAAGGATAAAATTCTCCCACCCAATCTTTGTAACTAAAACCGATTGTCCCTATATACCACTGGCTCATATCATTCATTATTTTTGGTAGAATATCGATATTAATTTATCATAAAGGACTTCATGAAAGAAAACAAAATTACAATTTTTGGCACCTGGTGGTGTGGAGATTGCGCTCGGGCACGCAGGTTTTTCGATCGTAATCACATCACCTATAAGTGGGTGGATATTGATAAGGATGTGCAGGGGGAGAAATTTGTTCTTATCACTAACCACGGTATGCGCAGTGTCCCAACGATCTTATTTGAAGATGGATCGATCCTGACAGAACCTACGGAAGCTGAGATGCATGGTAAATTAGGAACTTATTTACCCGAGAATAAATCACCCTAATTTTCCTGTTATATAGTCTTCCGATAATTGTCGCTCTGGTTTGGTGAACATTTTTTCGGTTGCTGAAAATTCCACCAGCTCTCCTAGCCAGAATAATCCTGTGTAATCCGAAACCCTTGCAGCTTGTTGCATATTATGGGTGACAATCACAATGGTATAGTTCTTCTTTAATTCAAACATCAGTTCTTCAATCCGTAATGTAGCAATTGGGTCTAATGCTGAAGCTGGCTCGTCCATTAATATAACTTCTGGTTTGACTGCTAGCAAACGTGCAATGCACAAACGTTGTTGTTCCCCCAAGGAAAAGCTTTGTGCATTCTCGTGTAGATGATCTTTTACTTCTTCCCATAAGGCTGCGTGCCGTAAACTACGTTCTACAATAAAATCAAGTTCATTCTTATCATGGGTCATCCCAACTACACGAGGCCCAAAAGCAACATTATCATAAACCGATTGTGGGAACGGATTCGGTTTCTGAAAGACCATACCCACTCGCTGACGAAGATTAGCCAGGTCAACTTCAGGTGCATATATATCCATTCCATTGAGATGAATTTTTCCTTCTACACGAGCATCTGCGATAGTGTCATTCATCCGATTAAGACATCTTAAAAAAGTAGATTTTCCACATCCAGAAGGACCAATCAATGCTGTAATTAGATTCGGTATGATATCCATCGAAATTTGACGTAATGCCTGGGCTGATCCATAATAGAAATCCAGGTTTCGGATTTTAAAAACAGGTACCGAGTCTTCCATAGGAAAGATTTTACCCGATATCCAGATTTATAGTTATTACCTTGTGTACGAGAAATATTACAGCTATAATTTTCTTGATGAGTAAATCCATTTTACTGCTATGTATACTTTTCATTGTCCTGTTATCCAGTTGCACATCAAAGAGTAAACCAAGCTCAAATAATCCGGACTCATCCCCAATCTATTCTATCGTTAATAAAGGTTCAGACACATTAGTGAACTTGGCTTTAGCCTGGGCGGAACGATATCGACAAATTTATCCAAATGTAGAAATTTCCGTAACCGGAGGTGGATCAGGCACTGGAATCGCTGCAATTATTAATGGCACTGTTGATATTGCGAATGCCAGTAGGCAGATAAAGCCAGAAGAAATCCAATTGGCAAATAACAACGGTGTAAATCCTGTGGAACATATTGTTGCTAAAGATGCGATTGCGATTATTGTTAATCCAGAAAATCCTGTTAGCCAATTAACTATCCAACAGTTATCGGATATATACAGTGGAAAAATTAATAATTGGAAAGAAGTAGGGGGTAATGATCAAATCATTGTTCGCCTTTCTCGTGAGACGAATTCAGGCACTCATGTGTTTTTCCTTGAAAATGTAATTCGCTTAGGCGACTCGAAAAATAAAACACTATTTTCCACTGATACTTTACTATTACCTTCTTCAGAGGGTATAACAGCTGAGACCAGGGATAATCCTTCGTCAATTGGGTATGATGGTTTAGGTTATGTTACTCCTGATGTGAAGGTTATCGCAGTTGGGATGAATCCTGCAGGTCCATTTATTCTACCTTCTGCTAATACAGTTAATAATGGGCAATATCCAATAGCCCGCGATTTATATATGTATACAAATGGACAACCTACAGGCGCAGTTGCGGATTATTTAGAATGGATTATGGTTTCTGATGCTCAGGCAATTGTTACACAATTAGGTTTCGTGCCAATCAAAATACGTTAGAAAAGATAAACTAATTATGGATTCTGCTAGTAAATGGAATGAGATTATCCTAACTCGACTCATAAAAATATCCGGTTATTCAGCGATCATTTTTGTTTTACTGATATTTTACTTTTTATTACGTGAAGGATTACCATCCATTGGTGAAGTATCATTAACAAATTTATTTTCAATACGATGGTATCCAATAGAGGAATATTTTGGTTTATTACCCCTCATCGGAGGATCTTTGATTGTGACTATTGGGGCAGCCATTTTTGCAATTCCGATAGGAATCTGTGCAGCGGTATTCATTGCTGAAATTTCGCCACGTTGGGCTCGAGATTTATTAAAACCTCTGGTTGAGGTCCTTGGCGGAATCCCATCAGTAGTGCTTGGTTTTCTTGGAATATTGCTCCTGGCGCCTTACCTGCGCCGGTTGTTAGATCTACCAACGGGTCTAACTGCTCTGGCAGGAAGTATTTTATTAGGTGGTATCGCTATACCAACAATTGTTTCCGTCGCAGAGGATGCATTGGATTCTGTACCAAAATCATATCGTGATGGTGCACTGGCACTGGGAGCGACTCAATGGCAGACTATATGGCGGGTGACTTTGCCAGCAGCGCGAAGTGGGGTTTTAACTGCGATTATGTTGGGAATAGGACGAGCTATAGGTGAAACCATGGCAGTGATGATGGTCACAGGAAATGCCGCAGTTCTTCCTGTGAAATGGAATTCGTTTTTTTTACCGGTGAGGACAATGACGGCGACCATTGCAGCTGAAATGGGTGAAGTTGCAAAAGACAGCACTCATTATCATGTTTTGTTCTTTATCGGATTAGTACTGTTTATTATTTCTCTCGGGATAAATATCGCTGCATCGACAGCTGTTTTTCGGCAACGAAAACGAGCTGAGCGAATCCTTTCTTAGAGGATCTATGGGAATAAGGTATAACGTCAAAGAATTAATTAATCATCCTGATTCTTCAGTTGCCAGATTAACTAAGCAAAGAATTGGATTCAGCTTTTTAGCTATGACGACATTGTTCACAGTAATTCCGATATTAGCAATTGTTATTTATATCTTGATTAAAGGGCTACCTGCAATATCCTGGTCATTTTTATCCACTTTTCCTACTGATGGGGTTAAGCAAGGAGGGATATTACCTGCCATTGTAGGTACTTTTTTGTTGACTATTGGGACTGCGATTTTCTCTGTCCCTTTAGGAATTGGCGCAGCTATATACCTTTCTGAGTATGCTCCAGAAAACCGTTGGACAAGGATTATCCGGATAGCGATCATCAATCTGGCTGGAATACCCTCAGTTGTATATGGGCTTTTTGGCTTGGGTTTATTTGTTATCTTTCTAAAGTTTGGTACCAGTATCCTGGCTGGTTCATTAACGCTTTCTATTATGACCCTACCAGTTATTATAAGTACTGCAGAAGAAGCCATACGTGCAGTCCCCCAAGCTTTTCGTGTGGTCAGTGTTTCTGTGGGAGCCACTCGATGGCAGACAATTCGAAGAATCGTCATACCACAGTCCTTGCCTGGGATCATCACAGGCGTGATCCTTGGATTAGAACGTGCAGCGGGTGAGACTGCCCCCATACTTTTTACTGCGGCTTCTTTCTTCTTACCCAGATTACCAAACTCACCCTTAGACCCGACCATGGCCTTACCGTATCATTTATTTGTAATTTCAACGCAGGTGCCAGGTATGCCGGTTAAAATCCAATATGGTACAGCATTAGTACTAATTTCATTCGTTCTCGGTATGAACTTGATTGCAACAACGATACGTTCTA
>JBAQFX010000366.1:0-1815 GCA_049287485.1 Anaerolineales bacterium
TTTTTCCAGACTAATGACTCATATAGCTGAGCAGTTACATCCGGACCTTATATGAAGTGTTATAATAATTATCCGATATAAATTAGGATTTTTAGCTGGGATAAACATTCAAATTTCCAATATTTAATTATTAATGAAGACTCCTTATATCGAGCCTGATCTACATTATCATCATAAAACCAGGATTTACATTTCTATCTTGGGTTTGGTGCTGTTTACAGGCTTGCTTTTTCTATCTGCCTCATCTTCATTCGCTCAAGTTCTCAATCCATTTAGCAATATAACATTTTCTTCGAAAAATTCCTTTGAGATTAACCACACCCTTTTGCTGACCGATACGGTCACGGCAACCCCTACACTTCCGATAGCCGAAACCCCAACGCCCGTCATCACCAGCACGGTTACCGCCACGACTACGCCAACAATAATATCGACCTCCACTCCTACTGAAACGTCAACGCCTGGGGGTACTCCAACCAGTACATCTACCCCGACGAATACCGGCACCGCAACGTTTACCCCAACGAAAACTGGTACCCCATCTACAGCTACTCCTACCAGTACGGCTACGGTGAATCCAGGCGCAACAATTTCGGTTTATGTTTCACCTTCACAGGCTAAGGTCAATGAGACGTTGACATTTACCATTATAGTTGGAAATAACAGCAGTATTACAACCACCAATAATATTGTAGTTGACTCATTTCCCACCTTTATTGATGTAATCTCAGTATCATTCGAAGGTACGTACACGAAGGGTACCCATTCATTAATTGCCACGATAGGAGATGTCGGTTCGGGAGATACCTTTACCATCTCTGCGGTCGTCCGGGTGAATTCAACTCTTTCCCGCACGGAAAACCTGAGCAATGTTGTGACACTCAGTTATGACCAGCGAGGATCAAAAAATGCCAACGTTGCCTACCGTGTTGTGTATACCACCCTGCCTGGTACGGGTGATCTACCACTTAATTGGCGACATGATGGGATCAAACCACTCTCATTTATTCCAAGCATATTGCTATTAATATTTGGCGGAATTTTGTTGGCTCTGGTGATGTTCTCAAAAGTACGGACCCCAAAAGATAGATTATGGATGACAGTTAGCGGGAGCCTGTTAATCCTGGTTGGGCTTATTGTGGCGAGTTCTGCAATTGGTCTATTAAACCTGATCGAGCAACCTCAAGGCGAGCAGGTTAATCAAATATCTGCTGGAGACATTGCCCAGGAACAACCTATAGAACCTTCGGTTACCAGCATACCCTGGCAGCCAGCTTCGGCATTCTCCACGCCTGATACGGTGATCCCAATCGTGACCCTGCCTGATTACCCTATCCCCACTCCAATACTTACGGTCACACCCCAACCAGGTGAACCGGAGCCTGACACGAGTGCGGTGGTGCGGATTGTTATCCCAGCTTTATTGTTGGATACAGAAGTGAAATATGTGCCTTATGATGGTTATACCTGGTTGATCAATGGCCTCCGGCAGGAAATTGCCTGGATGGGTAACACTTCCTGGCCCGGGTTGGGAGGCAACACCGGGTTAGCCGGGCACGTCACCGTGGCTGGGATGGGAGATGGCCCCTTCCGTCACCTGGATGAGTTACCAAATGGTGAGGTTATTATTCTATACACTGAGCAGAACATTTATACTTATCAGGTGCGCGAGAGCAAGGTGACCGATGATGGTGATATGTCAGTCGTCCTACCCAGCGATAACCCCCAGATCAGCTTGATCACCTGTGTCGATTGGGATGAAGAAACTCGTACTTATTTGAACCGGCTGGTGGTGATTGCAGACCTGATACGGTC
>JBAQFX010000367.1:0-14829 GCA_049287485.1 Anaerolineales bacterium
AGGTTGGACCACCATTAAGCTCTACTTTATGATCGGTCATCCCGATGAGACTCTCGAGGATGTCAAGGCTATTGCAGACCTTTGCCAGGCAGTCCTGGCAGAAGGACGCCAAGCGATCGGCCATCGTGCCAAACTGAATGTGGGTGTTTCCACTTTTATCCCCAAACCCCATACTCCCTTTCAATGGGTCGCCTGTGATTCGCTGGAACAGATTCACGCCAAGCAGGCTCTGTTAAAACAGGAACTCCGCCAGCGTGATATCAAACTCACCTGGACAAGTCCTGAGCTGACGCTTCTAGAAGCCTGGCTCTCGCGCGGTGACAGGCGTATGGCCGATGTGCTGCTCCAGGCCTGGAAGATCGGCGCCAGGTTTGATGCCTGGCAGGATCAATTTAATTACCCTGCCTGGCTGAATGCGTTTAATACGGTACACCTGGATCCTTCCTTCTACACCCATCGCCCTCGTTCCCTGGATGAGGTCTTTCCCTGGGATCATATCAGCACTGGCGTGCGCAAGAAGTACTTAATCCAGGATTTCCGCCTAAGCCAGCAGGACCGTACCCGTGAGGATTGTCGCTCTCAATGTTTCGCTTGTGGCATCTTGCCAACCTACGCAGAGCTCAGGCGCCAAAACCCCGGAGATTCCTGGGGCTGTCCCGAGGTCAAATCCCCTGCGAAGATAAAAAATCAGCGGGTACGTGAAGATACACTTCGATAGGCGAAGACTTAAAGATGCGGATCAGGCTGACTTTCTCGAAAAATGGGGCGATGCGTTACGTCGGTCACCTCGATTTATTCCGCTCCTGGGAACGCACCTTCCGGCGCTCCGGTTTACCCCTCGCCTATAGCCAGGGTTTCCATCCTCAACCAAAAATCAATCTCGCCTGCGCCTTGCCACTCGGGTTTACCAGCCAGTGTGAGATTCTGGATGCCTGGTTGGAACGGGATTTCCCCCTCGCGCATATCCTCGAGGCGTTATCGCCGGCCCTACCCCCCGGTTTGGAAGTAAAGCATGTTGAAATTATCGCTGGACCAGCCCCCGCTCTGCAAACCCAGGTCACTTCTGCAATCTACCTTATCACGTTCCTCGACGATGTCCCCGATCTGGAAGAGCGCCTTCACAGGATCATTTCTGCGGAGCAAATCCCACGCATCCGGCGCCATAAATCGTATGACCTCCGCTCTTTAATTGAACAGCTTGACCTGCACCCCCCAGATGATGCCGGGCGTCGCCGTTTGCGGGTTCAATTGGCCGCTCGTGAATCAGCCACGGGCAGGCCCGAAGAATTATTGGACGAGTTAGGCATAAAATTCGCCTCCACCCATGTCCAGCGCGAAAAACTGATCTTTGCCAGCCAGTAGAAATGCTTGCTGCTCATCTCCAAGTATGCTAAACTGAATCACATTTCTTCACGAGGGAAATTTCAGTGCAGATCCTGGGCTTTCTTTTATCCGTTGTGTTCGCTGTGCTACCCATGTTGCTTTTTGCTTACCTGGTCTATTGGGTGGACCGTTATGAGAAAGAACCGGTTTTACTCCTGGGTGGGGTTTTTCTTTGGGGTGCCATCATCGCTGCGGGAGCAGCCTTCGTCGTCAACACGTTTCTTGGTCTGGGCATTTACATGTTTTCCGGCTCCCAAGCCTTCACCGAATTATCCACCGCTTCTGCCATTGCCCCGGTGATAGAGGAAACGCTTAAGGGCATGGCCTGCCTGTTCGTGTTTATCTTCTTCCGCCATGAGTTTGATTCGATTTTGGATGGTATCGTCTACGCCTCCATCACCGCCATCGGCTTTGCCGCCACCGAAAACATTTACTATATATATACCTATGGTTTCCAGGAGAACGGGTTGAATGGTATCCTGTACATGTTCTTTGTGCGCGTCATCCTGGTGGGTTGGCAGCATCCTTTCTACACCTCCTTCATCGGGATTGGACTGGCCGTTTCCCGCCTTAACCGAAACACATCGATCAAGATACTGGCTCCCATCATCGGTTGGGGCCTTGCGGTGGTTACTCATTCCATCCACAACACCATCGCGACCCTTTTCCAGGGAATTCAGAGCATGGTCATCGGCATCATCTTTGATTGGTCCGGGTGGATTGCCATGATCATTTTCATCATTTGGGCCCTCTACCGCGAGCAAAAATGGATCATCGCCCAGTTGCGACAGGAAGTGAGCGACGGGGTGATCACTGCAGACCAATATAAGATCGCCTGCTCTGCTTGGGCCCAAACCTCTACCCGCCTCAAAGCCTTTTTTTCAGGTCGCTATCGCCTCATTGACCGTTTCTATCTGCTGACTGCCGAGCTGGCTTTTAAAAAACAGCAAGCTTCATCTCTTGGCGAACAAGTGGAAAACCAAGCGGAGATTGATCATCTGCGGGCCGAGCTTGGGAAGTTGAGCCTCCAGATCGCATCCTGAGACATCGATTTCTTCCCCTACGGCACGTATGGGAATGAATGGTAAAATTAAAAACTAGTGCCCCTGTAGCTCAGTGGATAGAGCGTTGGCCTCCGGAGCCAAAAGCGACAGTTCGAGTCTGTCCAGGGGTACTTTCGGTTTAATCCCCTCCTTTTGAATATTTGCCAATAGAAATATGGGAATTTGTCGATTGCCACCAAAGGAGGGTTGGTTCGATCCCTTTGTGGGTAATCCTGCTCACCGTTCCTCACTATGATTCACTGCTCACCCGGTACATACAGGTAAGCACCCCCAGCAGCGTGATCCCTGAAGCGACCAAGAAGCTCATCGCCAGTGCAGAAAATATCGCCCCGTTTTGAATAGGATTGGCGGAATTGCTTATACCCGCCTCACCATGGCTTAACATGGTAGTGAAAATTGCTCCTGCAATTCCAACCCCCAGGACCATCCCAAAATTGCGTGCAGTCGCCAGGATTCCAGCCGCAATTCCCTGCCTGCTTTTCGGTGCCGACCCCATTAAAGCGCTGTTATTCGGGGAGATAAAAGCCCCGGTCCCCAATCCAACCACGGCTAATGCCAGCATCATCATTCCGATGCTGGATTGCGCGGATAAGCGTGATAAGAAGAACAGGCCAGCCGATAAAATTGCCATGCCTATTGCCGATGGCAGGCGCGTCCCGATGCGATCGGATAAAGTCCCGCTGATCGGCGCGACCACTGCCATGATCACCGGCTGGGCGGTCAAGATCAATCCAGCTTGAGCCGGGGAAAAGCCTCGCCCCTGGATCAAGAAATAAGGCATCAAAAATATCGAGCTGAATACGCCAATATAATTAATCACCGCACTCGCTGCGGTCAGCGAAAATGGCAGTCGATTGAATAAGCTCAGATCCAGCATGGGATGGCTGACACGTTTCTCAATATAGACGAACGCCCCCAGAAAAATGACCGCGCTGATCAATAATGCCAGCACCGGGACGGATGCCCAGCCCCACTCCTCCCCCTGATTAAGTCCCATTAACAAAGTACCCAGTCCTACCAGGAAGGTGATTGCGCCCAGGTAATCAAAGTGCTCGGCGTGCTTCTGGTGGGTGTCATTGGGGATAAAATGCGCGCTCAACCAGATGGCCGCGATCCCCACCGGTAAGTTGATATAAAATACCACCCGCCAGCCGAACAGGCTGGCTAACCATCCGCCTAAAGATGGGCCAACGGTCAGCCCCAGGTAGGTCATGGTCGCCTGTAAGCCAAGTGCCTGGCCGCGCTGCTCATCCGGGAAGCTCTTGGTCAGGATGGCGGGGGAATTGGCTGCCAGCATGGCAGCCCCCAGGGCCTGCAATCCCCTGGATGCAACCAACAGCTCCACATTCGCGGCCGTTCCTGAAAAAAAAGAACCTCCCATAAAGATCCCGAAACCTATCAGGTAAACCGCCTTATGCCCACGCATATCCCCCAACCTGCCGAAGCTCAACAAAAGCCCACTCAACACCAGCAGATAAATCGTCACCACCCATTCGACATTCGCAATCGCCTCATTAAAACTTTGACCGATGACCGGTAAGACGGTGTTGACCACGCTGGTATCCAGCGCAGTCATGAATGTGCCAATCCCCACTGCGATCAAAACCCCCCACTTTTGCGAGGTGTTCAAACTTGTTTGCATGGGTTATTCCACCTTCAATACTGCCTTTGCATGATCATGGAGAACAAAGCCGAATACGACTGCAGTCAGTAACGCTCCCGCTGAGGTGGCGATGAAGGTCGCCTGGTACCCAACCGTGTCAGCCAGCCAGCCTGCCAGGAGCGGAATGATAAAAGCGGTCGGTCCAATCAAGGTGTTTGCCATACCGATGTAGGAGGGTTTTTCGTGTTCTTTGCCAAATTCCAGGGTCATGGCCATCGCAATCGTCCAAGTGGCAACGTAGGCAATTCCTGCCAGTGCATATGCCAGGTAAAACCATGCCACGGAGGGTGCTCGCCAGGCTACTACGGCACTTATGGCAGCACACACCATCCCTGTTGCCATCACCCCGCGGTGGCTCCAGTGGTCTCCCAGCCAACCCATGATGGGATTAAACAGCATTTGAGAGATCATCAATATCCCGGTTAAAATTCCCGCCGTGGCTTCATCGACTCCATAATAACGGACCACGTACACGGTATAAAATGCAAAGCCTACGGTTCCCAATTGAGCTAAAATCCGCGCCGCCACGAACCAGCGAAAATTTAAGTCCCGGGTAAAAATGGCACGCAAATCCGTCCAGAACACGTTCCTCTCGGTCACCTCACTTACCGGTGGGGTCTCTTCTTCCCTGGTAAACGAAACAGCCAGGTAAGATAGTACAAACGCTCCCACGGCTAAAAGAAAACAGGCCGTGAAACCCTTGGTTGGTTCATTATTTTCAAGGATCACACCCGCGATGACTGCTCCCACGCCCGAAAGAAAATTCGCCGCCGCGGATTGAAAGCCAAAAAATACTCCCCAGCGGTCCTTCGGGATGATCTTTCCGATCATGCTTTGCCAGGCTGTGGCGGTAAAACCTCCGCCGAGCCCTTGCCAGACTAAAAACATAAAGGTCACCACCAGGGCGACTTTCGGGCCGAGATGGGGGATGAGCCATGCCACAAGCGCTAGACCTAAAAAGGGTATCCGTTCATGGATGGTAAAGAACATCACCATCGGTTTATATCGCTTCTGTCTGGCCACTCGTTGGGCGGTAAATATTTGCGGTAATTGCCACCCCATCACGTGAATGGCTGGGATGAGGCCGATCAAGACGGCCGAATCGGTGAGATTGCTCACAAATAGCGGTAGTACCGTGGAAAGCGAAGCGAATCCCAGCCCCATGCCAAAAAAACCACCATCAATCACATTTACCAGGAAATTAAATGGGAAATTCTTACCTTGTTTAATTGCAGCTGTGCTTAAGGTGGCCACGTCTCGGAAAATCTCCAGCGATGAAGTTTACCATAAGGCATCGGGGTTCTGAGCTCGCCTCGCAGCCCAAAACCCCGACCGTTGTTTGAACGTATATTCAGATTTACCCACCCCACGGCATTTTGGAATATTCTTCGAAAGCTCGATCGAAAAATTGCTTGAACAAGCGCTCATGCCGGCGTTCCCATTGGGAAAGCATCAGTAAGACCTGTTTTGCCTCTCCCGTAGCCTGGGAAGCCGCGTTCTCGTAAAACTCCACGAAATCACGCTCGATTAAATAAGCCATGCGCAACACGGGCAGGTCTGGAACCATCGCCTCCGCCACCGACTGCTCGATGATCTCTGATTGTGCTCGCATGGAGAAGAAACCTGCTTGCTCCAATTTCACCCCCAGGCTGGCATCCTGGCTTAGCCCTTTTTCCAGGTTTTCAATCTGTCTCTGGATGAAATCAATGTGTTTTTGCTCTTCACCAGCCAATTGCTGGAATGCGTTCACGGCTGCCGCCTGGTTCAGTCGTTGGGCATTTTCCTCGAAAAAGCGCTTTCCTTCATATTCCCGGCTCAAGGCATACTCATAAATTTTCCAGATATCCATTTCTTTACTCCCCGTACGTTAGATGATCTCTACTCTTACCGCACATACCTTGTATTCTGGTATTTTTGCCACCGGGTCCAATGCGGCAATGGTTAATTCGTTCGCCGAGGAAACCGGGAAATGGAAATTGGCATATACCATTCCCGGTGGCACTCGATCGGTGACCCATGCTTCCGCGGTGATGCTGCCCCGCCGTGAGCTCACCCTGACTCGTTTATGCCCATTGACCCCCAGCCTCTCCGCATCGTCTGGATTTATCTCTACTAAGGCTTCAGAATACACCTCCAGCAAGCCTTTGGCTCGCCGGGTCATCTCTCCTCCATGCCAGTGATAGATCACCCTGCCGGTGCTTAACAGCATTGGGTAGTCATCATCGGGTAATTCTGCTGGTGGAATGTGCTCGATGGGAGCAAATTTCCCCAACCCTCGCGCAAACTGACCCACATGTAGGATGGGAGTTCCCGGATGGGTATCATCCTTCACCGGCCACTGCAATTGCTCACCCCTATCCAATCTTTCATGGCTGACCCCTGCATAGCCGGGGGTTAAAGCTGCGATCTCCTGCATGATTTGCTCCGCGCCGCTATAGTTCCAGCCAGAATACGGAGCCATCACTATCTGGCGCTCGCCCTCTCCCAGGATGCGCTTGGCCAGTTCCGAGACGATCCACCAATCATCTTGCGCATTACCCAGTGGCTCAATCGCCTTGTGCACCATCTGAATTCTGCGCTCGGTATTGGTGAATGTGCCTGTTTTTTCAGCAAAACTCACCCCTGGCAGCAGCACATCCGCATACGCCGAGGTCTCCGATGGAAAGATCTCCTGCAGCACGATGAACTCACATGTCTCCAGGCAATGCCGGATATGAGAGCTATCGGGGTCGCTCATCACCGGATTTTCGCCCAGAATATACATCGCTTTCACCTTATCCTCCCCGGCAGCCGGGATCATCTCCGTCACCGTTAGCCCAACCTTATCAGGCATGTGTGCGCCCCAGGCGGCCTCAAATTTCTGCCTGGCAGCTTCAACGGTTACTGCCTGGTATCCCGGATACACATTCGGCAGTCCCCCCATATCGCACGCCCCCTGCACGTTATTCTGTCCCCGCAGTGGGTTCACCCCGCCTCCGGGCACGCCCATATTCCCCAACAGCATTTGCAGGTTTGCCAGGTCCATCACGTTGCGCACCCCCACGATATGCTGGGTGATTCCCATCGCCCACATCACTGCCATGGGTTTGTTCAATGCCAGGATCTCGGCTGCCTGGTATAACTGTTCCAGGGGCACACCGGTGATTTCAGCGCTCTTTTCGGGGGGGTACTCATCCACCACGGCTTTGAATTCCTCAAAGCCCTCCGTCCGCTTCTCGATAAACGCCTTGTCTTCCCAGCCCTTCTCCAGGATGATGTTCATTAACCCGTTTATCAGGGGGATATCTGTGCCGGATTTTTGGCGGATATGCAAGGTAGCAAAATCGACCATATCGATTCGCCGGGGATCTGCTACCACCAGTTTTACCCCCCGGCGGAGGACGGCTTGGCGGATCATCGTGCCAAACACCGGGTGTTGTTCCGTCGTATTCGAACCTATGATGAGCATCGCTGCAGATTGATGGACGACATCGCTCATCGAATTGGACATCGCACCAGACCCATAGGATGCGGCCAGACCGGCCACCGTGCTGGAGTGTCAAAGCCGGGCGCAGTGGTCGATGTTATTCGTCCCCATCACCTGCCGGGTGAATTTATTCATCAAGTAATTTTCTTCATTGGTGCATTTAGCTGAGGTCAGCACTCCCACGCTATCCGCTCCACATGTGTCGCGGATTTCTCGCAGCTTCCGTGCCGTGAGATCGAGTGCCGTCTCCCAATCCACTTCCACCCATTCTCCCCTCTCAGCTCCCTCTCGTTTTCTACCTTCCAGCAGATATTTTCGTACCCTGGGTTTCAGCAGTCGATCGGGGTGGTGGATGTAATCAAACCCATAACGTCCTTTCACACACAATGCCATGCCATTAACGGGTGCATTCGGGTTGGACGTCACCCCGATCACCCGCCCGTCTTTAATGTTCAGGTCGAACTGGCATCCCACCCCGCAATAGGAGCAGGTGGTGGTCACCTTACGGATCTGGTGTGCCCTCCCCAACCCATAGGATAGCTTGTCACTTAATGCTCCGGTTGGGCAGTAAGCCACGCATTGACCACAGCTTTCACAGCGCGCTTCCAGCATGGTCGTGTCAGCCCCCGCCACGATCCTTTCCTCGAAGCCCCGTTGCGCCACCCTCCACACGAATCGCCCCTGCACTTCCGCACACGCCAGCACACACCGTCTGCACAGGATACATTTATTAAAATCCACACGCACGAACGGGTTCGGGTCGCTGTCCACCTGGTAGCGCTTGCTCTTGCTACCCCACTGCGGCACTTCCACCTGATAATCATAGGCCAGGTCTTGCAGCTCGCAAGAACCGCTCGAATCACATACCAGGCAATCCTGGGGGTGGTTCGCCAGCATCAGCTCCAGGGTCAGTTTCCTGGAACGCACGACCCTCTCACTTTGCGTCTGTACCACCATTCCCTCCCACACATTGGTGATGCAGGCGGCCTGCAGGAAGCGCGCTCCCTGTACCTCCACCACGCAGATGCGGCAATTTCCGCTCGGAGTCAGGTCGCGGTGATAGCATAAGGTTGGGATGGTAAACCCATTCTGCCGTGCAACCTCCAGCAGCGTGCTACCCTGCTCTGCTTCGATCATTTTTCCGTCAATAGTGAGCCTAACCGTCATAATCATCGTCCTCCAATTCCTGAGCAAACGTTAAGCCGGGTTTTCTGCGCTTCTAAAAACAGCAGTAAACTGATTCAAAGCGGAACGCATCGGGACGGGTACAGATTGGCCCAACCCGCAAAAAGACGAATCAAACATCACCTCCGCCAGGGCATAAAGCTCATCCACATCTCCTGGCATTCCTTTTCCCGCCGCCATCCTGCTCAGGATTTCGTGTGCGCGATACGTCCCCATCCGGCAAGGGGTGCATTTTCCACATGATTCAACCCTGAAGAAATGCAGGATTTCTCGCAGGAATGCCACCGGAGAGACCCTCTGGTCACAGATCAGAAAAGCTCCCGCGCCAAGAGCGATGCCTTTCGCCCCAGAAGCATAGTCAATGGGGATGTCCATCATCTTCTCGGATACGATCGTACCAGCCGCTCCCCCCGTCAGGGCAAAGTTAAATTCTGATCCGGGCAGCATTCCCCCACCATAATCCTCAATAATCTGGCGCAAGGTCAATCCAAATGGCGCCTCAAACAATCCAGGTCGTTGGATGTGCCCCTGGATCATATAGATCTTCGTACCAGGCATGCTGGCGCCACTCAGCGAGCGGTACCATGCCGATCCATGGATCATGATCGCCGGAACTGCCGCATAGGATTCTACATTGTTGACCAGCGTGGGTAGTCCATGATACCCATACGTCGGCGGATAGGGTGGTCTTGTCCTCGGTTCACCCCTCTTCCCTTCCAACGACTCGATCAGGGCAGTCTCCTCTCCGCAGATATACGCTCCCGCTCCTGAATGCACATGGATATGGAATGAATAATTGCTTCCCTGGATGTGATCTCCCAGCCATCCTGCCCGCTCCGCTTCAATTATGGCGTGTTTCAATCGTTCTGCCTGCCTGACGTATTCACCTCGTATGTAGATGAAGGCTTCCTCGGCACCACAGGCATAACCGGCCACTGCCATCCCTTCCAGGATTTGGTGCGGATTGGTATCCATTAACACCCGGTCTTTAAAGATCAAGGGCTCCGATTCATCCGCATTGCACACAATATATTTCGGGGAACGCTTCGCTTGCGCCACGAACCTCCATTTGCGTCCCACCGGGAACCCTGCTCCCCCTCTGCCTGATAAACCCGACGCTTCGACTTCACTCAATACAGATTCTGGGTTTCGTTCCATTGCCGATTTCAATGCCTGGTACGCCCCATGCTCTAAAGCTGAAGATAATGAATCTGGATCGATCACCCCTGCGTTCGCCATCATCACCCGGTACTCCCCTTTACGGGGTTGGCTGTAATCCGTCATCTGACCATGCCAACCGCTTTGAATGTCTCCCGCACTGCCCAAAACATAGGGTCCAGCTTGTCCATCATTAATCAACATCGCCGGGGCACGATCGCATAATCCCAGGCAACTTGTCCGCTCGATCTTCCAATCCCCTCTTCCAGCGAAAGCCCCTTCAACCTCCTGGCGTGCTTCACTCCCACCACATAACCAGCATACCGGTCCATCGCATACCCGCACCACATTTTCGGCCTTCTCATTCAGGTTCAGCATCGAGTAGAACGAAGCTACACCATACACACTGGCCGGTGGCGTTTGCATGGCGCCTCCAATATCTGAGATTCCAGCTCCATCTAAGTGGCCACGTTGCTCCTGGAGCGCGGTCAGTATCTCCAGGATCTTCTCCGGATTATTCTGGTGTTCCGCGGCCAGTCTGGTAATCTCTGGATCAACGATTTTATAGTTTATTTTCTTATTCGTCATGCTGCCTCACTAGTCATTTTTTCAGCCAATGTTATCGAGAGGATTCTCTCCGCATGTGCATAGACAGTAAATCGATCTCTCCGGGCATACCCGATCAGGGTGACGCCAAATTTTTCTGCCATTTGAACCGATAGGCTGCTTGGAGAGGTTCGTGAAATGACCACCACCGCTCCCATCCGTGCTGCTTTTTGGATCATCTCCGAGCTGATTCTACCGGTGGTGAGGATGACCTTTTTAATGGGGTGAATCTGTTCGAGTAAGCAATGCCCTGCCAGCTTGTCAAGGGTGTTATGCCTGCCAATATCCTCCGCCACGATCAAGATTTTTTCACCGTCACTCAAAGCGGAGGTGTGCACCCCTCCGGATTGCTTATACAAAGCCTGGACCTCGGTCAGCGCCTCGATCAAATCCCCGATCTTTTTTGCCGCTAGCATGCTGCCATTTTGCGACCTCAGCATGCTGTTCTGCTGCAGGCTGGATTTACCGACGCTTGTTTTCCCCCCCGAACAACCCGAGGTCCGGATCCATTTTTCCGGCTTCTGCACCGCATGGTTCAGCCAGACATCGATGTTATCTCCGCTAGGACACACCCACACGCTGGTAACTTCAGATGTATCCTGTATGATTTCTTCATTAAAAAGGAAACCGATCGCAAGTTCTCTCAGGTCGCTAGGGGTACACATGAAAGTCAGCCACGCTTCACCGTTAACGCTAAGCGTCACCGCTTGCTCGCCGATAATGTACGTTTTCTTCTTATCCCACCGACCTTGGTAATACGTTGAAGTGCTGGTTAGTTTGCTGCGCACAACATTCATCCCAGGTCCTTGACCATCCGCCAGGCGGGTTCATGCATATCCCTGCGTTTACCCTGATCATCGATATAAGACCAATCGCCCGGGTCAGACGCCACAATAACATACCCCAGGCGACGATAAAAACGCCTGGCATCGTGGTTATCCTTACCCACGTTCAGAGTTGCCTGCCGGAAGCCACGCTTAATAAGATCATCTTCTAAAATTTGCATGATCGTTGTACCGACGCCCTGGTTCCTGAATTGTGGCTGTACCCGAAAACCATAAATGTAAGCTCGTGTAAGCCCATCTGCCAGTTCCAGTCGGTTTCCCTTCAGCGATACGAAACATTGACCGATCAATCCACTTCCATTCGCTTCTGCAACCCAGATGATCGCTTTGCCTTGCTCAACCATCATGTATGTATCCGCGTACAATCGCCGGAAGTGTGTATATTCGCCATTCCATTCGAGTCCTGCTAAATCATCCTTATTGGCCAGTCGGATGAATACTCGGTTCATTTCTGAGTAACTCGTTCAAATAAGCTTTTTCCTGCTTTGCGTTTTCTATTTTTCCATCCAGCCAGGCATCACGAATTTCACTCAAAATGCGCTTATAAATCGGCCCTGGTGGAAGCCCCCTCTCCCGTAGATCGTCCCCTGTGATCTTGGGGGTAATCCGCTGCAACCGGTTTAAATATGCTTGAAAGTTATTACAAATTTTATCATCTCTGGCAGCTAAATAATTGGCATAAATGGCCAGTGCAGGCATGCCTTCCAATCGGTTAGCAATCAGGCTGAGTTTTGCCGTCGCCACCCAGGCTAGGTCCTTCCATAATTGACACGTTGAGAGGATTAAGTGAGCCTGTGTGGCCGGGTAACGCAATCTTTTCAAGATCGCCTGGGTTTTCTCCACCGGCTTGTTGATGAACCACAGGATATAGGCTAATTTCCGTTGGTTATTGCTTTTTTCGAGCTCCAGCTTGATACCCCTCAAAGGCTTTTCTGGTATCTTTCCCATCGCTTCAAGATTTTGTTTGCTATCCTGGTCCCACTCCAATGCTGGATGTATCTCGCTTAACAATCCGAGCTCCGCTAATCGCTCTAACATGCTCACCCTTTGGTCTGAATCCAGGATATGGTCCAGTTCATGCCGGATCCTGTCTCCGGAGATCTGACCTAATAATGATCTTGCTTCACTTAACAATTCTTTCGTCCTTTTTTCGATCCGGAAGCCAAAACGCCGTTCGAAGCGCACCGCTCTCAACATGCGAGTTGGATCATCCACAAAAGAGAGCGAATGGAGCACCCTCACCAGGCCTTCCTTCAGGTCATTCAAACCACCCCAATAGTCCTGCAGCTCCCCGTAATGGTTACCATCCAGGCGCAAAGCCAATGTATTGATCGTAAAATCACGCCGGTGTAAATCCAATTTGATACTGCCACGTTCCACGGTTGGCAGCGCAGTGGGATGGGTATAGAATTCTGTCCTGGCCGAGATTAAATCCAGGTATTCAGGCAAATCCTGCTCATTCTGCGCTTGACCTAAGGCATCTGCCAGCTGAGAGCGAATGTTGGCGATCAACCATTTTCCGGTTCCGAAGCGTGCATGGGTGGTTAATCGACCTCCATAACGCTTCTGCAATTCACGCGCCAGGGCGATGGCATCCCCTTCAACCACCAGGTCAAAATCCTGGCTTGGTTGTTCAAGGATCATGTCTCTCACGAAGCCACCAACGATGTACAGCGCAGCTTTATACTCACTCGCAATTTCTGCCACCACTTTCAACAATGCCAGTTTCATCGCAGGCATGGCTGCTTCGAGCTTTTCCGCATAATTCGGCTGACCAGGCCGGCTGGTTTGGGAAGTCAGGATTTTTAGCAGGTCAGTCCGTGTGACGATCCCAATGATCTCTCGATTATTTTCATCCATCACCGGGATCTGACCCCAGCCAGTATCCGTCATCAAGCGCTGTAATTGGTCAATCGGGTCATCTGGATGGATGACTACCTCCCCTGCGTTCATTAATTTCACCGCGGTGTAATTTAATCGGTGTGCTAAGGCGCGGTCCACAGCTCGCCGGGTAAGCAGCCCAATCACCCTTCCATCCTGTACCACCGGGTATCCTTCATATCCGTATCTTTGCATTCGTTCAGCCGCTTCCTGTACCGGTGTGTTTGGAGCGAGTACCTGTGGTTTGTTGGACATGATTTCCGACACCGTGATGGCTGGCCGGACGAATTCAGGCAGCAGCCCAATCAGCTCATCATGCACTTCATCCAGCTCACGACCTTTGATCAGGCTTGCCGCTGCTCTGGAGTGACCGCCACCTCCAAAACGAGCGATGATCTCCGCCACATCGATATGATCACTGGTCGAGCGCCCGATCATTTGCACACCCGCCCGCGTGGTGATGATCATGAATAACGCATCCGGGTCGAGCAGATCTCGTAATTTATGCGCTACCGTCGACAATTCTTCGTCCATGTTATAAGCACTTCCACAAACCACCACCAGATTATGTCCGTGGATAGGGTAGGTCTCAAGTTGCTGTTGTAAGGTGTCATACAGCTTCTGCTGCTCAGCTGAGAGTGGGTGATTTAGAAAATCACTGGCAATGCGTAGATTGGCCCCTCGTTCCAGCAGGAAAGATGCAGCAGACAGATCTCGTGCGCTCGTCCTTGTGTATGTCAGTGAGCCCGTATCCTCGTAGATTCCCAGCAACAGTGTGGTTGCTTCGATCATGCTCAGGTTACCATTCCGTTCCTGCAGGTCTTCGACGAAGATCGTGGTCGTCGCCCCCACATCTTCCGTTGAAATCGTCCAGGCGGGCGGGATATCCTCCCGGATGGGGTGGTGGTCCACCACATGCACGCGTGTACCTTCGCTCACCCCGCGCACGCTGATCAGGGATTGGGTATCCACCAGGCAGATCGATTCCACCGCTTCGTTGGGAAGGTCATGTGGGTCGACGAAAGGCAGCTCCGCGCCGTATAAGGTCACATAGGCGCGTACGTTCCGGTTCATCCGTCGGGGTAAAACCGGGATGGCCGTTTCATCCAGCAAATACGCTCCCAGCAGGCTTGCCAGGGCGTCAAAATCCGCTTGTTCATGGGTCAGGATAATCCGCATGTCTCCACCAACCAATCTCAAAGCATTATTTTAATCGACATTTCCATTAATGAGATAAAATAGGCGCATTCTATGAGCAGCAGACCCAAAGACCTGGAAGAGTTATGGAGTGATTTGCTCTCCCGCCAGCCGGAGCTGGTACGCACTACTTTTGCTACCCTTGACCTCTCCAGCCAAAAACTGGTCTTGGCACATCTGGAACGCATGGCAAAGGAAGCCGGTTGGCAGCCAGAGCAACGTGCTTCAGCAAAAGCTGCCCTCAGGACTTTGGGACACCTATCGCATAAGGAAAAATGGTGACGGCTCTCCCCGCTAAAGCGGGGGAGCTTCTTGGGCAACGCACGATGCAACCATCCACGTTGGCGCCCAATCTCTGCGTCCCAGGGACAAAATATTACG
>JBAQFX010000368.1:0-2263 GCA_049287485.1 Anaerolineales bacterium
GGGATATGCAATTGGTCATTTTTTAAATCATAATTGTCTATATTATCCCCATTCTCCCAAGCTAGAGAGATCAACGTAAAGCTGCCCTGCCATAAATTGGGTTCCACTACCAGAATCAAATCAACCAGTTCGGCATCGTTATTATTCACGTAACTGATTATTTCCGAGATAGACAAGGAATGCTGGTAATAATCAAAAACTGCATTTATATTATATTGAGTCAAAACTTGAGAGGGTAATGTTGGCGTGGAAGTGCTGTCAACAGGTGTACCCTGAGGGGTAGTAGATAGATAAGGTTGTGAAGAGGTTAAATCTGGTGTATCAGGCTGCGTAACCACCAAAGTCGAATATGGTTGGCTGGTTGCTTCAATTGTTGAACCATTGATAGGGGTTGTGAGCGTCTGGGAAGTTATAACCGCCTGTTTCGTAAAACTACAGGAAGTCAATAGGACAACTAAAGCCATTGTCACGGTTAATATATGCCTGGTTTTCATTTACTTCATCCCCATGAGTTCAGCCGTTCTGCCCCAAATATTGCACAGTTCAATACCGGGAATAATGCCCATGGTCGACTCTGCGGGTGATCGGACCAGGAGAGGTCATTCGGAGACCAGCTCTTCAAAGCATAGTTGGGGAGGAATATCAATACGCATGTTCTCCAATTAATCAATGGATAAATTGATAAACTAGCAATATAACCATCAAAAGAATCGCTACTAAAAGAAAAATAACCATCCAGCGCGAGGCGGTAGAATGTTGATCCTTTTGATTATGGATAAGATCGTGGTTGGGTGGAACACGTACCGGTTGAGTAATATGGGCAAGGGGAGGATATTCCATGGCAATCACAGTGATATTATCATGACCCCCACGTTGATTGGCAAGATCGATTAACCATGTTGGGCTTGATTGAAGTTGTTGGTTACGTAGAGTATCGAGAATTTCTCTATCCATCACCAAATCGGTCAGGCCATCACTGCACAGCAAAAGGCGATCTCCGGGTAGGAGCCGTAAGCCTTGATTGGCTTCAGCCTGACTGTCACTTTCGTATCTATTCAAGCGCAGGCGTACATCCGGGTCAGCCATATTCATTGATCCTAGAAACCGTCGAATTATGTGAGCGTTGGGATGCCCTTTAGCTTGTTCAGGCGACAGAGAGCCTTTGGCAAGTGCTTCCTGTATCCAGGTATGATCGGTTGTCAGGCAAACCAGTTTTGCTCCTCGTTGCAGGTAAAGCCGTGAATCACCAAGGGAAGCAGCATACAGCTGATCATCGATCACCCATGCACAGACGCAGGTTGTTCCCATGCCCTTCAAGGATGGGTCTTCTTGTGCATAATTGAGGATGAGCTGGTTGGTATGTGTAAAAGCTTGTTTCAAGACCTGTACAGGATGATCTATCGGGCTGTGGGCGATAAATTTGTTAATATTATCGACTGCCAACTGAGCTGCCACTTCCCCACCATGATGTCCTCCGATGCCGTCCGCTAGCAATGCCAGTACAGAAGGCGTATGATCATCGGTGTTAGAACGATAAGCCGTAACTGCATACCGGTCTTCGTTCGACTTGCCTCGCATGCCTGGGTGTGTAGCAGCAAAGATATTCAGGTGAGCATGTTCGACTTTAATCACTGATCTGACTCCAATAGTGTGACCACGACTTTCCGTGGCTGACCGGGCTCAGTAAGGTTAAAACGAAAACCGACATTTCCCAAATGGATGATATCCGCCTGCTCCAGAAACCTCCCCTCAGGCGTCACTTGCTCGTAGTTCACCCAGCTACCAGCAACGGAACCGGCATCTGTAAGCAGGAACGATTTTCCTTCATGATGAATCCGAGCATGCAATCCTTCGATAGATGGATCGGCAATAACCAGACTGGCCTGGTGTGGGTCACTTCCAATAGTGATATCGTCAGTTGTTATCTGCAAAGGGGCTGAGATTGTGGGTTCATTAATTCCCACCATCGGCATAAGGTATGCCATTGCATGAGCGGGCTTCTCCCTGTGTTTCACCCATGGCAAGCGTTCTCTCCAGTTCTTGTTTTGTGGCTTTGTATTTACAGGACGTTCCGAGGTGATCTTCAACGGCTGGGTGACGGGATCTCGCAGCTTACGCAACCGTTCTCTGTATCCCATCACAGAAGCTTTTTCATTCGTCTTTGCCTGAGAGTTCACCTGCCCGGGATACGGTTTAGGGTGAATCCTTCCGCCCAAAATAAGTACCAGGATCAGAATGGTTGCGCATATGAAAACGGTTACAC
>JBAQFX010000369.1:0-8526 GCA_049287485.1 Anaerolineales bacterium
GTCCCCAGCTGGAAACATTCTGATAGATTCGCTATTGTTGATAGCTTTACATCATCAACATCATGATAATGGTCGCTGAGCTATGATTCCCAATCCATTATCCAGATGAATGTGAAGCCTATTCACGATAATCTGAATGGCACTCTTCACCGTCGAATCTGATTTAAGGTAAAAATCCCCGACCGTATAAAACCCCACACGTTTCAAGGTCGCTTTGAGCGTTTTCCAATTGTAATAATAGAGATGAGTCAAGGGTTCGATCTGGTGCCAACGGCTTCCCATAACAATAGCTGGAAGTCCACCAATGTTTGGTGCATGGATAAAAGCATACCCGCCCGGTTTTAATATATTGAAGAGTTGCGTGAGCGTTAGTTTCGGGTCTGAAATATGTTCGATCACATTAATTAAAAACACAATATCATATGATTTTTCAGATATATTCGTAAGATTGCCTGAATATATTTTCTTTGTAGTAAATTGGGCGCGTAATTTTTGAATTAATGAATCGCTTATTTCAAATCCATCGCAATCAATCCCTGCTAATTGGCATTGTTCCAGCATTAATCCATCACCGCAACCCACATCTATTGCACGCAGATTTGGCTTACAATAACGCTCTTGTATCAGTTTAATGAGGTTGATAAAGGCAATGATTCGCTCCCCGCGTGTCATGGTGAAGTAAGCCTCTTCTGCCTCGATGTTATAAGGCAAAACTCCTACAGGAAAAGCCCAACGGGGATTGACATAAATCAAGCCGCAACTCCGGCATTCAACGATTGCGGGATAGATATCCATCTCGGATAAATCGAAGTCGATGGTTGAGCGTGATAATATATTTTCGCGATTGAAGCGGTATATTAACTCTGGGTTGTCCTCCCCACATAAATTACACCGTACCTGTTCAATTTTAATACCTGTGTGTATATTACTCGTCGATACCATCTTTTGAACGCAGCTCCATTATCACTTAAAGACTCCTTCTAATCAATTAATGTTAACTTTCAATGATAAGGTCTAATCATGTGTAAAAAAAGCTAAATGTCTTTATATTCATGCAGTGGCTCGACAACAGATGAATAATTACCTGGCATCATGATCTGTTGTTCATTGCTGTTTTTGGTATTTGCCTAACTTCATCCGCATGCCCAATCGAAATCTTGCATTTGGACGTTTTTCATTGTATAGCAATCCTGCCTTATCGATCACACCCTTTGAGATGATGATCTCATCCTTCCATCTTTCCTCGAAATCCACCATCATCCCATGAAAGGTTTTCCAATAATACGCGTAATCGAAATACTCAACATTTACCTCTTTAAAAATTCCCCCTTTTATTACTGTGCCGATTGCTTGATCAGCCGCGACATCGTATTCAAGATCCGGGCTCATATCCACAATTCCCACTGCTTCACGCTCTTCTTCGTACACCAACTCCAGGGGGACATCGACCGATTGTGGACGGATATCTAACATTATCCCTTGTGGGCGAAGCACCCGCCAGGCTTCTTTCAGGGCATGAACCATGCCCTCTTCAGGAATTCATCATAGAGATGAGGCAAATAGCGCAATATTGAAAAATTGGGATGGAAAAGGTAACCCTTCGCCTTCGCCCTGGATAAAATTGGATTTCATTGACTTAGCTTTTTTCTTTGCAGTGACCAGATCGGACATGGCTGGGTCTATTCCCATCACGCTATGTGCCATTCTGCCATATTGCCGTGTGAAGGTCCCATCGCCACAACCAATTTCAAGGACCACCAGATTGTGTAAAGGGCAGGCTGCAACCAGGTGATTCAATTCAGCCCGTTCTGGGTCTCTAGTCGGTTTCATCGACATCTCGATTCCAATTTACCCAATAGATTGTAAACATGGTTAACGCTTTAAATCTACCAAAGCCATTATACCTTGCCGCAAAGTTTCTTTTCATCACCTTTTTTTATAAACTTTTCGGTCATCATATCATTGGACCTGGATGAAAACCCATTCCTTTTTCTCTTGACTTAATCACGAACATCTGTTATTTATTACCTATCTTATCCAAATTTGCCAGATACACAAGGAAGGTGTAATCTATGAAATTCTTCACCCACTGGCTTATCACCGTCATCGCACTGATCGTTGCTTATTTTATCCTGACACCCTATGATCTTATGTCAATCAGCGGTACCTCTGCCTGGTTGGCATTTTCCTTTATGGCGGTAGTGCTTGGGCTGGTCAACATTTTTATCCGGCCGGTGCTCAAATTCCTCTCCTGTGCTTTTATCATCCTCACCGTTGGTCTTTTCATGCTGGTAATCAATGCATTCCTGCTTTGGTTTGCCTCATGGATCTCCCAGCAGATTGGTGTGGGTTTCATTGTCCAATGGCCATGGGGTGCCTTTTGGGGTTCAATCATTGTCAGCCTGGTGTCATTCATTGTCCACCTGTTCATTAACCCTCGGCGATCCAGGATTTAATCTTCATTACAAAATCCATAAAATTCCTGCGCACCGATGAAATATTCTGGGGTTGACCTTCTTCTTGGTCAGCCTCAGCTGCTTTAGACTTTTTGGTTAGGCCTTTTATTGGTTCCCGTGCACCTCATTTTGACCATTAATGGCAGATCACCGTCCCCTGATCCAGGATCGAGCCGTCATTGGCATCATACAGGGTGTAATCTGCTGAGTTGGCATGCAGCACGAATTGGATCGCTCCGATCGCAGGCCCAGCCCCAGCCGGTAAACTATCCAGGTGGATGGCGGATGCTGCCTGGGCGATAGAGGTTTGCGACCCTGAACGGCTATTTTGCCCACCAATGCCAGCCACGAAGGTGGTGATCCCATTGGCACCATCGCTCACCCCGTTGGGGTACATCGGGTAAAAATGCTGGTAGTCATGGTCATGTCCGTTGATCTTGATATCTACACCGGCACTGAATTCAGCCTGGTTAAGTGGCTTTAAGCCAGTCGAATCTCCATGCGCTGCCCCAGACAAATAGGTAGGCACGTGCCAGCATACCAGCTGGCAGGTTTTATCAGCATGTGCGGCCAGGTCGGAGGTAAGGAAATTGCAAGAACTCCCCTGGTCGGTTTTTTACTATCTGTATGCTGCAACGCATGACATATGTCATAGTTGAGGTTTGTATCCTTAGGAAATACAGTAAAGCTAAGGAAAGGAATAGCTTGATGAGAGGCTGGTGAGCAACTATCTCTGGCCAGGAGTTATTGCAACCCCCCGCTGAGCTTTACATTAGCTGTCTCCGGTGGTGTGGCGGTCTTCGCTTGTGGGTAGCTATCCTCACGGTAATGGCAACCCCGGCTGGCACGGTTGCGATGTGCTGCATACGCCACGATCAAGGCTGTCTGCACGCTGTTGCGCAGGCCGATCAATCCATCGCTCAGGCGTGTCTTGCGGTAAAACTCCTCGATATCTAGCCACTGCTGGCGCAGGTCGCGGATTGCCCGGTTAAGGCGGTATTCGCTGCGCACCAGTCCCACGTAATGCCACATCAGGTTGCGCACGCTTTGCATGTCCCCCTGGATCAGGTTCGGGTCAGGTTCGTAGATCAGTCCGCTGTCATTCCACTCCGGGATATCGCGATCATTGAGTAGCTTTCCCGGTGATTGCGCCCGGATGTCCTCAGCTGCCTGCACTCCCCACACCAATCCTTCCAGCAAGGAGGTACTGGCCAGGCGGTTTGCTCCGTGCACGCCCGTACAGCTCACCTCGCCGATCGCATAAAGGTTGGGGATGCTGGTGTGCCCGAATAAATCCACCAGCACGCCTCCACAGAAGTAATGTGCCGCCGGCACCACCGGGATGGGCTGGCGGGTGATATCGATATTCTGCGCCAGACAATAGGCGTAGATGTGTGGGAAGCGTTCACGGATATATTCCGCCGTTTGGTGCGAGGCGATATCCAGCAGCACGTACGGATAGCCCTTATCCACCATCTCGGAGTAGATTCCCCGTGCGACGATGTCCCTGGGTGCCAGGTCCTTCCACTCGGGGGCATACTTCTCGATGAAAGGCGTTCCCTGCGGGGTGAGCAGGATTCCGCCCTCGCCGCGCACTGCCTCGCTGATCAGGAACTTGGTCGTCGCCGGAGAGTTGAGCGCCGTGGGATGGAACTGCACGTATTCCGCATTGATGATGTTCACCCCCGCCCGGTATGCCATTGCCACCCCATCTCCCCGGGCCCCCACCGGATTGGTGGTGTTCAAGTAGATCTGCCCTACCCCACCGGTCGCCAGTATGGTCTGCCTGGCCAGGATGGGCACCACCATGCGTGTATCCTGGTCGAACACGTAAGCCCCGTGGCAGATCAGTGCCTGGTAGACTGCCAATGGGTCGCTGGCATGGTGCGGGAAAGTGATCAGGTCCACCACCGTGTGTTTGGTGAGCAGGCTGATGTTCGGTATCTCACTCATTTTACGCAGTAAAGCCTGCATGATGGCTTCACCCGTGCCGTCCCCCACGTGCAGGATACGCCTGCGGCTATGTGCCGCTTCCAGACCCATCAGCGGCTTACCTGCACTGTCACGGTCAAATTCCAATCCCGCCTGCCCGATCAGTATCTTCTGTAGCAGTTGAGGTCCGCGTTCCGACAACAACATCACCGCCGGTGGGTAGGAAAGCCCTGCCCCGGCGGTTATAATGTCTTCCTCCAGCAGCTCCACGCTGTCATCCGCACCACGCCCCACGATGCCCCCCTGGGCATGGCTTGAATTGTTATCCATGGGTTCTTCAGCCCTGGTGATGATGGTGATATGTCTTTGTCTATCCCCCGCTAGCTGGATGGCAGCCGTGGCACCTGCGATGCCACAGCCGATGATCAGGGTGTCGGTTTGCATCTCCTCAGCCTCCAACCTAACCGATGGCAATCATGCGTTCCACTGAGCGGGCTGCTCTCACCCGCACGTCTTCCGGCACCTCGATCACATACTGGTTCATTTGCAGGCTCTTCAAGGTATCCTCCAGCGTGATCTGGTTCATGTGCGGGCAGCGCACCGAACACAGTCGCAACATCTCTTTATCGGGATTCGCCGCGGCAATATTATCCCCCATGGCACACTCGGTCAGCACCAGGAACTGAGGCGCATTGGTCTCCTTCACGTAGCGGATCATGGCATTGGTGCTGCCCGAAAAATCGGAGGCTGCCACCACTTCTGGGCTGCACTCCGGGTGCGAGAGGATCACCACCTGCGGGAATTGCTGCCTCACCGCCTGGATATCTTTTACGGTGAATTTCTCATGCACCTCACAACGCCCGTGCCAGCCCACCATTTCACCGATCGGCTGGTAATCCAGGGTAGTCGAAGCCTCACCATCACCACCCTTCTCCAGGGTTGGGAAGATGATGTGTCGCCCAGTTTCTTTGGCCACGTTGCGCGCCAGGTATTCATCCGGCAGGAAGATCACCGTATCGGAATGCAATGACTCCACTACTGCCTTGGCATTGCTGGAAGTGCAACAGATATCCACTTCAGCCTTCACATCGGCATATGTGTTCACGTAAGCCACGGCTGGCACGCCTGGGTAACGTGAGCGTAGCTCTCGTACGTCTTGCGCGGTGATGCTGGCAGCCAGGCTGCAACCCGCCTTTTCAGACGGCAGCAACACCGTCTTGTTGGGGTTGAGCAGCTTGGCGGTCTCCGCCATGAAGCGCACCCCGCAGAACACAATGATATCCTTATCCGTCTGGGCTGCCTTCCGGCTGAGGTCGAGCGAATCACCCCGGAAATCTGGGATGGAGTAATACAAAGCTGGCTCCATGTAGTTGTGTCCCAGGATCACGGCGTTTTTTTCTTTTTTCAGCTGGTTGATCTCTTCCGCCAGCTCGGCTTTATAACGCAGCTCAAAATCGGGTACTACCCGCTCGAGCTTCTTTTTCATTTCCTCATACATCGATTCAACAGACATTTACGCACTCCAATGTTCAATCTGCGCCTCTGCCACATATATTGGATATAATCTATCCTATTTTCATGCTGATGTCAAGTGCCGGGGTTGAATGGGTCAGCGCACCGGACGAGATGTAGTCCACACCCGTCTCGGCGATCTGTACCACATTCTCCAGGCTGACATTCCCCGAGGCTTCCAGTGGGATGCGCCCATCGACCGTCTTTACGGCTATGCGCATTGTTTCCAGGTTCATGTTGTCCAGCATGATGCGCTCTACCCCCAACCCGAGGGCTTCTTCCAGCTCCTCCAGGTTCTTCACCTCCACCTCGATGCCAAATTTATTGCCATACCGCTCACGCGCCCGTTCCACCGCCGCACTGATCCCCCCTGCCCCGCTGATGTGGTTATCCTTGATCAACAGCATGTCAAATAGCCCCGTGCGGTGATTCTGCCCGCCACCACAGCGCACAGCGTATTTATCCAGCAGGCGCCAACCCGGGGCGGTCTTACGCGTATCCAGGATCACCGCGCTGGTCCCCTTCACTGCTTCCACCAGCTGGTGCGTCAGGCTGGCGATGCCCGAAAGCCTGCCTAAAAAGTTAAGCGCCGTACGTTCACCCGCCAGCAAAGCCCGCCCCCGCCCGCTCAGCTCCACCAGCATCGTGCCCGCTTGTACTATCTCGCCATCGTGCAGCATCGGCTCGAAGAAAATTTCCGGGTCCACCAGGCTGAAGACTGCCCTCGCCACTGGCAACCCCGCCACCACCCCTGCTTCCTTGGCACGGATATAAGCCATCAGGCAGGTGGTTTCATCGATGGTAGCCGTGCTGGTGATGTCCCCCGCGGTCAGGTCTGCACCCAGTGAAGCCAGGTCACCCTTTTCCGTCAGGTCTTCCGCCAAAGCCATTTGCAACAGGTTGAGCACCTGTGGCTGCTGTAGCTCTATAGGGAGGTGTGTCTGCGCTCGTTCAAGACGAGATTGTATAGATTGATTATTCATAGTTCCACCGTATGGTTAATTGTACCTTATGGTTGGTTGAGGTTAAAAAATAATAACAGAGGTCACCAGAAGCACGTAGGTTCACAATGGGAATTTTGATTAATAAATATTTCTAAAGTAACGGGTTTCTATGATCATTAAATTCTTTTTTCTTGGGGAATCGATCCCGGCGGTTATTCTTTGCATTCGTTTGAAGAAAAAAACGAATCAAAACGAATACTTGAAGTGAGGAAAACAAGAAATTTATTCATTTGCGTTGGAGTCAAAAAACTTTCCCTGGTGCTATTTATTTCTCCTGATAAAATGATATTTCTGGATGAATAAAGTGTAGCTATATATTTAAAAACACTCAATTCATCTTTACTCCGGTTAACAAAAAAACCGAAAAAACCTATGGCAGAATTTTAAACAGCTGCACAGGAATAGAATTTCGACATTCCCACGCCAGCATTATTTGATGTAATTACACGCACCCCTACCTCTGATAACCGAAAGGCGGATGAGATATTTGGTGATGGCTGAGTAATCACTGTTTTGTTTAATTGCCCACCTATCTTCAAAAATTTCATCTTCCTTATGATAATCAGCTTGTAAGTGAGTAATTACAGCTTTATGTAATTACTCACCGCCCCCACGAAACACCTATAAATATCTCGGTTGTTTACAAGCACCGAGCTGGAATAACCGTACAAGAATACACGAATTACGCCCAATATCATGATGAACGGAATAAAAGAGTGAATGGCTGTGGTGGAGATTGCTTCAGTCGCCAGCAAAGAACGCTGGAACGCTCCTTCGCAATGACAAAATAGCTATTCTTGAATGAAAAAAACTACCATTCTGTTTCTTCCATTTACCGAGTTCACAATTCCTAGAGAATGCGAGGAGAGGAGATCTTTCAACCTCTTCCTATCATTCAACCGCATGAAATAGGAGTGGTTGAGTAATTACAGCTTTATGTAATTACTCACCCCTACGCGATTTAAACATTTTCTGGTAAGATGCGCGTATGAATAAAACAGAACTGGAGGCGTTGTCGAAAGAAGAATTAATCCAATTGATATTAATGCTACAAGCCGAAATTGAAGCATTGAAATTAAAATTTGAGAAAAACCAAAAGCCGCCAACTTCATCAAAGAACTCATCTCAACCACCATCTCGTGATCAAAAAGGCAATTTACCAACGAGCAGACGAAGACATCGGCATGGACCACCCCTTGGGCATGAGAAACATGAGCGCAAGTTTGTCGTCCGACCTGATAGGACCATTGAGTTACAGGCGAGATCATGTAGCAAGTGTCACTCTGATTTGAGCAATGAAACTGGTCAATTGGTCGATGTGAACCAGATCACCAAGCTGCCTCATGCACCTGCCCAGGTGATTGAAGTACGTCAATATGCCGTGACCTGTCCGGATTGTGGTGCATCTCAAGTTGAACAGCCCCCCGCTGAATTGGAGATGAGCCGCAGGTTCGGAAGCAGGCTGGAAGCAACAGTGGTGTACTACCGCCAGGAACAGCATATGAGCTATGCCCGCACGCAAAAGGCATTGCTCGACCTGCATCAGGTAGAGATCAGCCAGGGCGGGATCGACGAGATCATGAAACGGGCTGGAAAATGGGCCACGGGCAAGGTCGAGCAGA
>JBAQFX010000370.1:0-1677 GCA_049287485.1 Anaerolineales bacterium
CTACCACTCCGGCAACCTTTTTATTCTCGATGCCAATTTTTTCCACCAGGCATTTGGTTCGAATATCGACACCGTTTTTTATAAGCTCCGCCCGCATCATTCCAATAATCTTATCCGTCCCACCTTGAAAGGTATAAACACCTTTGTTTAGAAAATTGGAAAAGACAATCCCGTAGGTTATCGCAGGGTCATCCAAGGTTGATCCATTGGCATAGGTGATCGGTTCCATTATCATGCGGACAATATCATGACGACCGGGAAAAAACTTTTCAAAAAGCTCTCTGGTAGTCATGGTTTGGTCATCGTAAAAGTTCATGCCTCTGAGTGCGCTAACGAAGTTATCAATAGTCTCTCTGGGGATTTTGAAGTGCTCCTGCATGACACGTTTGAAATCATCACTATCATAAGTCGTTGTAAGGGAGAATTGAGGGTTGTCCAATCGAATCCCTTTGAGTTGAACGATTGAGTCAGCAATTTCAGGAGTCCAGTACTTACGGCAGGTTTTAATCATACCTACTGGAAATCCATGCAGGGAGATATCAAAGATGTGTCCTCCCTTTCTCTTGAACCACGTAGCCAATCCACCAAGGTTATAGTGGTGCTCTAGAAGTAAGATCGAATGACCTCCTTTGGCGAGCATATTAGCACAGGTTAATCCTGCCAAACCGCTCCCGATGACAATTACATCGTATTCTGATTTTGTGTCTTTCAACCAATCGCGGTTCATTGAATCTTTGTTGTTCATGCCTTCTGCAGAATATGAAGATTTGCCATGGAGATACCACTAAGCATTGCTCCGACAATTCCTAAGAATCCCTGGTCGGTGCCGCAGATAAACAGATTTTCTAGATGAGTTATCCCCATTTTGGTTTTATTGGGCGTCCCATAGACCGCGCCATTTATGTGGCCAGTGAATCTGTGGATTGTTTTGGGAGTGAAGACATCCGTAAAGATTATGGAATCACGAAAATCAGGTATGAGTTTTACCACTTCATTGAGAGAGGTTCCAAGCCAGGCAGCCTTTTGGGCCTTATACTCTTCCTTACCCAGTCTGTCCCAGAGGTCGAAGTTAGCCAGGTTAGTTATTCTGATCATGCCCTCCGGCAGGGGATTTTCGTATTGAAAATTATTGGGGCAACAGATAACACCGCTGGAAACGTTTACTAGCTCGTCAGGTTTTCGATAATCAAATCTATCTGAATTGTTGTAAAAGATGATGGTTGTTTCGTGTCCCATCTCAGCAGGTTGCTTGTCCAGCACCGTAATAAACTCTACCATGGAGAGTTGCCCTGCTTTATCCTCTATCCCTGTGGGATCATAGTTAGACAGGAGTCTCATGGTTTCAACATAACCAGCGGATGATAGTATCTTGTCGGCTGTGAGAACTTCACCGTTCTCGAGCAAGATAGATTCAACTCTGCCATTGGCAGCTTGAATACTTGTTACTGCGCACCTCGTTTTTAATTCACCGCCGCAACCCCTGTATTTTCTCACCAGCACATCGAGGATCTGACGCACCCCAGCTTGAGGTCTGGCAAAACCTTCACAGTAGATGCCCTTGAACATAATGACAAACTGGCCGAACTCTATATCATTTTCTTGAGCATTTCCGTAAAACATAAGTGGACAAAAAACCATATCGATAAGGAGTGGGTCAGAAATAATGGAGCCCACAAC
>JBAQFX010000371.1:0-2670 GCA_049287485.1 Anaerolineales bacterium
GATCAATTTTGCCCAAAGTCGACTCCATCGTGACAAAAAGCTTGCTCTATCACGGTCGTTCCAGGCAGCCATCCCAAGCAAGCTAAATCCAATAGCAGGTAAGCCAGCTAAGTTATCAAAAGATGCAGCTACAACGAACCGTAATTGTGGGTATTTTTGCTGAAGCGACACGATATATGCAGTGATAGCATTGGCTTGATGCGGTGGTAATTCATCCACTCGATCAATTAAGACAATTGTCCGCTGTTTTTCTAACGCCGAACGAATGATCCCTGGTAATCTTGTGGTGGTCACTGGAGACGAGTAGTTCGATATAGCCCTAATCATTACGTCTATTGGATCATCCGAGATATGCACTTTACTGATTGGATCCTGTTTTACTGCTAAAGTTTTCCCTTTGTCATTATCATCTGTGTGAGCTAGATCTTCTTCTAAGTGGTGTAGTAGATGTAAAATGTCCGTTGCATGGACATATAAAGGTAAGAGGTCATTTATCATTCCTAAACCAGGAACATTACGTGCAATTGCAGATGCTAGCCAGGCAAGTGCGACAGTTTTTCCACTGCCTGGATGTCCTGCAAGCACAATATTAGCACCTCCTTGAAGAGCCTCTACCAAAGTCATTGTTGACGCATTATAGACTGCAGCCATTTCAGGCCAATCAGGGATATACGGAATCGCTAAGCTTACACTATCCGTAGGGGCAGACTCAATGGATTGAGGTGCCTGGATCAGTGGCGTCAGCACTTTTGGGACTATTGCAATTTCATCTAGTGAAAAAAGGGCAGATGCAAGGTGCTGTTTTTGAGCAAAGCGATAAATGTCATTTCTTAAACGTATTTCAGTGCTAAGTGAAAAACTTTCGCGCATACCGCCCATTTTTTTACGAAAAGCATGAACTACTTTTGGTAGATAAATCCACACTCGGGAAAAGATCCAGGCAAATAGCACGCCTGATAAAAACCCTAACCAAAATGATGAAGAACTTATTTCTAAATTGCGTAAAAAGCTTATCACGATAATATCCTATCGTTTATCCAGGGTATAAGATTCTCCCACATGTTGGACAACGTACTAGTTGACCAGTTGATTGAGTGGATTGTATCAATGCTGCAGTTAATGTTGCTCCGCATGCCGCACAAGCTCTCGATGATATATTAACTACAGCAACCCCACTCCTGATTTTTCGAAGTTGTTCATATAAGCTCAAATCTTCTGCTGAGAGAGGTGGCAGGGTTGCCAGTCTTTCTGCCTCCAGCCGCTCAATTTGCGCTAATATTTTTGTTCTCTCCCCATTCAAGCTGGCATTTTGTTCGATGCTCTGCACCTGGATTTCTTGTAATGTTTGCTTAGCTCTGTTGAGATTAGTTTCTGTTTCTTCCACAGCCATCATAGCAGTTAATTCTTTGTCTTCAAGTGAGTTTAATACTCTTTTTAAAGACGCAATTTCATTTTGTAAATCCTGGAGCTCTTTCGGATTTTGGATTTTACCACTGTACAAAGACGCTTCTGACAATTCAATTTTTGTTCGCGTATTATATGACTTGTTTTCACAATCACGTAATTTTTTTAATTCATCCTTATGTTTCTGCTCTGCTGCATTTACATTCTGTTGTGCAGTCAAGATCATCGATTTATCATTCAACTTATTATCAATACTTTGCAAAGTCATACGCGCATTATCAAGCTGAGTATCGATTTGTTGTAATCGATATAGAATTGAGATTTGGCTCATAAGAAAATTATAGAGGCGGTTTGGCGATTAGGCAAGAGGATATATGGTGTAATAATTCCGAATCTGCAAATAATATTTTGAACGTCATTCTTTTTAAGGCATATGTCTTGTCAATAAGAGCATTACTAGGATATAGCTTATCGGATTGTTATTCCATTTACTCAAAGTATTTCCGTTGTTTTTCTTTATAATTATAGTCATTCGTTTGCCTTTCTATAACGCCTTAACGAGAATTTTTCAAATTATAATATTGGTAAAATTGTCTTGGTTTAAAATGTACCTAAAAAACAAACACGTTATTCTATTCTTTAAAACCATTCTAGCGTTTGGTTTCTTATTGCTTTTTATTCTCATTGCTCCGAATCTTGATATTGCTTATGCTGCTGTAGAGCACCAATTTACGCAAACGTCTACCATTAGCACGAGTACACAAACCGCGACGACGATGCCAGGAACTCCAACTCATACTCTCACTCCTTCAGCAACTCCATCAAATACTCCAACAACTACACTTTTACCCTTGCCGGCCATTACATTGATATTTCCAGTCTCCACAAGCACATCGACCTCCACGAATACCCCCAGGCCAACCTTATTAACCCAAACACCAATACCATCTAACCTGAACACATCATCGGTATACTCACCGCGTTTTACATTATTATTTATTTTATTGTTTTTTCTATGGATCTTTTTAGCTGGATTTTTAATAATATATATTCGACAGTTCAAATAAAATATTAGATCAATGTATTATTCCAATCATTGTCATCGTAATTCATTATTCCAATGATATCTTCTCGTACATGAGAGAGCGTTTTTATAATTATTCATTGAAAATAAGTAACTTCTATGATAGCGATATTGTCAAGGGGTCTGAGCCATAAAAATAGGGATCAGAACGGCCTGGAAACAGGTCGTTTCTGAAGTGTCAC
>JBAQFX010000372.1:0-1843 GCA_049287485.1 Anaerolineales bacterium
CCTTAAAGTTCTTCAATACTGTGCCTCCTCTTTTCGCCATACAATCATACACATCAGTACTTTTAGTTTGCAGTTTGGGTCTCCCTATTCTTACATAAGCTTCTTCCCATTGCGGAGGCTGAGATACACGGGTAAACTTCATAACACGTTTGTAACATTGGATAATGACCTGCGGCGTCATTGCTAGCCCCGACTTGTCGGGGCGTGGCAATCTCATTCCCCGCCAACTCCACCAAAATTGCTTCGTCGCTATGCTCCTTGCAGCGACGAAGGGAAAAGACTCCTCTCAATGACAAAAACGTGTCACTAAGGTACTGAACGAGGACAATCTCTTGCCCATCTGTCTCCCATAGAGTAAGTTGACAAAGAATTTGTCAAAATTCGCAGCCCGGTGTTACCCATGTGGTCACCCAGCACACCCGCAAAACTGCGCCTCACCTCCTCTTTTGCAATTGCCTTTTTCGGCGGTTAAGGAGTGCCATAACTCCTATAATATGCCACTAATGTTAGAATTCTGTTAAGCAACTCCACAAACACGTTTTGTCGAGATTCTTTCATAGTTTCATCCGTATCTACGAAAAACCCAGCAAGCCCGGGGAAGAGAGATGTTAGGCAGAGGCTGGGGTAGTGAATGCTGTTGGTATCGGTGAAACTCAGTGGCCATAGGACGGCACGACTCACCTTTTTCAGTGACCTTCTCCTGCTCACGCAACATCTCTCTGCGACCTAAGCTGGTTTCGTACACCTGGTCGCGATCCTGACTGAAAACTTTATTACCCTCCATAAAGCCAGTGTTTTATGGAAGCGCGGACGTTCTTGACAGGATAGAAGAACGGAATATACAATTTCCCCATATACGGGAATCTTTCTTCCGCCACATAAATGCTACCATATGAGTACTTGGGAAGTAATATCATTTCGTGTGTACACTTTCGGTTACTGTGAATTGAGGCACAACTACGCGTTATGTCAAAAAGCAACGGCATAATGATGGATAATTATCCAGTGAATGAAACCGGCGAAAATCCGAGAATGACAAGAGTGTTAATTGCGGATGACCATAGATTTATTCGTCAAGCGCTAACGTGATCAGTGTTGGCTGGCGGAGGCCCATATTGGATTGCATAATGTTTCTTGGGCCTCAATCCTTGTCCGACCGCTAATGTTTGACCCTCCTTGATAGTCATTTCAGATAGCGATCGATAAACTGAAAGACTTTGCTCATGTTTTCCTTGGTCTCGAACAATGGGTCGCCATGGCCGGCCTTCTCCAGGATTTCAAATTCAAACCGATCGTGGCTCACGAGCTCCACCAGTTTTTCAGCGAAAATGATCGACTGCTGCACCGGCACCAAGGCGTCCATCCTGCCATGCTGGATCAGAATTGGTGGCATGTTGGCATGAATGTAGGTCATCGGATTAGCCCGTTGCACTTTTTCCGGTACATCGGTGATTTTTGCCCCGATATATCTGGATTCGGGGGAATCTGCTTGGCTGTGATCCGGTAGGCCTAGTCCGCTTTCCATCAACTGTTCATCCATTTTCAAAAAATCAGTCGGGCCAAACCAGTCCACGGCCACCTGCACATTACAAGGGTATTCCGCATTCCCCAGACTCAGATCGTTGAGATCAGCCACATCGGTGGTCAAACTCACCATGGCGGCTAAGTTGCCTCCTGCCGAGCCACCCCAAGCTGCAATCCTGCTGCCATCCAGATGGTATTTTCCCTGGTTGGCCTTAAGCCACCGGATCGCAGCCTTAATATCTTGCAGGCCAGCCGGAAATATGGCCTCCCCACTCAGACGATAATTCACACTCGCGACAGCGTAGCCACGCGGCAATCC
>JBAQFX010000373.1:0-1710 GCA_049287485.1 Anaerolineales bacterium
GAATTGCTACGGCAAATAATGAGGTTAGATTCTCGTTAGCTGTTTATGATAATATTCAAGAGATTGGAAGTTCAATTGCAAACGACTTGGAGCAATGCGGTATTACTATTGATATTGATACAATATCTAATAAGGATTTTTTTCAGTCTTGGCCTGATGGTCCGATTTATGGAGGAAAGTATGATTTGGTTATTTTTCCCTTAAAAGCATCGGAAGGTATCAGTTGCAATCAGTTCCATACAGATAATATTCCATCTTCAATAAACCTAAAGGGTTTAAATGTAAGTGGGTACAATGATCCAGCGTTCGATAATGTCTGTTTTCAGGCACTCACATCACTTGATGAGAAAGAACGTACCAGGTTACAACAAGAAGCACAAGTTTTATGGAGGAATTCATTACCTACATTACCATTATTCTGGTCATATCTTGCAACAGGGATTAATTGTCATGTCAAAGGTTACACAATTGACCCATCAGGATTAGAACTTTGGAACATAAATAAAATCAGTTTACGCGAATTATGTAATTAAATTACTTAGTACAATCAATTTCTAGTTAAGTTTGAAATCATTATTTCTAGATGATGATAATTATTAGCTTCAAGTTTTTATGTCAACACCCTATGCAGTAAACCCTGTATGGTGCAAATATTCTATCCGTAACTAGAAATCGGAGCTTGAGACTGCCGGTAGTAATCATGAATGACGCCTCCTATGACATCTCGTCTACGAACCGGTCCTTTTGTGCTGTTTACTGGCCCAGACACAGGAAAGTGTTGACCTATGCCCTGATGCGGGCGGGCTTGGTTGTAATACTGGGCATACTCTTTGAGAACGCGGCGAAGGTGGTTTTCATCTAAAACCAGGATATGGTCGAGACACTCTGCACGAACCGAGCGTACCCACCTTTCTGCAAAAGCATTTGCTCTGGGAGCGCGGTACGGAATGTTAAGGATTTTAATCCCTTCTGAAGAAAACACATTATCGTATGAGGATGCGAATTTCGTGTCGTTGTCGTGGATGAGAAATGCCATATTCCGTGAATCATCTTTAAGATTCCAGACTACCTGTCGAGCCTGCTGGGTAATCCAGGTTAAGTCAGGGTTTGTCGTGCAGCCTGCCAAATAAATGCGTCGGGTTCCCAATTCGATGAAGAACAACACATAGATGGTCTTGAGCCAGATCGTCTCCACCGTGAAGAAATCGCAAGCCAGGATCTGGTCCTTGTAGTGTCCCAGGAAGCTACGCCACGTACCAGTCGATCGCTCTGATGCAGGTGTGATCCGATGTCGCTTGAGAACACTTCGTACAGAAGTGGCGCTCAGGTTATGACCCAACTTGAGCAGCTCCCCCTGGATCTTGTCATACCCCCAGCGTGTGTTCTCTTTCGCCAGACGCACGATCAGCGCTTCCAGTTCAGGCGATATCTTAGGCCTGCCTGGATTTCCTTTTCGTCTGAAGGTTCATTTGCGACGTACCAGTTTTCGATGCCAGCGAAGGACTGGGTCTGGCTTGAAGATCAGCATAACCTGATAGAGGTGGTGCCTTGCGTCTTTTGTGGAGTGACTGAATTTGTCTGTCAAGGTTGCCAAGATGATTCTTTCTGGATCAGATATGCGTGGAGGAGACTTTACTTTGCGTTGTAAGATGCGTACTTGTTGGCGGAGAATGATGATCTCTAAATTTTTATCACCGTTCGCAACACCCA
>JBAQFX010000374.1:0-2472 GCA_049287485.1 Anaerolineales bacterium
GAATTTAACCAAGCCATACTTACAGTTACCCTGCCGGTTACCCAGTCATTGGTATTGGACTCTGGCTTGACGGTAATACTTACAGAAACCGTAGAGATCACAGTCACGGGAGTTATTTCGAACACCGTGATCGGATCCATGGTGAGTTTCTTCCCTGTATCACCACCGAGTTCGTTAATAACATCGCTGCCTGAATCAGGCTGGTCGCATGTGGTTGAGATCAACTATACCTACGATCCATTGAGCCGATTACGCCAGGCTACCTATAACAACGGACGCCAATATGATTACATCTACGATGCGGTCGGTAATGTAATCACACAAACGGTGGACTTGGGACCAGGTGATCCGGTAGTGACCACCTACCAATATGATATTGCAAACCGGCTAGCTTATGTTAATGCACAGGCATATACCTGGGATAATAACGGCAACTTACTTAATGATGGTACTGGAACCTATACGTACAACCACGCCAACCGACTGGCGAGCGCGAGTATCAGCGGGGAGCCATACACCACTTTTAGGTATAATGGCTTAGGGGATAGGTTGGAACAGACTATAGATATGCATTGGAGCAGATATACTCTAGATCTGGCTGGAGGACTCACGCAAGTGCTGTCAAATGGTACCAATCAATACCTATACGGAGATGGGAGGATTGGAGAAGAGAAATTTACAGACTGGCAATACTACCTTAGCGATGGGCTTGGCAGCGTGCGGCAATTGACCGACAATACGGGTGCTGTGACAATGGCGAAAGGATATGAGCCTTATGGGGAGGTATTGAATAGTTCAGGAGGGGCAAGCACGTCATACGGATATACCAATGAGTATACGAGTCAAGGGTTAATTTATCTCAGGGCAAGATACTACAATCCTTCAATAGCTAGATTCATGACCAGGGATACTTGGGGCGGAGATAAGAAAGAACCCATGTCATATAATGGCTGGCTGTATGTGTACGCAAACCCGGTGAATCTCACAGATCCGAGTGGAATGTTTCCTAGTGGAGGTGGATCAGGAAATGAAGTGGCCAGGTTCATAATCCAAAGGATGCAAGAAGACTCAAATAGTGAGATAGGTAAAATTATCTATCAGCTAAATACTACTAAATACTATATCAATGCATGTAACGCTTATCGACAAATGCCATGGTGGCTAAAAATAGCCATAGGTGGTCCACGATATCTTGCCTATGCTGAATATGCTGACATAGCAGCTCGAAACGAGGCATCTCTGTTGTTTGGCTGTCGTGTAGCTGATGCACGATCACGCCCAATTTGTGGTCAATGGGATTATAAAAAAGATATCCGTGATATATGGGGAGAAGCTCAGACGGTTGATTTTTCAGATATTGGAATCGAAGAAGATGTGATATTTTATTATGATATTTGGGCAAATTTCCATTTTGGATATGTTGGTTCTTCCCTTGGGTTTTCAGAACAAGCCTTACTAACCGGTGCTGCGATTGAACACGCGGCCAGTAATTTGGAAATAAAAATCCAGGATGACCCATCTGATGTAGTAGCTAATTTGATTGGAATATATATGTTTAGAAACCACAATTTATCTGAGAGAGCTCTCTTATCATGGATTTATATAGAGCGAAACGAGTTAAATAAAGCAGAAGTAGATGCTAACGGTAACATAATAAGGATCTACCGATGAGAAAAATTATCGGAGCCGCATTAATATTTTTAGCTCTATGTAGCCTTTTGGGATTAGCATTATTTAGATACCAAAAGCCTAAATGTGCTTTAGAGAATCTAATTCTTCAAGATGATATGATGCCTTCGGAATGGGAAAGATTATGGCGAGTATTGCCACCAGCTTTACCAACTGATGGAGCAACTGACGCATTAGAAGTAGATTATGAAAGCGGTAATAATAGAGCCTCTCAAACGATTTACCAATATAAAAATGAGTTCCTTGCCTTTTTCTTCCTCAGGTTTAACGACCAGGTACTTTTTCCAACAGCCTGGATCAAATGGACGAACTTAAACGGGAGTGAGAGTTGGGATTTAAATGGGAACGAAAATAGAATACGATGTGGAGAAAGCCAATATCCAATTATTGGTTATAAATGTTCAGCTGTAGTACGTTATGGTCAATTTATTTCGCAATTCTCAACACCTATAATTGAGGGTAAAATGAGCGCGGAACAATTCAAGTCGATTGTACTTGCTATTGATGATCAAATATCAACTTGCATCAATAAACCGTAGAGACAACATTCAAAAAATGAATACCAAACGAAATGCATACCCATGTGCGTGGCCACATCGGGAACTGTCAAATTAACCCAGCAATCCTGTCAATTTTCAAGCGTGATTTTATTGCTTCATTCTCTCATATTAGAACCTTAACATCTAAATAACCGTGCCAATTTATTCATTTAGAAGGTACATAGTTTAACTTGGGTGCTATTACGTTTTGTCGGATTTCTATGCTTACACCTGGTACAGGGAG
>JBAQFX010000375.1:0-14198 GCA_049287485.1 Anaerolineales bacterium
GATCTGGATTCCCTGGTGGCACGATCAAGCCCTGTTGGCGATATGCCAGAGTGAGGAGAACCATGGTTTGATCGGGGAAAAAATGCCGGACGAAGGGTGTATTAAAATCGTCGCTACTTGCCTCATAAAGATGGCAGCCGGTGGCATTACACATCCCCTGACGTAATGCCACCAGGCCATTCAGGCTACCCACCGGGAGGGTGAATATAGTCAAATCGCAGCTGAGAGATTTAGCCAAACATTCCATGGCCAGGTCATGGCTCCCGGAGAGCACTACCATCCTTTTCCCAAACGATTCTGGTAATAATAGTTCTTGTAAGAGAAACGCTTGTGCTTTGGATTGATAATATTTTTCGATATATCCTTCAGAAATCTTTACCTCACTCAATTCCACCAATCCGGCTTGTTCCAGCAGCTTGAGATGGTGACGGATCCAGGCGGGGTGCTCACCAAGGCTGCGACCCAATTGTGAAAGTGTGGCTGGCCCGATCATTAGATGCCTGAGGATAGAAAGCCGACGCGGGTCTGAAAGGATTTTAAGCTGATCGAAGGTATGTAAATGCTCAAGAGGTTGCATGAAGGTTTATCGAAGATATTAAAATTAATTTTAATGTTAACAATTAGTTTAATTTTATTGTTGTTATCTGTCAAGGTTCGCCCTAGAAACCATGGATGATTATTTCTAGATCATTAGGTTAACTACTTTCACCCCGACAGCTAAGCCCTCACCTGCGTATTGGTAATTACTCACGCCCCCACCCCTGACCCCTCCCACCTTGGCTTTTCAGCCATCGGGGGAGGGGAAATCTTTCGAAAAATGAGCCTACACTGGGAGCGAAGCCCCTGCGTAGGCTCATTTTTCGATTACTTTCTCGCTGATTATCGTAAGGAAGATGAGATATTGGGTCATGGGTGAGTCATTACGCGAAGTGTATAGACCGGATACATAAGTAACATATGTTCGGAGACATAGGTAACACTTTCAGTGCAATTTAGGCAAACCGGGACCAGGAAAGGAGGCCGGTGATGTACTGGAAACAAAAAACAACCAGGTTTTAAAATAAAACCAGAGCTGTGGTTAGCTCTGGTTTTGCATTGTATAAGAATTATAAGGTTGGGGGGATAGGCTCGTTTGGACTTGGTGGTGTGGTGCCATTTTTCTTGCGCAGGACGAGAATACTAACCACGATAGCGATCACAATAAAGAGAATACCGCTGCAGATACCCACGATTCCCCAGAGATTGGCCGCGGTTTGACTATATATCCCGTAAAAATATGAATTCAAGGCGTAGTGATCAATAAAATCTGTCACGCCAAAACACAAAAAAGCCAAACCAGGGCAGCCACACAATATGACGGCGATGATGGTGATGATTACTGCGAGACTTCGATCTTTCATAGCATTCCTCCTCAAATGTTTTAGATAAGGCCCACAGGTTAAGTATACGGTATACCCACAAAGGTGGCAAGATACATTTGCTTTGTACGGCTATGAGGAAATTACGAAGTGACTCTTTTGGGTCAGCGATTCAGAACGATAGCTAAATAGTACTGGCAAGTAGATGGGATAGTGGATGCGCGGATATTGCCCTGGTCAATAATATCGATAGGAATAACCAGACGGTAGCGCATTCTTTGTACTGAAGCTAATTATTTAGTGGAGGATGGATGAGAATCTACCCATGAAGGAGGGCACGAGTTCACGAATAATAAGTCTGCTGTTGGTAATGGGGAATGGATAAGTAAGATGACAGGGGAGTTTGCATCCCAATTTTCGGTCTTGGCTCATTTGCCTGTCGAGCGTGCAAATGTTCGTACTTTACGTGGATTGGTTATCACCACAGACAATTTGGCGTATGCTAACTCCGTCACCAACCGCATCTCGAAACCCCCGTGGCTTCGATTACGACCAAAGCAGGTTTCATCTTCTTCAACCGCTTGATCAATTCAGCGATCCCGGTATCATTATTCCTTGCACGCCAAGTTATATCTGTTTCATGTATGGCGATATCTAACCAGGTCTTTGATTTATCTATTCCTACAAATATTCCCGCTATCTCCGCCTTTTTGTCTCCTTATGCCCGCGTTAGCATGAAAACGACTTCTTACGAGCTTTCATCTGTTCGGGTGATAATAGATGCAAGCACAGCGATCATTGTTGTGAGACGGTCTCTTGGACCGAATGACAATTGATCTGCCGCGTTCCATTTAGGTATACCAATGACATTTACGGGAAAAATTAGTGTGAGATGTTCTGAAAAATGATAGAGACGCAACTATTCGGAAAAATAGATGCTGGCAGCCAGGGCTGCCCCGATGATACCCGCATCGTTGCCCATCACCGCCGGGATGACCTTGGTGTGTAGTTTTAGCAGGGGGATGAAATTTTCTTGTTTCTTTACCACCCCACCCCCCAATATCATCAGGTCCGGAGAAAACAGATTTTCCAGCGTATTCAAATATTTATCCAGGCGTTTGGCCCATTTTTTCCAGGACAGATCCTGTTTCTTACGTGCTTCATCGGAAGCATTTAATTCAGCATCATCACATTCAACTTCAATATGACCCAATTCGGTGTTGGGTACCAATTTTCCATCGATAAACAGGGCAGACCCTAACCCGGTACCAATGGTGATCATCATAACTACGCCTTTAACGCCTTTCCCAGCCCCAAAAGTGATTTCAGCCAACCCAGCCGCATCGGCATCGTTGACCACATGCACCGGGCAGCCTGTCACTTCGGAAAACAGTTGAGCCACATTGGTACCGATCCATTTTTGGTTGATATTGGCCGCCGATTCAGCTACCCCATTGCGGATCACCGCCGGAAAACCACAGCCGATCTTTCCATGCCAGTTGAATTGCATGGCAATATCCTTAACCACTTTCGCCATGGGCTCTGGCTTGGCTCCTTTAGGCGTCAGCATTCGGTAGCGGTCTGCCATCAATTTACCTATGGTAGTATCCACCGGCGCACCTTTAATACCTGTTCCGCCAACATCAATACCAAGAATCTGCATTCATCGCTCCTTGTGTTTGATTTACCCTGTCATTTTCCCGAATAGTTCGATATCGCTGAATATCACGATATGATACACTGGATGTATATTATATCTTGCATGACCATGACCATGCCGTGGCATTTTATCAGGCCCTGGCTTGTTTTCTTGCATCCCAGGCAGAAATATCCCCATTTATGCGGTACGCTTGCCAAGTTATATTGCATAACACAATGAAAAATGGCACAATAAATGCAAAGCGTTCTTTATATTATAATTAGCTTATAAATTGGACATGGATATTCAACCACGGCATGAAATCATACAGTCGTACTCGGGGTACCTACTTCTCGTGGGTTGCATGGTTGCAATTAAACGCACAGGTTCATTATGAGTAATGAGATTATTTTAGTCGTCGACGATAACCGCCAGATCAGTGATTTTTTAGCCGAGAGCATGCTGCCGGGTCTCGGGTACGAAGTGTTGGTTGCTCGTGATGCCAATAGCGCTATAAAGCTGGTAAAACAACGCAAAGCCAACCTGGACCTCATGCTGCTTGACCTGCAGTTGCCTGATTTGACCGGTCTGGAGCTGCTCAAACGCCTGGATAAGGACGGATACCATATACCGACGATTTTAATGACCGGACACGGCTCTGAGCAGGTGGCAGCAGAAGCTTTCAGGCTTGGCGTGCATGACTACCTGAGCAAACCCCTGGATGAAAATTTATTAACGGAAGCAATCACCAGGTCGCTGGCAGAAAGCCGCTTGCAACGTGAAAAAGCCATCCTGAATTCACAGCTGGAAGATCAAGTTGCCTGGTTAACCTCCCTCTCAACGGTGGGGAAAAGCGTTACCTCCACCTTGGAGCTGAGCGAGGTCCTGGTGCGTATTGTTGAGGCCGGGGTTTCGCTCACCCGCGCAGAAGAGGGTTTCCTGGCTTTGTTGGATAAAGATAGTGGCTTGCTTTACTTGCGGGCAGTCAAGAATATGGATGAGGATTCAATCAAGACCATGCGGATTCCCATCGCTGATTCATTGGTGGGTCAGGTGATTAAATCCAAACGTCCACTAAGTGCCATCGAGCCCAGCATGCAGGCTCCCCTAAAAGTATCCACTGGCTATCTTGTTCATAGCCTGTTGTATGTGCCCATCCTTACCAGAAATATCCCCCTGGGAGTGCTCTCCGTCACGAATCGTAAGAATGATACACCTTTTAAGGAAAAAGATGAGGTGGTGTTGAGCTCCCTGGCGGATTATGCCGCCGTTGCTCTGGAAAATGCCGACTTATATCTCCAGGCTAAGCAGGAGATCACCGAGCGCCAAAGAGTTGAAGATGCCTTACGTGAGAGTGAAGAGCGATATGCCTTGGCAGTACGGGCTGCCAATGATGGGCTGTGGGATTGGAACCTGAAAAAGAATCTGATCTATTATTCTCCCCGCTGGAAACAGATGCTGGGTTATTCAGATGAAGAGATCGGTGACAACCCGAATGAATGGTTTAATCGGGTCCATCCAGATGATATTGCCCAATTAAAAACCAATATCTCGGCTCATATTAAAGGACTATCTGCTCATTTTGAATGCGAATACCGCATCCAGCATTCCAATGGATCTTACCGCTGGGTGTTGAGTCGTGGTATGGCGGTCATGGGTCCCAATAAGACTGCCCTGCGCCTGGCTGGCTCCCAAACCGATGTCACTTTGCGCAAACAGGCAGAGATCAAGCTGCTGCACGACGCTTTCCATGATTCACTGACCGAATTACCGAACCGGGCACTGTTCATCGACCGTCTAAATCATGTCATCGAACGCGGCAGGAGGGATGGTAAACACATCTATGCGGTGATATTCCTGGATTTAGACCGCTTCAAGGATGTGAATGATAGCCTTGGTCACCTGACGGGTGACCAATTATTGATCGCTACCGCTCATCTACTACGCTCGATTCTACGACCCATGGATACAGTAGCACGCTTAGGTGGAGATGAATTTGTCATCCTTCTGGAGGACATCCGAGATGTAAGTGATGTCACCCGGGTGGCAGATCGTATCCAGAAAAAGCTTATGATGGCAGCGCTACTACCGAGTCATACTATATATATGTCTGCCAGCATGGGCATTGTGTTGAGTAGCACCGGGTATGATCGCCCGGAGGATATCCTGCGGGATGCGGACACGGCCATGTATCGGGCCAAGGAGAATGGTCGCTCACGCTATGAAATCTTCGATAGTGCCATGCGCGACCAGATCATGTTACGCTTGGAGCTTGAATCAGCTTTACGGCAGGCGATTGAAAAGGAAGAGCTGGATGTATTTTACCAACCTGTGGTTAATATCAAAACCGGGCGCACAGAGTGGTTTGAAGCCCTGGTGCGTTGGAAGCATAGAGAACGTGGGCTGTTAACTCCCGACGAGTTCGTCCCTCTGGCAGATGAAACCGGGATGATCATCCAGTTAGACCGTCTGGTGATGCGCAAGGCGGCAATTCAGCTAGTCAAGTGGCAAGAACTTTTCCCGAATGATCCAGCCTTGGGGGTGAGTGTCAATATTTCAGGTAAGCACATTTCTCAGCCAGATTTCGTGGAATACATCGTCCAGACTTTACAGGAGACGGGTTTGAACGCCGCCAGCTTGAACCTGGAAATCACTGAAAATGCCGTCATGGGAAATTTTGAAATCTTCCTGGAAGTGCTCGATAAATTGCGAGATTATGGCATCCAGGTACAGATCGATGATTTTGGAGTGGGATATTCATCCCTGAATTATTTATCTCATAATTCGATCAAAGTGCTAAAAATCGATCGCTCTTTTATCAGCAAGATCACTCAAGATCCCGACTATCTAAAAATAGTTCAGGCAATCATCAAGCTAACCCATGGGTTGGGGTTGACCGTGGTGGCGGAAGGTGTGGAGACGAAAGAGCAATTAAGCAAGCTGAACCAGCTTGGGTGCGAATTCATTCAAGGTAAATTAATTTCCATGCCTGCCGAGGAACCTGTTATTCGTAACTTGCTCCAGAAGGAACGTCAGCGTTTCGCCGAAGTGAGACCGGCCAGTTAATCATTAATTGAACTTTCATCCCATGAAGGACACGTTTACGGAAGCGTGTCCTTGGTTATTTTATAGTGATATACTGAGAGCCCATGATCACGATTTCAAACCTGTGCTTTACTTATCCTGGAGCAGAGCACCCAGCGTTGAAGGGTATCAGCTTACAGATTCCAGATGGGGAATTGTGCCTGGTGATGGGACCTTCAGGGTCAGGAAAATCTACCTTGTTACGCTGCCTCAATGGCTTGGTCCCGCACTTCAGTGGGGGCAGTTTGAGTGGGAAGATTATGGTGAATGAGTTAGACCCCGTGCTTCTTACCCCAGGCGAAATGAGCCAGACGGTGGGTTTTGTCTTTCAAGACCCCGAAGCCCAATTTGTGGTGGACCGGGTGGAAGATGAGATAGCCTTTTCCCTAGAGAATATGGCTTTACCCAGGGAAGAGATGGAACCCCGCGTTGATAAAGTTCTCGAGTTACTTGAGCTGACCGATTTACGTTCGCGCAGGCTGGAAACTTTGTCGGGTGGTGAGGTCCAGCGCGTGGCGATTGCCGCCGCGCTTGTCTTGCAGCCTCGCATCCTGGTATTGGATGAGCCCACCTCTCAACTGGACCCTCATGGCGCTGAAGAAGTTCTCCAGGCTTTGGTAAAGTTGAATGAACAAATGGGTTTAACCATCGTGCTGGCGGAACATCGCCTGGAACGCGTCTTGCCTTACACTGGTCAGATCATTTACTTATCCACTGAATACCCTGAAGGATGTATTGGTGACCCACGCAACGTTTTACAGCAAGTCGAGCTCATCCCACCCCTGATCAGCCTGGGTAAGCAGTTTGGTTGGGATCCACTCCCCCTGACCATCGAATCAGCCCGCGAGTACGCCAAAACTACCCTTGAGAAATTGCCTGAGCAGCAGCACCGACCGTTAACCGACCAGGTGGATAAGCATAAGTCAATCTCGCCCTATATTGAAGCCAGGGGCGTGAAGATCAACTACGGTAACTTTCAGGCACTGCGCGGTGTAGATTTAAGCCTGTACGCGGGTGAAATTACCGTGATGATGGGATCCAACGGTGCTGGGAAATCATCTTTCCTGCGCTCTTTAATCGGTCTGACTCCCATCAAGGAAGGTCAGATCAAGGTTAACGGTATGGATATCATGGGTCGCGCGGTTGCTGAAATCTGCCAGCAGGTGGGCTACCTGCCGCAGGACCCGAATGCCTTGTTATTTTCCGATACCGTGCTAGATGAGTTGTTAGTTACTCTACGCAATCACAAGCTGAATCTCTCAGAGGATAATGTCAAACCCAAAATATTATTAGAGCATTTGGGCCTGGGTGATAAAGCTGAGTGTTATCCCAGAGATCTGAGCACCGGTGAGCGCCAGCGGGTGGCATTGGGGGCGGTTCTGGTCACTCATCCAGGAGCATTGCTGTTGGACGAGCCCACACGCGGCTTAGATTATGATGCTAAGCGAATCCTGCTCAATCTGCTTCGATCCTGGCGTGATGAGGGGATGGCGATTTTGATGGTTACGCATGATGTCGAACTGGCTGTCCAGGCTGCCGACCGGATCGTCCTGTTGGAGAAGGGATTGGTCAGTGCCGAAGGCGATCCATGGGAAGTGCTGAGCCAATCCACCACTTTTGCCCCCCAGGTGCTTAAGATTTTCCCCAACCAGGGATGGCTTACGGTCAATGATGTACTAGGAGCGATGCATGCCAGCTAACATTGAGATCAAAGCGCGAGTCAATGATTTTATCGCTTTGCAGCGAAAAGCTGAACAGCTGAGCGATACTCCCTGCCAGATAATCCCTCAGCTAGACACCTTTTTTAATTGCCCCAATGGTCGGATAAAATTGAGAGAGTTGGATCTGCAGCGGGGCCAGATTGTTTATTATCAACGCCAGGACATTGCTGGTCCCAAGCACTCAGACTATAAGATATTCGAAACCGATGACCCCGCAGCTATCAAGGCAATTTTATCCGAGGCTTATGGGGTGCGCGGGGTGGTTTCCAAGGTGCGCTATTTATTTATGGTAGGTCAGACCCGCATTCATCTGGATGATGTTCAGGGATTGGGTAAATTCATCGAGCTTGAAGTAGTCTTAAATCATGGGCAGAGTGATGCAGATGGGAAAGCTATCGCTGAAAGTTTGATGTACAAATTAGGCATCAACCCAATGGACCTAATCGATACTGCTTATATGGATCTGCTTGAAAAATGACCCGTGCCCAGTGCATCATTCATCGAGACCGGCAAATTTTAATGGTCAAGCATTCCCTTGACAATGAAGAATGGTGGTGCTTGCCTGGTGGTGGGGTAGAGCCCCATGAGACCTCGGCCGAGGCGGTACTGCGTGAGCTGGAAGAAGAATGTTGTGTGCAGGGTAAGATCATACGGCAAACCAGTCATTATATTGATGGCATAGGCAATGATACGGATACGTTTTTAGTCGAGATTGGTGACCAGGTACCGCAAATAGGAAATGATCCTGAGCTTGAGCGGGAACATCAGATTCTGGTTGATTTACGCTGGCTGACCCTGGCAGAAATCCCTGAACGCGACCGGGCTTATTTATGGGCGGCGGGGCTTTTAAACATCCCAACTTTCCTGGATGAAGTCTCCAATTGGGGGGATGTGCTAAGTTACCCAACCGAATGAAAAAAAATGTATAATTGTTTTATGTATAGTCGTTATCATCCTCCCTGTTGATCGGGTAATTTTCAATCTTATGCACGCCCGCCACCTCTTTCCCTCCCCATCACCCCCACAAAAATCCAATGGAGAGAAAGAGGCTGAAATGGTTCATCACAAGTTTTCTAAAAAATCTATTGTCTTATCCGGCATCCTGCGGGGTGTAACCTCGCTGACATTCCTGTTCTTGCTGATCGAGTTCTTCGATGAGCTGAACTATGGCGTGGGGAATGCTGCCCTACCGGCCATCCGCACCGACCTGGGGCTGAGCTACATCCAGGTAGGCTTGCTGCTGGGATTGCCGGGAATTGTAAATACATTCATCGAGCCTGTGCTCATGTTATTGGGGGATACCCGTTACCGTAAGCATATTATGCTTGCTGGGGGGCTGGCAATCATCCTTTCCTTGCTCGCCATTGCTGGTACACGTTTGTTTCCCTTCATGCTGTTCGGCATGGTCATCGGCTTCCCCGCCAGCGGTGCTTTTGTCTCCCTTTCTCAGGCCACGCTGATGGACCTCAACCCTGGGCGAGAGCCGCACATGATGGCGAGATGGACTCTTTTCGGCTCTGTGGCAAACTTGATTGGCCCATTGATCTTGGCGGGAGGGTTCGCACTGGGTTTTGGCTGGCGCTGGATGTATTTTGCCATGGCAGGCTTGTGCCTGCTGTTGGTGCTGATGACCAGGTTGAGGCAAATCCCGCTTCATCCAGGGATCGAAAACCCTTTACGGTCTAAACAATCCATCCATGACTTGTTGCAGGGCTTGTGGGAGGCAGTTCGAAATCCGCAACTAATCCGCTGGATGATCCTGTTGCAGCTATCAGACCTTTTGTTGGATGTGCTCACTGGCTACCTGCCGTTGTATTTTACCGATGTTGCCGGTTTCTCGGTGGCGCAGGCCAGCCTGATGTTCAGTGTGCTGATGCTTGCCGGTTTGATCTCCAATATCGTGCTGATCCCTGTCCTGGAGCGTTTCGCTGGTCGTAAGGTGGTCCGTCTTTCTGCAGGAGTGACGGGGGTGCTCTATGCCGTTTGGCTGCTTACCCCCTGGTTATGGGCTAAGATCGGGTTGATCGTCCTGATCAAGCTGGTCACCCTGGGCTGGTACGAGGTCTTGCAGGGAGAAGCATTTGCCACTGTCCCAGGTCGCTCGGGCACGGTGATGGCAATCGACTCGATCATTGGCTTGCTGGGAGGTGGCATATCCTTCCTGGTTGGTTGGGTAGCCGCCCGGGCGGGTTTACCTGCCGCTATGTGGATATTGATCGCCGGTCCGATCAGCCTGTTTCTATTTGTTCCAGGGCAAAAGAAACTGGCTTTATAAGCATACGCCACTTGAAAATGCATCAGAATGAGGCGGATTGTCATGCTTAATCCTTATCAGTTGTCAGTATTCAGGTCTAATTAAGCAGTGTACAATGATGAGCAGGGTTTCCAACAATAAATCATAAACACAGGCTAAGGATTTGTATTCTTGATCCTGCGGAGGCAATGATGCGAGATATTACTGAGAATATCCTTGAGCTGGTACGGCTGACCTCAACAGACCTGCCACCTGATGTAGAAGCATCGCTCAAACGGGCGGTTGATCAGGAAGAACCGGGCTCGGCTGCCCGAGGGGCGCTTGAAACGATCCTGGAGAATGTAAAGCTTTCACGCAAGAATTCGACACCCATCTGCCAGGATACCGGCACCCCGATTTTTTACGTTTATTACCCGCCAGGTTGGAGCACACGGCAATTACGCCAGCAGATCGAAGAAGCCGTGGTGCAGGCAACTAAAAAAGCCTACCTGCGCCCCAACTCGGTCGATTCGCTCAGCGGGAAAAACAGCGGCAACAACCTGGGTGGCAGGCATTTCCCCAGCCTCCATTTCGAGGAAGTGGAAGGCGACACCCTGACCATCGAGCTGATGCTCAAGGGTGGCGGGTGCGAGAATGTAGGCGCTCAATATTCCCTGCCCAACAGCGCTCTGAACGCCGGGCGTGACCTGGCCGGGGTACGCAAGGTGATGCTGGATGCAGTCTATCAGGCTCAAGGACAGGGATGTGCACCCGGCATCCTGGGTGTGGCGATCGGTGGTGATCGCGGCTCGGGCTATTATGCCTCTAAGGAGACGCTATTTCGTAAGCTGGATGACCATAACCCCGACCCGCAGCTCGATGCCATGGAGAAACGCATGGTAGAAGAAGGCAACCAACTTGGCATCGGTCCAATGGGGTTCGGCGGCAACACCACCCTGCTGGGTAGCAAGATCACCCATCTCAACCGTTTGCCGGCCAGCTTCTTCGTCAGTGTGTCATATATGTGCTGGGCATATCGTCGCCGCAAGATGACCATCACTGCCGACCTGGTTAAATACGAGTAGAAGGAGGACACACATGCGCTCATTAACTATTCCCCTCAGTGATGACACCATCCGCAGCCTGAAAGTTGGCGACCCCATCCTTCTCAGCGGGATCATGATCACCGGGCGTGATGCCGTCCACAAGTGGATGGTGGACACATTCATTAAAAAAACGCGCCAGCCGCAGGGGGATGACCTGGAAGTCTATGAAGCCATCAAGCCGCTTTTGAACGGCAGTGTCATTTACCACTGCGGACCCGTGGTAGCCGGCTTGGATACGAAGCAGTATAAATTTGTGGCAGCCGGGCCCACCACCAGCATTCGTGAAGAACCCTACCAGGGCATGGTGATGCAGCACTTCAATATGAAGGGTGTCATCGGCAAGGGTGGCATGGGTCCCAAGACTCTCGCAGCGTGCCAGGAAGTGCCGGGTGTGTACCTGCACGCCATCGGTGGTGCCGCCTCGCTCATCGCGCAGACGGTCACCCGTGTGCTGGGAGTCTATAAGCTTGATTTTGGTGTGCCTGAAGCCATGTGGGTCACGGAGATCAAGGATTTCCCCGCCGTGGTCACCATGGACTCCCATGGTGGCAGCCTCCACGTAACCGTAGAAGCGCATTCCAGGGCAGTGTTGCAAGAGTTGCTGGCAAAAGGGTGAATCACCCGATATTTCGGTGTGGAATGCATCTTGAGCTGATTAATGAATATCGAGTATAATTTACTCAATCGGAAGTTAATTAGGTGATATTTCATTTTGCCCAGTGTAGATTGAATAGAGTGGGTCAGTATTTGTGGTGAGGATGGCATGTTGTATGAGTTTTCTAAGAACTGTTATTCAATCCATTAAAGTCTTTCGAACAAAATATTGGCCACTCCTCAAGACCTTACAGACCGGCCTGTTGCTTTCCACTGGTCTGGCTGGGTTTATGAGCGCCCACACGCCGCTGGAATTGAGCACCTTGTTTGGCCTGATCGGCAGCCTGTTCCTTGCCATCAGCGGCTCCACCATCCTGAACATGTGGTATGACTGTGACCTCGATACGGTGATGAACCGTACCCATAATCGCCCATTAGCTAGCGGAAAGGTATCAAAGCAGGAGGCCTTGAGGCTTGGCCTGATCCTTTCGACCATTGGCGTGATTTGGGCTTTCATATTGAGTGCTTATTATGGTGTGGTGGTTTTCGCCGGGCTCTTCTTTGATGTAGTTATTTACACCATCTGGCTCAAGCGACGCACCAGCTGGAGTATCGTCTGGGGTGGCATTTCAGGTGGTATGCCCATCCTGGCAGGGCGTGTGCTGGCTACCGGTGGAGTAGACCTGGTGGGTCTCCTGCTCACCATGGCGGTGTTATTCTGGATCCCCACCCACATCCTCACCTTCAATATGCGCTATTTCGCCGATTATCAGGCTGCCAAAGTGCCGACCTTTCCCTCAGCCTACGGATTTGAAGTCACCCGGGCAATCATTGCCCTCTCCGCCATCATTGCAGCTGCTTCAATTGGTGTGGCCGGCGTAATGATTGGCGTTCAGGCAGGTGCTTTACGTTTGATGGCTGTATTATCCGCAGGTCTCCTGCTCCTTTCACTGGCAACCGTGATTAAACCCTCAGAGCAGGTGAACTATAGCTTGTTCAAATATGCCTCTGTGTACATGCTGGCCTCCATGATATTGCTGTCCTTATAAAACTGCATAGATGAAAGTGACTTCCCTCGATCGCCTGCTGCTACTGGTTACATGTTTGTTGGCCGCGTATCAGGTGGTGGTGGGTATTAATGGCCTGGAAAATGTCCCGACCATTGCCTATACCATCGCTTTTGGTGTCTTGCTGGTGGCCTGCTTGTTGATCATTATCCTAGGCTTCGATGTGCTCAATAGTCGTATCGTGGTCATGTTCTCTTCCATCATCCCCCTCAGCCTGTCTCTGGGCTTGATTTGGGAACAGGTCTACTCCTGGCGAGTGCCTTATCTGATCTTTGTCATTCTGGGTTACTTGGCCATCATCATCACCCGCTTGATGAACATTTCCGCCCGTGTTTCCACCTTCATCCTGGCCATCGTCCATGGTGTGGCTGGCCTGGTGGTTTTCCTGTTACCGAGCATCCTGTCTGCCCAGGGCATCGCCAGGCCGGGTTTTGCCTTCGTGGGCTTGGGTGGCGCCCTGATCGGCCTGGCTGGGCTGTTGCTCTATTTCCTGAAGACCGGCAGGCCCATTGTTTCCAGGCAGATCATCCTGCGTATCCTACCCGCCATATTCCTGTTGATGACGCTAACCTTCGTGGTGGGTTTCACCCTGGCCTAGAACCGCATACTCAGTATTTTAACAATCGGGGGAAATTACCTTTCTATAAAAAGAGGCGCGGCGTGCTCCAGCTCTCATGGTTCTATGGATGCCTCCACCAACAGATTCCCCCCTTCACTCAAAAGGGAAGGGGGGATCAAGAGGGGATGGGTGAGTAGTTACTGTCTCGGGCATCACCTGGGTCAGCTGGAATGCGTTACGGGCACGCCTGCAGGGTTACATCATCCACGTACATAGAGCTGATGCCACTTGTTCCATTATTGAACGTGCCCCATTGCAGCATGATCGTTTGCCCGCTGTAAGCGCTCAGGTCAAAGGTCATATTGGTCCACACCTGGCTGTTGCTGCGCTGCCACACCAGCGTGCCAATCCAGTTTTGGTTCTGGTCTAAAATCAGCAGGTATTGCAGGTCATCACTCAGCACAGTCTCGGTGAAAGGCTTTCCACTGGGGGCGATTGCTTCTGGTTGAGATAAGCCCTGTGCCTCGCCACTGATGAAGTACACCCACATCCCCAGAGTAACGTGATGGGTGTTGGAGGGGATGGTGACCACCTGGCGGAAGTCGGAATAGCTGAAGATGTTATCCGCTGGGTTGACGATCCCTGTGCGCATCGAGCGGAAAGCGCTATGGTATTGCGCATAGGAGTAGGCTGCCGGGTAAACCGTATTGAGGATCACCCAGCCATCGTTGCCATCGAAATTGCTATTGACGATCAATTGCTGGCATGGACCAGGCGTAGGCGTGGCGGTGGGTTTCGGGGTGATGGTGGGAGTTCTGGTGGGGGTGGGAGTTCTGG
>JBAQFX010000376.1:0-1967 GCA_049287485.1 Anaerolineales bacterium
ACTAAATGAAACCAGCATAAATATTTTGAAGATATATTCTTCAATGTAGCGGTGAGAAAAACGATACCGGCTCATGCAGAAACTTCCTTGGTTATTCGTCTTAAGATCAGGGTGGCTATTATATTAATTACCATAACTGCTAAAAGTAGAATTAATGCGGCTGTCATCAAGGCCGCGTCATATAAAGGGATCGAAAGCATTTCACCATAGTTATTCGCAATTAAGGCTGGCAATGGATAGGCTGGATCGAAAATCGAGGTCGGTATTTTGGCGACATTACCGACAACCATTAATACTGCCATTGTTTCGCCTATCGCACGCGAAGCACCCAACACGATTCCCGCTATCAACCCTGAGCGAGCTTTAGGTAAAACGGCATACTTTATTGTCTCCCAATGTGTCGCACCAACAGCCAGAGAAGCCTGTCGATATCCGTCAGGTACAGTGCGCAGGATTTCAAAAGAGACGGCTATGATGAACGGGGAAACCATGACAGCCAGAATAAAACCTCCAGCCAGGATGCCATACCCGGTCGGGTTATTTACTGCGAACAAAGGAATATCACCAAAGAATTGACTGATCCTGGGAGCAAACTTTTCTACTAGAGGAACGATCGCTATAATTCCCCATACACCATAAATTACTGAGGGAATGGCCGCTAACAGGTCCAGTACTGGTTTCGTCATAGTTCTTACACCCGGACGAGCATATTCAGCCAAGTATAGTGCTGTAAAGAGGCACGGAGGAATTGACAGGATCATGGCTACTGCAGTCACCCATGCAGATCCCATAATAAACGGCAAAAAACCAAACTCTCCCTTGCTGGGCGACCATGTACGACCGGTGAGTAAATTCCAGATGGAATTGGATTGAAGGATTGGATAGGATCTGTAGATAAGCAGGACCAGCATTACCACCAACAAGATGATCGGTATTGCAGCCAGCGCATAGAATCCTTGATGTGCACGGCGATCCATCCATGCGCGAAAATCCTTGAGACGCGAGATTCTTTTAGCTGGGTGAAGAGAGAGGGGTGTATGCATCAGGAAATCAGATTTACTTTGCTATCGAATCCTATTCAGGGATGCCTCAAGCTGTTCCTGGGTTAATAGGATATAGCCGCTCTCGCTTACGAAATCCTGCCCATCTGTCAGGATCCATTCGATAAAAATCTGGGTTAACCCAGAAGGTTTTCCATTTGTTGCAAGGTATAGTAGACGTGCCGGGGGAGAAGGGTAATTGCCAGAAGCAACGGCTGAGATTGCTTCAGCATTTGTGTTTATTATCTCATCCTGGTCCGCCTGCCCATTAAGGTTAATGTCAATTGGTACCACCGTGATCCCGGCCACGGGTTTACCAGTGGTAATATCGAAGGCATAATTCAGGTTATTGTATCCAATACCCAAGGGATCTTTGGCAACTGCTCCCACAACGCCCGGATCACCGGACACCCCAATCCCTAACAGATCCTCCTGTTTTTTATTTCCCAGAAATTTAGCCCATATTTCACCTGCGCCGCAAGAATCCGATCGAGTGTATATATGGATTTCATCCGAGATTTCAGGACGCCCTACCACCTGTCCCCAGGTTGTGATTTCGCCAGTAATATATATCTTGATGAAAGTTTCTGGTTGAATACCTTGTGTTAATAAATCTTGCAGAACAGGATTCTCTACGTTGACGGTAGAAAAAACCGCGTCCTTGGTGACTGCTACTCCATAAGCCCCTTTGGCAATTTCGTCGGTAACAATATCGCGCGAAATCATGCCAATGTCAACTGCATTTGACAGGACATCGGTCATTCCTTTACCAGCACCGCCTGCGGAAATATCAAATTCTACTCCAGGATGTAAGGAATGAAATTCCTCCGCCCAGCGCTGCATCATGGGATAAAGAGCAAATGCACCAGAGATGGTGATCGTACCTTGATATTGATTATTGACTTGAGCTTTTGATTGGGTCTTGCA
>JBAQFX010000377.1:0-2622 GCA_049287485.1 Anaerolineales bacterium
GATGAATCGTTGGCATTTTTTAACTCCCCAGATTTTTCTTGGACACCTGTGATCGGCACAGCAAAATACCGTTTTCAGATAGCCACATCACCGGATGGGTTTAATTCGCCCATCTTAAGCAGTGATACGTTGACCACGACTGTTCAACCGAAGGATCGATTAGAAAATGGTGAATATTGGTGGCGAGTAATCCCCATAGATACTACTGATCACCTCGGCACATCCAGCGAGATCCGGAAATTCACCATGGCATATGGCACATATGCCATGGACCTGGTACCAACATTACTGGAACCATTAGATGAAACATTTCCTACATTTACCCCCACATTTCGTTGGACCGCAGTGGAAGGTGCCGAACTTTATCGACTTGAATATACTTCAGATGAATCTTGTGATTTCAGCGTCGGTACAAGCGTAAATACGCGCCAGACCTCGTATACGCCAACCGATACCTTTCCCAATGATGCCCGTTATTGCTGGCATGTCCGGGTAACATCCGATTCAGGTGTAGGCGATTGGAGTGATACCTGGCACTTTCAAAAACAATGGTACCTTCAACCTCATTTGTTATCCCCTACAAATCTATATCAGAATGGCTTATATCCATTGTATAGCTGGACACCCGTTCCTGGAGCTTCGCGCTATAAGATAGAAATCGCAGATAACCCCAGTTTCAATCCTCTGTTCGAGAGTTCCACCACAGCTAATACAACCTATACTCCCCAAACCAAATATTATGGAACAAATCATTACTATTGGCGAGTAACACCCATCGATGGGGGTGGAAAATTAGGATTAACCAGTGAAGTTTCAGAATTTCAGAGTAATTATGATTCAACAGCACCCATTTTAGTCTACCCTCTTTACTATTATCTTCCCAATGATCCCAATTTTTATGGTGATTATTCACTGACTCCTTATGAAGATCGAACGGTTGCATATCCGATCTTTATCTGGCATAGGGTGATGATTCCCTCACCCTATGGCGGAGTGTATGCGACAGCCTACCGGATTCAGGTAGACACCACGCCATACTTCAACACGATCGACTGGCAATATGATACAGAAAACACCAGTGCCACTCCTATTGACGCGGATGATTTCACACCATTGGTTGGACAGGATTATTATTGGCGCGTATGCGTGCTCGATCATCTGGGTGGCAGTTGCCGGACAGACCCTAACGCAGGTTGGAGTCAAATTTGGAAAGCGCACTTCAACCCTGACATTGCACTTCCTCCTACGAATAGTGGAACACCTGAATTGCTTCGACCGGTCGTCGCACAGGAATCAGTCGAAGCCACACCTCTCCTGGAATGGTGGCCATATCAGAGTACCACTCAAACCCAGTATCAGGTTGAGATCAGTCGGGATACGGCTTTTTCCACTTATGAGATCTCTCAAACAGTAAATATTCCCGCTTTCGCACCGGATACCAGTTTAGCTCAGAGGAGTCTTGACCATACTGATTATGGCACTTTTTACTGGCGGGTGCGTGCTGATGATGGAAGCGGATGGACTGAGTGGAGTGACGGCTGGCGATTCCAGATCGCCTCACAATCCGAATGGCGCTATACTCGGACTCTCGGCGATCCTGAAAACCAGTTATTAATCGGCGTTGATCCAGAAGCGGATTCACCTTCAACCTACGATCTTACATCATTATTCGCCTCTCAATCGGATGGATTTTGGTTTTTCGGTTATAGTGCAAATTTGACCTCGACAGATATGACCTACGTCTTTTACTTAGACCTGGATCATATCGATGGCTCAGGAGGGAACGCGCCTCCAGAGCGCTCTTATAATGTGACCACCATCAGTGCTCACCAACCAGAATATGTCATTTACGTCGATAAAATTGAGGGAGTGGTCAATGCCCTGAATACGTGGGTTTTTGCCTGGAACGGTATATCATGGGGCTTTGGGCAAAGACTGTCGGATATAGGCGGTTCTGTTTATGCTGCTAACGATTACATCGAGCTAAAATTACCCAATGGTGCAATTGGCATGAGTCAGTTAACCAGCAGTGCTTCGGTGATGTTATTCAGTGTTAACGATGGCTCTGGTGAATTGGAAGATACGGTTCCTTCGGATCCGCAGGTACCAGGTAATGCCCAATTAAGTCGATTTAGCGCAGTATCAGATCACATGAATTTAGTTTCTCCACCCTCAACCGTATCAGGTGATCCAAGCATTATATCTTCCTTATTACCCTTCTTTTGGGATTGGCCAACCGGTAGCAATCTATCTAACCCATTTGCAGGTAGCAAATTAGAAGTTCATCTAGACCCTAATTATACGAATCTGGTTGCTGAATTTCATATGAATTCATCCGATAGCTATTTTGGCGAGAACAATGTCACCTTTTTGGATGATTTGGACGGTGATAATATCTACTATTGGCGAGTCCAACCGAGATATTGGATAACCGGCCATAATGCTGCTTATGGAGCCTGGACTGGAGGTTGGAGTTTCCGCCGATTAGGGTTCGCAGCTCAAGATCTACAAACCTCAGTCGCCTGGGCGACACCTACTTTTAGCTGGGATATGGCAGAAGGAGCAAATTCATATCGTTTGCAAGTCTCAACCGATCCGAATTTCGGCTCAACAGTCATCAAT
>JBAQFX010000378.1:0-6136 GCA_049287485.1 Anaerolineales bacterium
GAATCTACCTTTATGGGAAATAAATTCATTTGGAATATGAGCGAACATACTCAATGTTTCTGCATCATGAGCAGTCAGCTCCTTGAATAAAGCATCCTTGGTGGGGAAGATCGTAGTGGTTCCGTCAATATGAGCTTGAAGATTGCCTCCAAAGCCATCATACGAACCCTCAAACCCGGTCATGATCTCAGAAGCATAATTTTGCCAACCCAATTCGCTGTGGATCAGATGAGCAAGGACTTCCTTGACATTCCAAGCCGATGGTTCAGGCTTGAATGTGCACTCCTCTTCGCTGGCAGCTTTAAGCAGCTTCTCGATCTCACTTTCATATTGTCGATAGATTGGCTCGACCTGTTTGGATAGATCGACGCCTGAAGCTGGAATGGGAGGGATCGACCGACCAGAAAGGGGCATCTTGAGCGTTTTCTTTTCTGGTCCGCGATAGAAGGTAACATCGACCTCATCACCGGCGTGTTTCGAGCCAATTAAAGAAGTAAATGAAACTCCCGTGGTGATCTCTTTGCCGTCCATCGCAACAATCACATCATCTTTTTGCAAACCTGCTTTTTGGGCACCCATCCCATCCACGACTCCCTCGAGCCGGGTGCCAGATTCGACGGGGATGCATAATTGTTCCGCAATCTCGGGATTGAATTCTGCGACATAAATTCCCAACATCGGTCGGCGGGTAATGCGGAGGTCCGGACCAGTTTCCAGCACCGAGGCGAGATTCTCCAGAGCATTCTGCCATTGTTTTTCATATGTCTCGGCAATCATTGCCCATTTTTCTCCTTTGCCGATGTTGCGATGGGTGAGTCTGAGCAGAGTTCCGTCTTTTTTCTTTTTTAAGGATATTTCGACCTTAGTCTGATGAGGTTCTCCACGACCAAACCATGTGAAGGAGATATATTTATCTTTCTCAAGCTGGATATATTCTCCACTTGAGTAGTAATTCCCTGACCAGCATAGATATATATGACCGCCTGGATGCGGATTAGTTGTGGCAACATCACACATCCAGTCTCTGAGTGCCGATGAATTGGTAAAGTAATGATATACCTCGGATGGAGAAGTCTGGATCAATCGTTCGATTTTCTTGGATGACATATTTCCTCCTTAGTCAGTCAAATGATGGGTGCTAATCTGAAGATATTTTACGATAACCTGATAGCGCAAGCAATATTCAGTACAAAATTTCCATTTCAATAGTCTAGCAGAGCCTTGATCCCTTCTTTGATGCGTGTAATACCTGGAATAACCGTTTCCATTAAAGCGATATTATAAGGGATGGGCACATCAGGGGTGGCAATGCGGGTGATAGGTGCGTCTAAAGCGTGAAAAGCTTGTTCGATAATTGTGGCAATAATTTCAGCTGCGAAACCATTGGTGATGGTGTCCTCATGGACGACCATTACCTTGCCCGTTTTAGAAACACTTTGTAGAACGGTGTCTTTATCCCAGGGCAAGATGGTACGTAAATCAAGTAGGGTGACACGCCCGGGAAAGTCTTGCGCGGCCTCTAAACAGCGAGGGACCATGGCACCCCAGGTGATGAGGGTCAGCTCATCTCCATGGGTAAGCCGGGTAGCCATACCAAAGGGCAGGCAATAGTCGTCCCCTGGATATGGTCGGCGTGCTTCGGCGGTATCCAATAAAGCACGGTGTTCAAAGAAGAAAGTTGGATCGTCCCCCCGTAGAGCGGTGCGTAATAAACCAACGGCATCTTCCGCATTTGATGGATAGGCGATGCGCCAGCCGATGAAATGAGCGTAGACCGCTTCTGCTGAAACGCTATGCCAAGGATCTCCAGTCTTTTTGGCATAGCCCACAGGCATGCGGACAACCACCGGAGCAGCGAAATGGTTGGCAGTACGCCAACGCAAGGTACCCAGGTCATTGAGCTGTTCATGGGCTGGATCGGCGTACTTGCGGAATTGGATCTCCGGGATGGGTAGTAAACCAGCCAATGCCATACCCGTTGATCTGCCGATGATGCCATCTTCATTGAGGGAAGTATCAAAGACGCGATCCTCCCCGAAATGGGATTGCATTCCCTGGGTGGCACCATGAACACCGCCTTTGACTCCTACGTCTTCACCGAAGACCAGGATGCGGGGATTGAGCTCCATTTCAATTTCCAGGGTGCGGCGAACCGCATCGATCAGGTTGATGCGAGCACCAGCCGGTTGAGGGGTTGGTGAGCCGAGGGGTAGATTTACCCCAAGGGGACGTAAGCCACCCTGGAGCTGATTTTTGCCAGAATAATATACATGATCGAGGACAGTATGTGTTGCTGGTTCAGGCATGGATTCAGTATTTTTCAGGGCCTGGTCAAGCTCATTATCGACTTCCTTTTCCAGTGCTTGCCAACCGGCTTCATCTAAAATATTTTGTTCTAGAAGGTAGGTTTTAAGCCTGGGGAGGGGGTCGCGCGCTGCCTCGTCAGCACGCTGTTCTTCAGATTTGTAAGCCTGGGTATCGACGAAGGTATGCCCCATCAGACGTGGTACACGTAGACGTAATAAGCAAGGTCCTCCTTCAGTACGGACATACCCAACTGCCTGCTGGATGGTATTCCAGGTCTCACTAGGTTCAATACCTTCAGCATCGATCGTTTTGAGATTTTCATAGGTAGAAAGATTGGCTGCGATATTTCCACCGGGTGTCTGGCAGAGTGAAGGGACGGATAACCCATATTCGTTATCCTCAATTACCAACAGGAAGGGATACCATAACGTGGTGACGATGTTCAAGGCAGCCCAAAACCCATTGGCAGCGACGGAGCCCTCACCTCCCATGGCGACGGCAATGGCGCCATTCCAATTCGTTTCTTCGAGCACCTGGGTATGATAACGGATGGACTGTGCCCAGCCTGCAGCAGGCGAATATTGCGCACCCACATTCCCAGAGGTGGGCAGAATGGTTAGCTTGCCATTCCCCGGAAGATTGTACATTACCCCTGTGTCACGTCCCTCAGATGGCCCTGCAGCACGTGCCATGCCAGCAGCCAGCGCATCTGAGGCACTCAAGGAAGAAGCCAGCATGAAAGGCCTGGAACGATAATAAAGTGTGACACCATCATGTGGGTGGGTAAGAGCATGGGCAAGCAATACCTGTTCCAGCTCATGCCCGGCTGCTGAAAACTGGTATTTGATCTTACCTTGTGGTGTGAGCTGTTGGACCTCTAGCAAGTCCAATTTCCTGGATAATAGCACTTGATATGCTACCTCTTGCCAGTTCGGTTTTATTTCTGTCATATTCACCCCTTCCGTAAACGTTGATATGATTTTCTCCACCGGATTATGAAACAATTTCCAATGGTGGAAAAGAGACTTCCGATGAATCCCTGCGATAGACGGCATATATGGCATGTTTTCCGCGTACCCATAACCAAACAGTCTGGATAAATGTGCTCAATACAAACGATGCAAGACCGATATACAGACCAATCACCTTGCCCCATACGACTCCCAGGACCAAGGTGAAGATATTGAAGAATATATAGATCATGACTGCTTCAGTGATTCCTTTTGTTTTTTGACTGTGGAGGATGGCTCCCTGATACCAGGACTGCAATACCGCCAGGGCAGGCATGGGTAAGGTGATCCAGATCCCGATTTGTGCTAATGTAGCCAGGTTGGTGGGCAAAGCGGAAACCGTTTGGAACCAAAACTTCGAGAGAGGCGTGGCCATAATCAAAAGCCAGGCTCCCGTGGTGACCAGGATCAGATAGATGGCAAAATTCCATAAACGCCTGGCAGATTTATACTCATCCATTAAGGCAACCACCACTTCATTATAAGCAATGCCAAAACTACGCAACATAAATACCAAGCCACTCACCACAGACCAGGTGGCAAGAGAATCAATCGCGCGGGGCATACGACTCAACGCGGCGGCACCGATGGGCTGAATAAGTAAAGTCAGGAGGGAGGTCATTACCAATGGAACATAGAAGATGAAAAAAACCCGCAGGGTAAGTGGCGTTTCGATGGCTGGAGCAGGTCTCAATTCGTGTTTGATCACCGGGCGTGTGACTATGCCGGCATAGATGGCTTCACTGATCACGCCAGCAACAACAGCACTGGCAGCCACGATGGTACCAGGGATCGTGTGGATGGCATATCCTGTGCCTAAAACGATCAGGTCAGCGCTTAAACGGATCAGAGTCCCCGTGCTGACAGCCTTGGAATGACCAAAGCGGATCAGCAGACCCTGGTGAAAACGTCGATAAGCGATGGACCAGGTCCAGGGAAGGATAATTTTGAAACCGAGGTGGGCAGGCTCGACAATTTCTTGAGGTACAGCCAATAATTTCTCAACCACCACATAGTACAGGGGCGTAAATGCTACCAGAATGTGAAGCAGTGTCAGGGTTGCGCCTGCGACCATCATAAACTTGCGAATTTTTACGAATGAAGCCCAATCTTTGCTGAGAGCAGTGGAAGCTGCCAGAAGCATTACGATGGGGGATTCGATGATCAAGGCGAGGGGAAAAATGATGCCGCCATAAGCTGCCAGGTTGATCTCGGGATTGGCCAGGCGCGCAATCACAGCGCTGATCGCAGGTAACTCAACGCCCATCAACAACCAGCTGGCAGCCAATGGCCACCAGGTGTGGAAAATGCGATGTGTGGTTAGTGGTGAGGTCGCCATGGAATTCGATATACCCCAATCAAATGATCAGGTGGATAAATAGTATAGCATCGGTTCAGGTATAAAAGTTAAGCATTTTGTAAATAGGTGGAATCAGTTGGACTTTGGAGTAGAATCTCTGGTATGCACGCTCCGGATAATGGAATAACGAATGATTTTCGGGGAAAAGATCCATTGAAGGCTGACAACCCAGATGATATTGAGCTGGCGTTTCAGCTTCAGAATTCAAATCCGGATGATCCAACGATATTGAAGCGATTGGTTAAGTTCTATGGTGCAGATTTAGGGAAGTGGATCAGAATCCTGTTGTATTACCAGAATAATACATACCCTACTCCTGATCAGTACTTAGCTATGATTAAAGAAACATTTCACCGGGCCATAACCCATGTAGATGAGTTTCATGGTCAGTCAAGTGTATTCAATTGGTTGTTCGGTATCGGCTATCAGATGGCGAAACGAAAACAACGAGAAGACCGGTTGAAGAATTTAATTCAATTGAGGAATAATAATAATAAATATTTTTCAAAGCAGCCTGTAAGCGATATTTGGCATAAATTTGATGATCTCGCTGAGAAGATACGAACCGTATTGATCTTGAGGTACTTATTTGTGATTGAGCTATGCGATATAGCTTGTATTCTTGATATTAGCGAACAAGAGGTACAACAGCGACTGGTCAGTGGACGGGGTAAGCTGTTTTCAAATCCAAGCTCACCTCATATGAAGCGTGAAATCGAGGCGTACATAGATGGTTTACTGGATGAGCGTCCTGATGATCTGATGCAAGTACAACAGCACCTGGAATCCTGTGAGTTATGCAAGACGATTACTACGAATATCACCAGCCAAGAAAATTCTTTAAGGGAGGATTTAAAAAAATGTTGGGTGAAACCGGCGCTTAGTGAAGCAATGCATGATAGCTTATCTGATACGATTTCAGCTGAGATTAAACAATCAAAAAGCCGGTGGCGATGGAAAATCCCTGTGAGGCAGTCAGCCTGGATTATGGCGTTATCACTGTTGTTTGTGGGATTTGCAGTGCTGTTCATCCGCATGACACCAGTGGAAAGGGAGTTCCCAACTATTCAGCCAACTGCTACACTTGAATTACCACCTATCATTGGTATACCACCGGTAGTCCAACCATCCCAAAATAGTGCAAGATTGAATGTAGCGCCTCAATATATCGAGCCAGCATTCTCGAGTGATGGGAAGTGGGCGGTGTTCGCATCAATCCAAGTCGATCCTGTCACACAGATGAACTTGCTACCAACCATCGAGCTTTACAACCATGAGGCAAACTCTATCCAGATCATCAGCGAGAGCAAAGAAAATATCAATCTTCCTTGGGTTTGGTGGAATATTGTCCCAAGCATCTCAGCAGATGGGCGATGGATTGCATACACGAGCATAAGCAGTAATTCCGATATTAGCGGTAGTGCATGCACTGCCGCTTATATGCGTCCGTGCCTAGATA
>JBAQFX010000379.1:0-3051 GCA_049287485.1 Anaerolineales bacterium
CCTGCTATGGAGTGGGCATGTACTGGATAAGTATGAAAACGACCCCGATACCGCCGGTGTGCGTGAGCTCACCCGCCTGCTCACCACAGACCCTGATTGGGTATCCTCACTGATCCCCATCCGCGATGGCATGCTGGTGGCATTTCGCTGCTGAACACAGGCTCTCCACCTGCCTTGAAATTCGGAGAATGTGTAGTATAATTCCCGCCATCTTCATACCGCGTTGACCGGGACGAGTAACGGGCAAAACTCCAGTAGAGATAGGAGATCGTTGGCTGAAAGTCTCCTTTGGCATAAGCCTCGTGAAAACCACCCGTGAGCGAGAGCCCTAACCTGAGGGCAGGCTAGTCCGGTATGTCCTACAATCGGAACAAGACCTGCCCTTCCATTAAGGCGAACGGTTGACCCCGTTATCGGTCCAAAGAGATGTGCCAGATAGGCATAAATCTGGGTGGAACCGCGTGAGAGGTCTCTCGCCCCAGTTAGGCGAGAGATTTTATTTAACAACATGATTTTCATTGTGAGAGGCGGTTTTTCCTGAAGCAATCTTCAACAAGCATTTGAGAGATTGAACTTCTATGAAAACCCACTCCAAACAATTAAAGCATGTCATCATGAGGCAGCGCAAGCCCATCGAAGTATTTATAAAGTAGGAGATTGCTTCGTCGGGCTGCGAAGTTCACAAAACGCCCTCCTCGCAATGACATCCAGGAGAATGCTTCGTCGGGCAGAATGACGCCCTACTCGCAATGATAGAAAAGGAGGCAGATATGCCAGAACAACACAAAGAACGCTATGAAGACTCGGAGCTATACCGCATCCGCCACTCGGCGGCGCACGTGATGGCCGAAGCGGTACTTGAGCTGTTCCCGGAGGCCAAGTATACTATCGGGCCGCCTATCGATAACGGCTTCTACTATGACTTCGACCTGCCACGCCCGCTTACCCCCGAAGACCTGGAGAAGATCGAGAAGCGCATGCGCCAGATCATCGCCGGGCACTATAAATTCATCAAGCAGGTGGTCTCGGCGGAGGAAGCGCGCCAGATCTTCAAGGACCAGCCCTACAAGCTGGAATTGATCGAGGGTTTGGAGCAGGGCGGCTATGACGAATATGGGAACCCAATGGATGAGAAGCCGGAGATATCCATCTATAGCTCCGACACATTCACCGACCTGTGCCGTGGCCCGCACGTGGATAACACCGGTCAGATCAACCCGTCGGCGCTCAAGTTGCTGAGCTCATCCGGGGCTTACTGGCGCGGAGACGAGCATAACCCCATGCTGCAGCGCATCTATGGCACAGCCTGGAAGACTCCGAAAGAGCTGGAGGAATATCTGTGGCAACTGGAAGAAGCCAAGAAGCGTGACCACCGCAAATTGGGCAAAGAGCTGGAAATCTTCACCTTCGATGAGGAGGTGGGTCCGGGTCTCCCCTTGTGGCTACCACGTGGTGGGGTGGTGATCGACGAGCTTGAGAAGCTGGCCAAGGAGCTGGAAGACAAAGCCGGCTATTTACGCGTGCGCACCCCGCACCTGTCCAAGGAGGACCTGTTCAAACACTCGGGTCACCTGCCGTATTACGCTGAGAGCATGTATCCGCCCATGGAACTGGAAGGCGTGAAGTACTACGTCAAGCCGATGAACTGCCCCATGCACCATAAGATCTTTGCCAGTAAGCCACGCTCCTACCGGGAGATGCCGGTGCGCCTGGCTGAATACGGCACTTGCTACCGTTACGAGAAGAGTGGCGAGCTGTTCGGGCTAATGCGGGTGCGCTCGATGCAAATGAACGATGCCCACTTGTACGTGGCCGAGGACCAGTTCGAGCAGGAGTTCATGGGCGTGATTGACCTGTATCACCAATACTTCAAGATCTTTGGTATCGATAAGTACCTGATGCGCCTGAGCACGCACCATAAGAGCGGACTCGGCAAGAAGTACGTGGATAATGAGCGCCTGTGGTTGAAGACCGAAGAAATGGTACGGCGGGCGATGGATAACGGCCAGGTGCCTTACGAAGAGGTGCCGGACGAAGCCGCCTTTTATGGGCCCAAGATCGATGTACAGATCTGGTCGGTGATCGGCAAGGAGTTCACCCTGGCTACTAACCAGGTAGACTTTGCTGTACCGCCGCGCTTCAACCTGAGCTTCATCAACCGGGATGGTCAGGAAGAGACACCCCTGTGCATCCACCGCGCCCCGTTAAGTACACACGAACGCATGATCGGCTTCCTGTTGGAGCATTATGCCGGTAACTTCCCGGTATGGCTCTCACCAGACCAGGTGCGGGTGATCCCCATTACCGATGCCCACAATGATTACGCCATGCGGTTGGCGAGCCAGATGAAGGAGATGGGCATTCGCGCTGAGGCAGACCTCTCCAATGACCGCATGAATGCTAAGATCAGGCAGGCGCAGCTGTTCAAGATTCCCTACATGCTGGTGGTGGGCGAGCGGGAGATGTCTGATGGCACGGTTAGCTTGCGTAAGCGGGATGGTACGCGGACAGACGCGATGCCGGTGGACCAGTTTATTAAATTGGTAAAGGACAGGATTGTAGAGCGGTCGCCGGAATTGTAGCATCCAACCCGACTATGGTAGGGGCGACTCACGAGTCGCCCCTACGATTAGTTACAGATTTGAATCGCGAAAAAAAATAAATCGGTTCAATTCATTTTTCTCCTTTGAAGACCATAAAATGGGTGATGAGCATGTTGTTTGATAGATTTGGGAGAGGAGGTGAAATATTCGATGCTCAAAAAAAACGAATATAAACGAATATTTTTCGATCACTTTCTCGCCGATCATCATAAACAGATAAGATATTTGGTGATGGGTGAGTAGTTTCATTCTAATATAATTACTCACGCCCCACGAAACACTTATAAATATCTCGGTTGTTTACAAGAACCGAGCTGGAATAACCGTACACGAATACACGAATTACGCCCAATGTCATGATGAACGGAATAAGAGAGTGAATGGTTGTGGTGGAGATTGCTCACCAATCGCTTCGCTCCTGGCACAGGTCGCCAGCAAAGAACGCTGG
>JBAQFX010000380.1:0-6598 GCA_049287485.1 Anaerolineales bacterium
CACTGCGATCATGGGCAGGAGCTCACACCGGTCCCATGAGTAGCAGGCATGGTTTAAAATATTTGCTCGACTCAGCGTTTATGTCGAAAACCCCAATATATATACCGGATTTGATTACAATTGACAATTTATCAGCATTAGATTACGTCAATGCGTTATACAAAGTGAAAGAATTAATAAATCAAGGGATTTTGAATACAGAAAATGTAGGTGAAGTTACTAATTGGGAAAATAGCTTTTATATATTTTATAATATGATAGGTAATGATGAGAATATTTTAAATTATTTGAGCTATAATGACTATGCGCAATATAATAAAAATTCGCATGATTGTGCATTGGTTCCAGGACAACATACGCTATCCAGTGATGATATGAGTTCTCTACTTGATTGTAAAAAGTCACTTATCGCTTATGCAATCAATCGCCCTACCCTACCTATAATTATGGGCGGTGATTTTTCCGTTTCTCTTTTTGGCGATCCAAATATAAGTTTGGAAGTTTTCAGGTATGTTGCCACGCATCCATGGCTTCAGGTACTGTCGAATGATTTGTTTACTACGGATTATCATTCATCATTCTTCTCTAATGTGGTTAAACAGTTCCCCAAGGAATTACCGGAATCACATACTCAATCCAATGGCGCTGAAACTTCCTCAGAAATTTATAATACGATTGAGGAAGCGCTTTCGCATTCACCAGATAATATAATAACAAACGTGGCAAGGCAGGTCTATCAAAGGTTGGTACAACCTATCCCAAAAGAATCTCGATCGTTACGCAATAATTATTTGGGGCAAATTGGCAATCTAGTTGCAGCTGCTGAATGGGTTGAGAATCCGAACTCAAACGTATCTTGCTCTTCCGATCTAGATTTTGATGGCCATAACGAGTGCATCATGGCTAATAATAATATATTTGCTATCGTCGATCCTGACGGAGGTTACATACCTTTCGTTTTCGCTGTTGATGATTACAGCATCCATCAGATTATTGGTCCCACCTGGGAGTTTATTGTGGGATTAAGTGATCCGTCGGAATGGGATATACAGCGAGGCTTATTAAGCGATCCAGCTCAAATGCTAGGGGCATTCGCTGATAATTATCATGATTGGAATAATTATGATGTTCTGAATAGTGATGGAAAAATAATACTAGTAAGTGGAAACAAGTCTATACGCAAGGAATTATTTCTTTATGAGAATGGTCTTCATGTTGAAATATATAATCTTACCAACTTACCTGCCTCCTATAACATTCCAATAGTTGTCGATCCGTGGGTAAGATATACTCCCGGTTGGGGAGATCTCTACATCAGTGGTAAATCTACACATAGCTTTTATTGGGGAATAAATCAAGGAGTGGGTGTCGAAATAAATTCAACTAATCAAATTAATAGTTTTGCTTTTAATGACACTCGTGCGGTAATGTCATATCCAGAAGATCCGAATTTCGATTATTCACGCGGTCATTATCTGCCCTTCCCAATTGCACTAACAATAGTTACTGCTACTGACGAACTATCTGTAGATATCATCATAAATCCATAAGGCTAGTTGTCAGACAATCAGATCTACTTGACGTTGATATGATTGTATAGTAAACTACCGCTCGCAAGGTCCCGTGGTGTAGCGGCCGAACATGCGGCCCTGTCAAGGCCGAGATCGCGGGTTCGAATCCCGTCGGGACCGCAGGAATGCAACAAGTATAAACCTGGAGAAGAATGGTAATCTCCAGGCTTTATCATTAAAATCAAGAATGTATACTTATTCGATTATGAATAAACTTCTTTTTTTAGCTTAGCAATATATGGTAATGTCCGAAAACGATCGTCATAATCCAACCCGTATCCAACCACCCAAGCATCAGGTATTTCAAAACCAAGGTAATTGATGGGAATATCTAAGTTATCCCGATTCTTGCGAAGTAATACGCAAGTTTTAAGCGAAGCAGGGTTGTGCCATTGGAGTACCTGATATAAGTATTTTAGGGTTTTTCCACTATCAGCTATATCCTCTACAATGATAGCATGTTGACCATCTATAGGTTCTCGTAAATCCATGATCAATCTCACCGCTCCCGTCATGGCAGTCTTCCCGTAACTTGATACGGCCATAAAATCAACTACATGCGGGATTTTAAGTTGTCTGCTTAAATCGGCCAAGAATATAAATGCCCCTTTCAATATACCAATCAAATAAATCTGTTTTACACCTGCATAGTCTTGTGATATTTGATCAGCCAATTGCTTCACCCGGTTTTGAATTTGCTCACTGGTTACCAACACCTTATCAATACTTTCATCGACGTTATACATAGGAAAACTCCCATCAATCAATATACATCTATTATAATCACATCCAATACCATTCATCCAGGGATATAAAATGAGACCAAATCCTTTACTAAAAGAATTAGGTTATTCAAATGAAGATCGGCTTGTAATCATTCATACTGATGATATAGGAATGTGCCATGCATCTTTACAGGCATATTCAGAACTGGTGAATTATGGCTTGATTTCTTCTGGAGCGACAATGGTGCCTTGCTCATGGTTCCCACATGTCGCTTGGTTTTGTCGCCAAAACAGAAATACAGATATGGGTGTTCATCTAACATTAACCAGTGAATGGGATAATTACCGTTGGTCACCCATCAGTACCAGTCAAGTTGAGTCGGGTATGATTGATAATGAAGGATATTTTTATCGGAGCGCTGAAGAAGCTCAAATTTATGGGAATGCAGATGCGGTTCAGATAGAGCTACAAGCACAGCTTATTCGTGCCTTAAATGCAGGTATCGAGGTTACACATCTAGATACACATATGAACACCGTCGCGCATCCGAAATTTGTTAACGCCTATATTCAGCTTGGCTTAAAGTATAAATTACCATTTTTATTCCCCAGGCAGGATGAAGCTGGTTTTATAAAATTGGGTATAGATACAGAAACTGCCCAACTTGCGGCAAAACTTGTCGTAAGCCTCGAAGAACTCGGGATGCCCCTGGTTGACCATGCATCAGGGCTAGATTTAGATAAACCCTTGAATCGCCTTGAGCAAGCAAAGCAAGCACTGGGTGAACTTCAGCCAGGAATCACACATTTTATAATTCACCCATCTTTAGAAACTCCAGAATTGAAGGCAATCACTCCTGATTGGCAAAGTCGGGTAGCTGATTACCAGATATTTATGGATGACAAATTAAGACAACACATCAATGATCTTGGTGTTCAGATTATCGGTTATAAAACCCTCAAATCTTTACTGGCACAATAATTTTGCCTAATAAAAAGGAAAATTTATGATTGGACAACGTATCAGTAATTCCCTCTCCATACTCGCACTAACAATGTTAATTTTCATCGTATCAGGATGTGGTAACGGAGTGAGCAGTACCGCTGATCATCTCATTGTATTCACCTCGAACATGAATGACAATTGGGATATCTATACGATTAAAAGTGATGGTAGTGGTTTATCACGGATAACGAATGACGTAGCGATTGATGCCAATCCGGTCTGGTCACCTGACGGAACAAAAATCGCATTTCAATCAGACCGTGGTGGAAATATGGAAATATACATTATGAATGCGGATGGTATGAATCCTATCAATATCTCTAATAATCCTGCATATGATTCAATGCCAGCATGGTCTCCTGATGGCAAGCGAATAGCATTCCAGTCTTTTCGAAATGGAAATTTTGATATTTTTACAATGGATACGGATGGAAATAATGTCACTAAAGTATCTGAAAGTGCTGCCGATGATACTAATCCGTCATGGTCCCCTGATAGTAAGAAAATTGTCTATCAATCCAAACGTGAAGGCAATGATAGAATTTATATTATCAATGTAGACGGCAGCGATGTTGTGCCAGTGACACCAGGACCTTATGTATCAGAGTCGCCTTATTGGTCACCTGATGGGAAGAAAATAGTTTTTACCTATTACGGGGAAGGGAATTCCGAAATTTACACTATTAATGCCGATGGATCTGACATGCTGCGCCTAACCAATACTACGGGTGGTGAAGGTACACCTTCGTGGTCGAGGGACGGAAAAATCATTGTATTTAATAGCTCAAGGGATGGTAACTGGCAGATATACTCTATGAATGCGGATGGGTCCAATCAGCAAAGGATAACACATGATGAAGCCTCTGACGGTGAACCGAATTGGGGTCCATAATAATTTTTAATTATGGCCATTCAAAGAATTGCTTATGTTTTACGAGCAATAGGTATCAAAGGAATTTTTCGTACTATCAACTATGGTTTTTATCGCGATAGGATTGAAAGAAAAACCAGTCATAAAAATATTCAAAATAAGAAAATATCACCGGGTAAATTAGAACACGCACAACCTATTCAAGGGGGTATTCAGCTCGAGTTTGAAAATGGGCGATTGGAATTAGTTTACTTGTCCACCAATATCATCAGGACCTCCTGGTGGCCAGGCAAGCCACCTATTCCGTATACAATTGCGAAAAATGATTGGGAAATCCAGAAACCGACCATTAATTTTGAAAATACATCTCATAGAATATCTTTGGGTCAATTTGAAGTAACCATCGATTCTCTCGGGGGAATCACTTATGGAGATATCGAGGGTAATATATTTAGAAAAGATAATCCAGCAATTCAAGATGGAGAAGGTTGGAGTTTATCAACACTACTTACACCTGATGAGCATATCTATGGCTTAGGCGAACGCGCCAGTACTTTTAATCTTCGTCCAGGCGTTTACCATTCATGGAATACAGATGTCGGAGGTAGTTATTCGAAAGGGAACGATCCATTATATATTGGCACCCCAATTTATCTAAGCCTCTCCAATCTTGGTAGCTATTTGTTGTATTTTGAGAATTCTTATTGCTTAAAATTTGATATCGGCGCTACTTTTCAAGCATCCTTTTCTGGTGGTATGCTTAGGTATTACGTTATCCTCGGCTCATTGGAAACAATTTATAGACAGATCTCGGATTTGATTGGGCCTCCGTGTATGCCACCTAGATGGGCCTTTGGATATCATCAAAGCCGATGGGGTTATCGAAGTGAATCTGATATCAGAGAGGTAGTTAGCGGATTTGAGAATCATGTTTTGCCACTTAGCGCAATCCACCTAGACATTGATTATATGGATGGTTTCAGGGTATTCACGGTAAACAAAAATCGCTTTCCTGCAATGAAGCAATTCTCTAACGAATTAGAGGCAAAGGGGATCAAACTTGTTGCAAGTATAAACCCCGCAGTTAAACGCGATAGAAAGTATAAAATATACCTAGAAGGTTTATCTGAGGATATCTTTTGTAAACTGCCAGATGGCGAATTATTCACTGGAGTTTCCTGGTCGGGTTGGTCGGTTTTTCCAGATTTTACTAAACCAGAAGCACGTATTTGGTGGCAAAAACAATATTCAGCATTATTAAGTAACGGTATTGCTGGTATCTGGCATGACATGAATGAACCATCCTCCTTTGCTGCCTGGGGTGATAAAACATTCCCATCCAGTGTATCTCATTCCCTAGAAAATCAAAACGGCAATCATCAAGAGGCTCATAACCTTTATGGTTTGCTAATGAACCAGGCTGGATTCGAGGGAATTCGTAATTATGCGCCACATAAGAGACCATGGATATTTTCAAGAGCTGGTTGGGCAGGATTGCAAAGATACGCCTGGAATTGGACCGGCGATGTTGAAAGTACCTGGGAGGCATTTCAACAAACCATTCCAATCATCTTAGGCCTTGGATTATCCGGCCATTTCTTCTCTGGTGTAGACATTGGTGGTTTTAGTGGTAATCCGAGTGCAGAGTTATATCTACGCTGGTTTCAAATGGCGAGTTTCTTTCCATTATTCCGTACCCATTCTGCTGTTGGTACAAAACGACGAGAACCTTGGGTGTTTGGAGAACCGACCACAAGTATTATTCGAGAATTCCTACGATTGCGATATAAGCTAATTCCCTACCTATATACATTAGCCTGGGAAACTGTCCAAACAGGAATTCCACCAATCCGTCCGCTTCTATGGGATGATCCACAAAACAGGACGCTTTGGGATATTGGTGATGAATTTTTTGTTGGATCTTCTTTATTGATTGCCCCTGTCTTGCAAGAAAAAGCTCAAACACGATTAGTAACTTTCCCGAGAGGCAGCTGGTATTCCTTCTGGGATGATCAAGAATATAGAGGCGTAACTCAATCTGAAATGTCAGTAAATCTAAAAACAATCCCCATTTTCATCAAAGCCGGCACTCTGTTACCGATGGAAGAAAATAATGAGATAATTTTCCATGTTTATCCAGCTATAGAGGGTATCTCGAGAAATCGCATCTATTTTGATAGTGGAGATGGGTATGGAACATGGAGGGTAGATACCTTTCAAATAATAAATTCACACAACTCAGTTTATATTACTTGGGATAAAGAAGGGGAATATACTTTCCCATATTCAAGAGTTGAAGTACAAGTTCATGGAAGAAAAATAAAGAAGGTACTTATTGATAATGAAAGTGCAAGTTTCCATAATAATTTATTCGATACCCCCATTTTTCAAAACCTGAAGCTAGATTTCAATTAATGATTAACTT
>JBAQFX010000381.1:0-7776 GCA_049287485.1 Anaerolineales bacterium
CCTGTTTCATGTAAATCATCTTCCCCATGATGTTGATCATATTGGGATAGCCCTTGTAATCTTCTCCATCTTTCCATTCCTGATCACCGGAGAGCATGAAGGTGACGACTTCCGGATGTGCCGCGGCAAAGGTGTTGGAATCATCCTTGAAGCTGTCCGAGTTGAAGATGATCACCGAAGCGCCCTGGCTTACGAGTGATTCGGCTTGCTGGGCTGGGGTGGTTTTTTGATTGAATGAGTTATCAATATAGATTAATTTTGTACCAGGAAGCTTGCTTACCACATATTGACCACCTTCATACGTCGCCTGGCTCCATCCACTATCATTATAAGGGCCAACCAGGACCATCCCAAAGGTTAGTGATGTTGCCGCTTGGGTCGTGGGAGTGGCCGTTTGGCAAGCTGAGACAACCATTACAAAGATCAGCATGATTGTCGACGTAATCATTATTTTATTTCTAGACATAAGAGACTCCTCCTCTATAGGTGAATCGAGAAAAAGATACGGATTATTTGAGGATATGGTTAAGTTAATTTGGCAATACCCCACCTCCTAATAATTTATATCATATTGAATGTTATCTTTGTTATACATTAACATTCAGGCACTATTTTACACTACAAATCGTTACCTATGGCACAATCCAAGTGCCAGTCTCACCTCGTAATGCACGACCGATATTTTCTGGGCTGGTAATCAATGCTTGTTTACCGCCAGCTTCAAGATACCAGATGATTGCTTGAATTTTCGGAGCCATTGAACCTTTCGCAAAATGGATTCCTTCAACAAGGTAATTCTTTGCCTCCGGCAGGGTCATTCGATCCAGCCATTTCTGGTTTGGTTTCCCAAAATTAATCGCTACCTTTTCCACAGCCGTGGAGATCAAGAACAAATCCGCATTGATGACCCGTGCCAATAAGCTTGAGGCGTAATCCTTGTCAATTACTGCCGCTACCCCTTTATATTGGCCTTCTCCAGTATCAACAACAGGTATACCTCCTCCACCGACTGTAATAACTACAACACCCGCTTTTAGTAAAGCATTAACCGTTTCTAACTCAACCACTTCTTTCGGCAGTGGTGAAGCGACTACTCTCCTCCATCCTCGTCCTGCATCTTCTACGACCGACCAACCCATATCAGATTCTCGTCGCCTGGCTTCTACCTCATCCATAAAACTACCAATCGGCTTCGAAGGTTTTTGAAAGGCGACATCATTTCGATCAACCAGGACCTGGGTGATTACCGTTGCTACATTTTTTTTGATATTCCGTCGATATAGTTCGTTTTGTAAAGTTTGTTGTAATGCATACCCGATCGCACCCTGGCTATCTGCACCACATACATCCAAAGGCACTTCATGCATCCCTTCCACTCGAGCTGCGATTTCGGAACGACGAAGGATAAATCCCACCTGAGGGCCATTTCCATGACCAATGGCAACATCCCAACCCGCCTCAATCATATCGGCAATGTGAAAGGTTGTCTCTTTGGCTGCCTGATATTGATCTTCAACTGTCTTATGCTTCTCGTCTTTAATTAATGAATTACCGCCAATGGCAACTACTGCTATTTTTCGCTGGATCTCGCTCATTTTTACCTCACTTATCTCATAGTAAGTGCCATGACAGCCTTTTGTACATGCATGCGGTTCTCTGCTTCATCGTAGACCACAGATTGTTCGCCATCAATCACCCCGTCTGTTACCTCAATATTTCGGTCAGCTGGTAATGGGTGCATATAGATTGCATCTGGTTTGGCAAGCGCCATTTTCCTTTCATCGGTAATCCAATGCTGGTATTTATTTATGATGACAGCACCTTCATTAGGATCAGGTGTATGGACCAACGCCCCCCACGATTTTGCATAAACGATATCCGCATCTTTGAATGCAGCCTCCATATCATCCACTACTTCAAAACTGGTTCCAAATTTATCGGCTTGTTGTTGCGCCTGATCCATTATTTCGGGCATCAATCGGAATTCTGGAGGATGGGCTAGGACGATGTCTAATCCGAAGCGTGGCATTTGAAGAACCAATGATTGCGGAACAGACATCGGCTTTTGGTATGATGCTGCATAAGCCCAACTTACCACCATTTTCTTTTTTCTCAGGTCTCTACCCTTCTTTTCTACGATGGTCATTAAGTCAGCCAAGCATTGAAAGGGATGATATATATCACACTGCATATTTAAAATTGGAACTCGCGAGGCTTTTGCCACTGAATTTAAATAAGCATTTCCAATCTTCCAATCCACATGCCTGATGGCTATCCCATCAAAATATCGTCCAAAGATCTCACCAATTTCTTTGGCAGTATCACCATGAGCGATTTGAGTAGTTTTACTTTCAATAAATGCAGCATGCCCTCCCAATTGAGCCATACCTGCTTCAAATGAACCACGTGTTCGCGTACTAGAGAAGAAAAAAAGCATCGCCAATACCTTATCACACAAATAGGCATGTGGCTCACCTAATGCACGTTTGCGTTTGAGATCAAATGCCACATCCAACACAGTTTCCACTTCTTCCTTTGAGAAGTCTAAATCACTGATTAAGTCCCTATTCCTTAAATCGGTTTGCATATTCTGTACTCCTATATATTAAAAACAAATGGGTACTCTTGCTAGCATTACTACCCAACCTTTATCGTCAATAATCAATTTTTTCCATGGTTAGAATAATTTCATAACTTCGTGAATGATCCATCGAAGTATCCGATTATCAGTATAAATTGTATCTGGGTGCTAAATGTTGACTTATCCATATAGCACCCATTATTAATTACTCCATTGCACCAAGGACAAGCGCTAATAGTGCCATGCGTACTACTACCCCATTGAAAGCTTCTATCCAATAACGTTGATGACGGGTATCATCGACCTCTACCGAAAGTTCATCCATACGTGGAAGAGAGTGCAAGACAATTGAATCTTGTGGTGCTCTCCGCAGAAGTTCGCGTGTGACCTTATAATTATCTGGTGTCAGGCCAACCGTGGCTCCACGTTCGTCTCTCGCCTTGGTGTAGTCAGGTTGCACCACGGGTTCCATGTAGATGACATCGGCCTCGGCAATCGCCTGGTCTACATGTTCGATTTCTTTGAAATTCAAGTTTAGGTCAACCAACTCTTTCTTGAATTCCTCAGTTAAGCTCATCTCTGGTGGAGAGACATAAAAAGCGTTTATGTCAAATTGAGTCATGGCATACGAAATGCTATGCATCGTGCGCATGCGCATATCCCCGATTAACAGGAAGTTCAAACCATCCAGTGTTCCTTTTTCATTCAGGATTGTATAAAGATCAGTGAGCACCTGAGTTGGGTGCTCACCCCATCCATCACCTGCATTAATGACTGGAATACTGGCCCACTTTGCCGCCTCATGTGGAGCACCTTGTTGAAAATGACGCATAACTAAAACATCTCCGTAAAATTCAAGCATGCGTACAGTGTCTTTGATTGATTCCTGATAAAAATCTCCTGCGCGGGTATTCTTAACATCTGAAAAACCCAAAACATGTCCACCCAGGCGATGCATGGCTGCTTCATGCGCTAAGCGGGTACGCGTGCTGGGTTGGTAGAAAGCAGCAACCAGGGTTTTTTCTTTAAGCAAGTCTGTATTACGACGATCTCTTGCATATGGCAGCAACTCATCTGCTATCTCAAAGATTCTAAAAAACTCTTCCCTTCCAAAATTTTTCAGTGAGAGGATATCTCTCCCCATAAAACTACGCATTTTTATTACTCCTATGTGTGATATATTTTATTTTGCTGATTGTCTATACGCAATGTAAGCAGTTATCCATACTGCCCTACTCTGCGAATTACATGAAAATTAAAATACCCGGGTAAAAAATAACTATGAGAGTAATCTACTACGCGACCATTAGTAGAATACAGGTAGGCAATAAATCGCAACAGCACGTCTCCCCTTTGAATAAGCATGGCTTTTGCTACAGTGGATGTCGCATGTACAGCATTGATTTCACAGCGTGATGATGCTAATGGTGGAGAACCTCTTTTTAGCAGTAAATCTAACATAGATCCGGTGAACCCTGGTTCTAATTCTTCAGTGTTAAGCACTTTTTCCGGTAATACATCCACCAGATAGGCGACTGGGCGGCCTTCTGCTTGTATCACCCGAGAAACTTTCAATACATTTTCGCCAGGAGTAATCGGCAATGCCTTGTAATATTCTTCATTCGCGGGAAGATGATCGATATGTAATTCGCCCATGGATACTTTCAAACCAATCCGTTTTGAGATTGTTTCTATACTTTCAAGGACTTCTAAACCCGTGTCAATTACCTGTGTTGGATGGATAACGAAAGTCCCGGAGCCCTGATGCCGGTAAATTAATCCTTGAGTTTCGAAAGTACGCATCGCCTCACGTAAAGTGGCCCTGGAAACGTTTAGTTGCTTGGCCAATTCTGGTTCAGTTAACAAACGCATTCCTGGAGGTGTTTCTGCAATGATCTTCCCTAATTCTTCATGTAAGCGTTGTGACGTCGATATTCCATTTTTACCCATACGAAACCTTAGTTTTCTATCACTGGGATGAATTTAAACTGGTTGACATCCACTAATCCGAGGTCAGAAATCCTTAATTCAGGGATAACGACCAGTGCCAACAAACTTAATTGCATATTAGGGTTATTCAATTGGCAACCGCATGCTTTAAAACCAGTTAATACAGTTTCAGCTTTCCTTGCAACCACCACAGCCTGTTCATTCGACATCAATCCTGCAATTGGAAGCTCAACCTGACCTAAAACTTTTCCCTCACGGATAACTATCTGCCCGCCTCCTATTTTTGCCAGCTCATTGGCTGCCATTGCCATATCCGCTTCATCGGTTCCAATCACTATCATGTGGTGGCTATCATGCGCCACAGTTGTTGCGATAGCGCAGGGTACATTTAGTCCAAAACCATTAACTAAACCGATCGTAACCCCACCTGTCCCTTTATGACGTTCTACCACGGCAACTTTGCTAATATCCTGTTTCATATCTGAACAAATTCCTCCCGAACCAGCTACCATCGGCAATTGTAAACGTCTGGTAGGTGCCTGGTTCTCAATAATACCTATCACATTGACTGTATATGTGCCATTTCCAGGAGCAGGTAATTTGAAATCACTTGTTTGTAATGGATGACCTAAATGGATAGATTGCAATGCCCACTCAGGATATTTGTATGAAGGTAAATCTAATTTTAATTTCCCTCCCTCCGCAATAACGCTACCTTTAGATATCACTAACGGTTTGGATAGATCGGTTACTTCCTCAACCAGCAGGATATCAGCGAATCTACCTGGTGCAATCATGCCGACTTCATGTGCTACACCAAAATGCTCAGCTGGATTTATGGTTACCATTTGAATAGCTGTCATCGGTGCCAAACCATGGCGAATTGCTTCTTTCACTGCGCGATTCACATGTCCTTCATTCACCAGGGTCTCACAGTGTGAATCATCTGTACAAAGAATAAAATGCCTGGGATCCAAACCTGACTCAGTAACTGCCTTTATTTGAGCAGCTACATCATGCCATGCTGATCCTAAACGCAGCATGGCTTTCATCCCCTGTCTTACTCTGATCAATGCATCTTCAAGTCGCGTCCCTTCATGGTCATCTTCTGGTCCTCCCGCAACATAACCATGGAAGGGGATACCTAAATCTGGGGAAGCATAATGCCCACCAATAACTTTGCCAGCCTTCCTTGCTTCGTAAATCTCTGCGTGCATTTTTTCATCATTCAAGAAAACCCCAGGGAAATTCATTACCTCACCCAAACCTATTATCCCTGGCCAGGTCATCGCCTCAGCCACATCGCCTGCACCTAAACTTTCACCAGGAGTCTCCATACCTGGTGCGGATGGCACGCAGGAGGGCATTTGTACCCACACATGAATGGGTTGAATGGCAGCTTCATCTACCATCAACCGCACACCTTTCAATCCGAAGACATTCGCAATTTCATGTGGATCTACAAACATGCCCGTCGTACCATAAGGAATAACAGCTCGAACAAACTCCGTAACAGTCAACATTCCAGATTCGACGTGCATGTGACCATCTAACAACCCTGGTACCAGATATTTACCATTTGCCTTAATGACTTTCGTCTGATCGCCGATAGTATGTGTGGCATCTTCTCCAACATACGCTATCCGCTCTCCTTTAATGGCAATATCAGTCCCTTGGATGAACTCACCAGACTGCACACAAACCCATCGCCCATTTTGGATGACTAAATCAGCTGGGGTTCTTCCCATGGCTACATCAACTAATAATTTACTTATAGTAGGATCAATCATTCCCATATACCAACCTCCTGGCAGCCTGATTATGTCTTTCTACCAGTTTATGCACATCTAGCGGTATGAGCTCGCCATCTTTGACAATAATCTTTCCGCCTACAATGGTGTAATCCACTTTGACTGGTGCGCAAAATACCAATGCAGAAACAGGATCGTGCAATCCTCCAGCATATTCCAACTTGTTTAGATTTATCGCCGTAATATCTGCGCACTTACCTTTTTCCAATGATCCAAGGTCAGCTCGTCCTAATACTGCAGCTCCACCACGGGTAGCAATTTCCAATACCTGTCGAGCAGTCATGAGTGAATTTGCATTCCCACCTGATCTTGAAACTCCCATCATTCCTGCCCTGACTCGTGATGCTAGCATGGCTTGTCTGGTTTCTTCAAGAAGCCCAGAACTATCATTACTGGCGGAGCCATCCACACCCAGGCCGACATTTACACCTGCTTGAAGCATATCCATGATGGGAGCTATGCCAGATGCAAGCCGCATATTTGATGTAGGGCAATGAGCAACACCACAACCAGTACGAGCATAGGCTTTGATCTCTTCAGGATTTACATATACTGAATGAGCGAACCAGACATCATTGCCCAACCATTTTAGCTCATCCATTAATGCTACAGGACGAAGTCCGAGTTTTTCTATACAATAACTCTCCTCGTCCTTGGTTTCAGCTAGGTGAGTATGCAAGTGAACGCTTTTCTCACGTGCTAATAACGCACTCAAACGCATCAGATCGGGAGTCACACTGAATGGTGAGCACGGTGCCAGGACAATCTGCAGCATTGCCCCCGGATTTGGGTCATGATATTGCTCAATTAATCGCTGTGAATCCTTCAGGATAAAAGCTTCTTCTTCAACGACATGATCTGGCGGTAAACCACCTTTACTTTCACCCAAGCTCATTGAACCACGCGAGGCATGCAAACGTAAACCGATCTCTTTAGCTGCGTAGATCTCATCATCTAACCGTGAGCTATTGGGGAATATATATAAATGATCTGATGCCGTTGTACATCCGGAGAGCGCCAGCTCAGCTAATGCTGTTTGGGTTGATATATAGATATCTTCCGGTGTCATCCTGCCCCAAATTGGATAAAGGATTTTTAACCAATTAAACAGCTGGACATTTTGAGCTCCAGGAATAACCCGCGTTAGTGTTTGATAAAAATGATGATGTGTATTGATCAGACCTGGTAATACAATGTAACCACTCAGATCCAAAACCTCGTCAGCTTTACCGGGTAATTCGGCAGTTGTTCCAACTTTTTCTATGAATCCATCCCGAATAAAAAGACCACCTCCTGGAATTTCCCTGCGGTGGTCATCCATGGTCACTAAAATTTCAGCATTACGGATTAAAAATGTGCCCATATCCCATCAATTTTCTTTAATCATACCAGTTGTCTGACAAGTACATTTTAGCAAAATAGTCCTCTTATGTC
>JBAQFX010000382.1:0-4994 GCA_049287485.1 Anaerolineales bacterium
GTAACCGGCAGGGGATGGTAAAATCGGTGCCCGCGCAGCCAGCCATGCCAGAGCCAGACACGCCAGCAGAAGAATAAGCCAGCCGGATAAGTAACGGGCCCGCAAGGCAGCCAAGATAGCGATCGAGTATAAGATTCATATCATCGAGCGAACTGGTTTAGGATTCACCACCCCTCCTTTGGATTTGGTAACCTCCTAAAGCATTCATCTATAAAATACTATAGCACTTTTTAGGGATGACTTCAATAGGTTGTGTGTAATGGTTTTTTCCCCGTGCGGTGTAAATTTCATTAATCAAAGGAGTAATGCCACTTAATAGTGAACATGGGTGGGCATTGACGATTGAATATCCTCCCCTATCAATGCAGGCGACTCGGTCGAATATTGCTTACTTACCAGAGCAACATAGAGCTGGTTGATACTCATGAAGCCTCGATATAGGTCATTCAAACGTTCATGTGCTGGATGACCTAGAAGGCATTGTTGACGCAGGAGGCTTTGGTGATGGCTTTCATGAGGGCATCGTACCAAGTATAACGCGGTTTGGCTTGAGCCTTTGCAATCTTATATAAATATTGTATTAACGGTTGCTGAGGCGCGGCAATTGGTCTAAAACCAACCACAAGACAATGCTCGTGGCGATTCCGGGTACCAGCCATATGCCTATACCAGGTATTACCGAAAGGCTATATAGACCCCAGGCAACTACATACCAGCCAAGTATGCTGGCCGGAATCCACCATATGGCGTGGCTTACACGCCGACGGAGCACTAACCACTGGACCAGCCCCATAGGCCCAAAAATCACCACGGTCCCCAGAATCCCAAGCCACATTGAGTCAAGAGTGCTGTACATGGTGGGTAAGAGGAGGCGTTCACCAATCGCACCCAACAGTAAACCTGACGTGGTTGCTGCAATCCACCACCCCATTCGTGGCAGGTGGCGACGGAGCAAGAGATACTGCAGGTAACCAGATGTGAGACCAAAGAAAAGTAAGCCAATGTATCCTGTTAGGTAGTCTTCCGTGAAGTGGGTTTGCCCTCCCACTTGTATCGTGCCACCGATGACTTTCACAGCCAGGGAAATTAATGCCCATACGATAACTGCAGCAATTGGAATGCTGATGCCACTCAATGCAACCCATGCTGGATAGAAGAACCATCTTGGTCTGCTATTATTTGTCATTATCATGTGAATCCTCCTTAAAACTTACGCCGCCCATCATTGATTCTACGGACTCCTATTGGATAGCAAACGGCTAATGGCTAAGCCGCACACGGGGACAACCTTTGATAGATCTCACTTACGAAGTCGCAGACGGTTAGATAGTACATGAATATTTAGAATCTGTTAGCTATGAAGATGTCGACCGAATATCTACTAAATCCCACACTTCAGAATATCCTACTGCTGAAGGTCGGGTGTTCCTTACAACCTTGTTTACAATGATTATTGTTGGACTTGCTTTCCTCCCCATGGTTTAAATTTAACAATAAAGATTGCCAAAGCCAGAAGAAGAATCTGGATGATACCTCCAATGGTGAGTAGAGCGTGGTTCTTGGTGTAGATAGGGTTCTGCAGAGCGGCGAGACCTTCCATTTCAGCGATCGCCAGGATATTTTTCTTCAAGGGGCTTAATACAACAACGCCCATAATGATATTGGCAAAGAAGATGATCCAAACAACTGTCATCCAACGGAACCTAAAAAAACCCCATTTTGTCAAAGTCGATATTATCAATGAGGTAATTAGCACACCAGCAATTGAGGTATATATGAGAATGTCTGATTTATTCGACAGGATGTGCAGAGTTGTGAGTGCCTCATCACTCTGCATCGCACCATTATACAGACGTATCAGAATAGTGAACAAAGCCGCCCCTATCCAGATCGCCACAAATAAAATATGAAATGTGAAAAGCCAGTTCCTTGAAGTCATTCCTAGTGGTTTCATTATATCCTCCTAGTATTTTTTTGAATATATTAGCGGTTTTCGTTTGTTTGGCTCCAAGCCATTGGTTAATGCTAATGCTTCTATCAATCCAGCATGGATATTGGAAAGCAACCCCTTTTATTCAATTAATAGGCACCAATAATTGACGGTATAACAAAAAAGCCGATGACCTATCGTCAGCGGCCCGCAATGCAACTTCAATGTCGTCAGAATAATCTATTGATGTAGAAAGCCCACCTATAACGACATGTACATTAACATTATAGGATATTTTTAAGAAAATACAATAACCAATCTGCTATGTTTCATGGTTTTCACCCTAAATCGCCTCCTATCCAATCGTCACCTAGTAGTGTAAGGGGTCATTTCAACCCATAAGTGAAAATGGTAGCACATACAACTAAATATTCTTTCCTTTTGGTGCCGATGACCCTGTAGGCACTGCCTGGATACCTGGGTATTCTCACATTGTCTCTTCCTTATTAGGATTTGCTATTTGTGAAATAATGATATGTTTGTAATCATGAAACCTGCGGGATTGATTTTGCAGAAACTTGTATATTGTCAAGGATGAAGGTTGCATTTTATATCAGGCTTATTTAGTCCTTATTTAGTCCTTATTTAGTCCTTGACAAAGTCCGATATGTTTCGTCGTTTATTGCTTAAAATAAAGAGGCAATTTAGAAGGAACACTAATCTATAGAATCCGCAATCTTGTAATAATCTTTGATTAGCTGCACGCCAGCCCACTTCAGAGGTTCTGGAGGAAGGGGAATGAACTGGTGATTTAGAAAGGGCATGGCTTTCCAATGGGTTTCTTCATTTGCATAAAGATCAGCTATGATCTTTCCGAAAAGGGTGGAGAGGTTTATACCGTGCCCAACAAAGCACAAGCCGTAGTAAATATTATGATGGCTTCCCATGACTCCAACTGATTGCGAGAAATCGAGGGAGAATCCCAATACCCCAGTCCATATGTATTCAAAAAGAATATTCTCTTCAGCGTCCATTCCTCTTAGGCTGGGGTAAATCCGGATAAGCTCTCTCTGAAGATGCGCCCCTAATTTCCGGACATCATCTTGGTTGATCACTCCGTTGTTAAAGAAGTAATTGACATAGCCGCTACCAATCAAGATGCGGTTATCAAGCGTGCGGCTAAGGTGGTAAAGAATCGTATAGGTGTCAGAATATGCGACCGGATTCTTCCAACCAATTTCTTCAAAAGTAGCTGGGGTCAATGGATGCGTAACTGCCATGGGTGTGTGAACGGGGATTTCACTGTTTTTAAAGTATCCAATCTTTGAGGTATACCCATTGGTCGCCAGGACCATTGCCTTCGCTATCACCTGATGTTTTCCTTCTCCTACGAGGAGGCGAATGGTCTCGCCTTCTTGTACTTCCAATACCGGGCTGTCCTCGTAAATATGTGCGCCAGCTGATTCAGCGACCTTTTTCAAGGCATATACCAGCTTCATGGGATGTACTTCCCCGGCATTCGGCTCGTAAAGGGAGCCATAATAGACTTCTGTCCCGATTTCGTTTTTAGTGCGCTCCCGATCCCAGAATTCAACGGGAATCCCTAGGGCATTTGCCTGTTTTACGTAATTGCGATAACCTTCAACCTGGCTCTCTTTGGCAATCACCAGGAGCACACCATTACGACGGAAGGCTGAATCGACATCCTGGGTCTTTATAATATCCGCCAAGTCATCCATATTCTTGACCGTAATATCATAAATCAACCGGTGGGTCTGCGGGTTTGAATAAATCTGCATATATTCATTGGGAGTTTGGGGTAGAAGCATCCCGCCATTTCTCCCTGACCCACCATATCCGACTCCTCTTGCTTCGAGTACAACTACGCTTAGCGAGGGGAAATGCTTAAGGATGTAATAGGCAGCGGAAAGACCGGTATACCCTCCACCGACAATTGCTACATCCACATCGATATCTTCGTTTAGAGGAGGATTTTTGAACGGTTGGTCTAGAGCCCACAGGCTGATGTTCTCATCAAATTCCATCTTTTCATTAAAAAGAAGTGGGGTGGCAACTTCGGCAGCGATGGCAGTTAAGGCAATTCCCCCTCCAACTGCTGCACATGATTTAAGAAAGCTCTTCCTAGAGAGTCTATTTTCGGTCATAGCAATCCACCCTCCTTCTGTCTCTGAATTAAATTACGATTCAGAATAAATCGATCTGCTCCAGTCTTGTTGTTTAATGGAAAGACATTTGTGCCATGCAATAATTGTTCATTTTTAACCAAGATTCCATGTTGCAATAATTTTACTCTTTATTAAAAAATTGTCATTTTGGCGATACCTATTTACCTCGGCTTTTTCTTAATTGGAAAATTAGTCATAGATTATTACTATCCGCATGAGTATATTCACTTATTGAAGATACACTACAAAGTATATCCAATTTCAGCTGAAACAATCCCGGATGCACAGGGTGTGATTAGATAATATCACTACACCAAATAATAACGACAATTGCAGATGATCTATAAAATCTAGCATAGAAAACTTTAAATAATCGATGACATCGAAAAGGTATCGTCCATAACCCTTATAACCTGTACCAAAATGTAATTCAACCGTAAGGTCTTGATTTGCTTATTTTGTAGTAAGAGGTGTAACTATACCCTATCTATGGGATAAGTTATTTCCAGCATTTAAATTATTTCCATACGCTGTAAAGATATTTGCACCCAAATTGCACCCGAACTGAACTAAAGCATGAAGCAAGGAAAGGCGACCCGCAGGTTATAGTCATTGATCCATCTAATTGCCTATGCAAAATGACAGTTTTAGAAACCTATATGATATATAATAACAAATACAAACCAATTTCAGTTTGATAGATTAATTAAGTGTTTCTTCTAATACAATCATTGTCTCCGATTTATTAAAGCGTAGGTTCAACTCACAAGTGCAACTTTGATGGCAGAAAGAGGTAAGCTGCGGTAGGATAAGCCTCTAAAGACTGCCAGTCAAAGGAGTGCTTATGAGCTACACACAGCTTACCCAGGAACAACGAT
>JBAQFX010000383.1:0-21635 GCA_049287485.1 Anaerolineales bacterium
TCCTTCAACCTTGCGCTGTAATATTAAATATCATAAAAAAATTAATAAAAGGCCAAGCAAAAAGTAATCAAATACAGGTGAGAACAAATCTAAAAGGCAAGAAAGTAAAAAAAACGAGAATTTTGAAAGGAAGCGAGATGTGAGGGAATAACGAAAAATTTATTAGTATATTATTTACTAGAGACGATGCCTCGCCAATGATCGAGACAGGCCTGGGAAACACGGCGATAACAACCAACAGCATTGGTGGGAAGGTGGGTGAAATAAGGTATTACCCATGAGGAACGGAGAAAAAGGGCGGGTCACGCGCAAGCAAAAAACGCTTGCACCATGCCCGCCGCTGCCCTGATGTTGGGATTGTTTCAAATCATCTAATTAGGAAGGAGGGCGAGAAGATCTAAAGACTGAGGCACCCCGCCGGGGCGTCTCTACATAGAAATTTTTACACCGGAATTCTTGAAATTTGCTTGGAGTTCTTCTTTTTCTGAGGTTGAGTGTTTGTATGCCGCTAGCGTAACCATTAATAAGTAGCAAAATCAATAGGACGGTACTATCGCCCCAGGAATTGACAGGACCAATACCACAGCACGTCACTGGTGGGTTTACCATGGATGGAGGTGGATTTATCCAACAGGATGGCGGGAGGATAATATCCCATCGAAACGTAGCCAGAAACCCAGCTACGCTCATTAATGGCCGAAAGGACGGCAGTATAGGCATTGGCCTGCTCCTGCAAATCGAGGGTAAGCTCGGCTATATCGGGATTAGGCGGGCTGAGCAAGCTGTAATCCAGGCAACCACCGCCCAGGATGGTGATGCAGCCAGTGGCAGAACGGTCTATGGAGGGGTAGGAAATGGCCAGGATGATAGGTTTGCCCACCTGCTGCTGGAAAGGAAGTACATCCTGGTCCAGGATAGCTCCCGCCTGGGCTTGCAGCTCTTCCAGTGAGGAACCCGGCTGGCTTGAAAGCGGTGCTGACCACAGCAGGTAAATTTGGTCGACGGCATCCAGGAAGGGGGGCGGATTTTTTACTCCATCGGGAAAGGAGAGCGCCCAGGCAATGGTACCGTTGTATTTCTCACGCACCTGGGCGATCAGATCGCGCCAGCGTAGCTCGGCATCCTGGGGCACGTGGCTGGGTGAGCCATCGGGCAGCAATCCGGAGGGCAAAGCCGGGCTCAGCCACTCCCCGCCCAGGATGAGCGTGTTTACGTTGATCTTGGCAGCTATCGTGGCGTGGTGCAGGATAAAATTGGTGTACCTTTCATAAAAAGACATCCACCAGGGATAATCCAGTGCCGCTGTCTGCCACCACTGGTCCACTTGAACAGGGAAGTGAGCGGTGGGAAAGAGGCCAGTGTTCAGCTCAGCCCGCTGGGTAAGGTTGATGACGCTGATCAGGTCTGGCCAAAGCATATCCTGGGCAGGTTGGGGCTCAAGGATAGGAGGCGTTTGGTTGGTAAAGGTCCAGGTGGGGCTGAGCACCAGCCAATTCACCCCCAGGCTCTGCACGCCCTGAATAGCCTGTTGGAGGAGTGGCCCCCAGGAGGGGTGGTAATTGGCTTGCAAGGTGACCCCGGCGACGAAATCCTCAACCCTGGGGGTGACCTGGGCCCCCGAGATGTTGGCTTCTGTACCCTGCTCAGTGAGCCAGGCCCAGCTCACGACCTCATCTCTCACTACTCCAGGGTTCAGGAGCGGGTTGAGCTCGCGTCCGGTGGGGTCCAACCCCATGGTGGCGGAATCATCCGCACTCCCGCACTGCTCCTGCCGGCAATAGCGGTAATACAAGGAGGACTGGTCATTGAACGGTCCGGTCAGGTCGAACCTCCACACCGTCTCACCCTGGGTGCTGGTGGCAGGCCACATGGGCAGCGATTCGAGCCAGCCAAAACCTGGGTTGAACTGGATCGAGATCGTTTCACCTTGGGGAGTATCGAGTGGGACTTTGACCTCGAAGCGGATGGGTGAAGTGCTGCTGGTATACCAGGCATCGACGACTTCATTTTCTTCCAGGTTGGTCTTCGGCACGATCAGCTGGCGCAAGCGGAATGTACCCTGGTCGTTCACTTCCGAGCTCCACAGGCCATCCCCGAGGGTGTATTTATACTCAAGGTAAGCGTCGGCGGGGAGGCTTAATGTCACCATGTATCTGCCATCGGAGAGCTTACCCAGCAAGGGCATACGGGAAGCCAGGCTGCTCACTCCACCCAACAGGTCGGCGTAGGTGTTACCCAGCTGGTAGAGATTGCCAGCCAGACGAATGGGTGCATCGGGTGGTGTATCTGCGGGGACTTTTATGGTGAAAATGACGGTTACCAGCTTTGCAGGGCTCAATTGGACCGATACGGGCGTGGTGGAATCGGCGGCTACCGCCGCACCCTGCTGGTACAGGTCGTAAGAGCCATCCAGGGAGTAGAAGACCAGGTTGTGGGTGCCAACCGGCAGGCCTTCTAAGAGAAACGTGCCATCGGCCAGGGTGAGAGCCTGCTCCCCGCCAGCCGCCACCAGCAGGTTGGGGATGGGCTTGCCAGTTGAAAAATCCAGCACCTGGCCCATGATGCGTCCCTTAGGGCCGAGATAGGCAGAATCCGTCCAGCAGCTGAGTACATCCTGCACGTTAGCGGGACCCTCCACATGGTAGAGGCGGTAACGCACCGGACGGTCGTTGTACAGATGCTCGTTTACCATGGTGGAGCCTTCACGGCTATAGCGGTACTTGATCACCTTGCCCAGGTAAAGTGGCAGGCTGACCGAATAGTGCAGGCTATCTTCAGCATTCAGGATGTATTTATGCGGGTTAAAGGACAGGCCGGTCACTTCATCCAGCAAGGTGATATAGATTGAATCACCCGAAGGGATCGGCTCAGGGATAGTCAACCGGAAGGTGACCATGGTTTGCTGGATATCGGATATGGGCGTGATTTGCGGATTGGTTGAACTTTGAGCTGGATAGGTGGGAAGATTACAGCCTGCCAGCAAGGAGATGATGATTAAAACCAACGAAAATCGGAAAAGTAAGCTGTATTTTGTTCTGCGCATAAATAGATCAATCCAAGTTGATGAGATCGGTTGGTTTGAAGATCGGATAGGATTTGCAGGCTGGGTAGATTGTATCATCTCGAGGTGAAAATTGTCAGGATATCAATAAAATGTATCCTGCGCAGGGAGAGAAGCAAAGATAAACCCTGATCCGGCGCAGGATACAAAGATTAACAGCCTTGCCGTAAATGATCAGGCTGGCTTGAAATACTTGATATCCAGGATCGAACCAATGCGCTTCGATTTTGGTTGGAAGACAGCCTCGACCAGCAAACCGATCTCCACTTGATCGGGCTCAATCTCACCCAGGCGGTGAATGAGGCCGCCATCTCCCAGGCGGATGAAGGCAATGATCTCGGGTTTTTCGAGCGGAGAGCCATCCAGACCGACGTGGAGAAATGTATAGGTGACGATATCCCCGATGGTACCCACATCCACCCACTCATCCAGCTTAGCCAGGCAGCGCTCGCAGAAGATTGCGGCGGGTACGTAGGTACGGTCACAGGTTGGGCAGTACGTGCCGATGATCTTAGCTTCATCCTTGAGGGTGCGGAAGAATTTCTCGCCCGCCAGGCCATAGGTGTAACGGTTCATCACTGGAAAATCACCCTGCCAGGCGAGAGGTGCGTTTGGATCTTGATGCAGGAGTGTCATATCAGGCCTCCTCGAGGGGTTTGAAATAGAGGATATCGTTGATCGAGCCCACACGGTCTTTGGCTGGTTTCCACACTGCCTTGACGCGCATGCCTACCTTTACTGCCTTGGGATCAACCTCTCCCAGCATATGCATGATGCCATGCAGGGGGGAGGCGCCATCGATCTCGATCACGGCGGGGATCTCGGGCTCCTTGATGCGCTGGACATCCCAGGTGACATAGCACAGCGAGAAGGTATTGACCGTGCCGGTATCTTGCAAGGGGACGAACTCGTCCATGGGGCGGAAGCACCACTCGCAGATGGTGCGTGGAGGTACGACGATCTTGCGGCAGGAGGGGCAGTGGCTGCCCAAGATCACGCCGGCTTTGAGGGAGGCTAGATAGGTGCCAATGCCTACACCCGTGTCCCAGGCGTAAATACCGTTTAGCCGGTCGAAGTTATACAAAATCTTTCCATCTGCGAAGTCCTGTTCGCTGAGGGATATTCCGGGAAATTCCTTGATATTTGCGGTCATGATCTGCTCCTTATCTGCCCATGATGACGACGGTGCCGACCTGCATCAGGTCACCCCAGGCCTGGGCAAGACCCCGGCGGGGTTGACCGGGCACCTGCCTGAGGCCGGCTTCACCACGCAGCTGCCAGAACAACTCGGCGATCTTCATCAGGCCAGCGGCGGCGATGGGATTACCAACGCCCAGGAGACCTCCCGAAGGACAAACGGGCATATTACCTGTTCGGGAGGCGGTGCCATCGCTGTACAACTCGCAGGCTTTTCCACGATCCGCCAGCTGTAACCCCTCCATGTGGTGGAGGGCTTTGTAATCGAAGGGATCATAAGGCTCGGCGATGTTGATCTGTTTACGGGGTTCGGTGATACCAGCCATATCATAAGCCATGCGCGCAGCATATTCCACGTAACGCGGATAGGCCAAATCGCGATTGGTCCAGTAAGAGGTGTCCAGGTGCCAGCCGACACCCTCAATCCAGACAGGTTTATCGGTGATGCGCTTGGCGACATGCTCGGCAGCCAGGACCAGGGCGACAGCGCCATCAGAGACGGGGCTGACATCGAAGCGCTGGACCGGCCAGGCCAGTACCTCAGAATTGAGTACATCCTGCAGGGTGATATCGGCATCACCAAGCAAGGCGCAGGGATGGTCAGCAGCATTGCGTTTATGTAACACAGATACCTGAGCGATATCAGCCTTGGAGATACCGTAAGTGGTCATGTAGCGGTTCATCTCCATGGCGAAAATCCAGAGCAGATTGGGTTTGAGTGGGCGCTCGGTGGTGTGATCGAAGATGGTGAGGAAAGCCGCTTGAGCGTGTGGGTAATATGAGGACATCTTTTCCTCTGCCACCACCAACACCACATCGAATAAGCCCGAGGCGACATGGTACCAACCTTGGATGGGGACGAACACACCCGTGCCACCACCGACATAAGAGCGCATGAAGGGCTTACGCCAGGCACCGGCACCGTCGCTGACATACTCGCCATTCATGTGGACGCCATCGAAAGTGTCGGGGGCGGTGCCAAAGCACACGCCATCGATATCGTCCATGGTCATCTCGCAGGATTGGAGGGCCATATGTGTGGCTTCCCAGGTGAGCTCTTTGGGTGTTTCCAAAGCGCGACGGACGAACTTGGTCATTCCAGCACCAACAACAGCTACTTTTCGCATTCCCATAGTGGCCTCCTTTCTAATTGGCGAGAATCAGCACAGCGCCGCTGGTGGTCGGCACGCCACGCCAGGATTGTGCCAGACCGAGGTTAACATTTTCCACCTGGCGAGAACCGGCTTCTCCCCGGAGCTGGAGCACGATTTCGAGGGCACGAGCCAGGCCGTTAGCGTCCAGCAGGTTTCCCATACCGAGACTCCCGCCGGAGACGTTAACCGGCAAGCCGCTATCGGGGCCGGTGAAACCTTCCAGGGTGAGTGTGCCTGCTTCGCCTTCACGGCAGAAACCGAGTGCTTCTAAGGCCTGCAACTCTTTGTAAGCATAGGTATCGTCGACTTCGGCAATATCGATGGCTTCCAGTGGGTTATTGATGCCGGCCTGGCGATAGGCCATGCGAGCAGCTTCTTCGGCATAGATGGCATGGGCCCAGTCACGGTTCTCGAGGGAGGGCGAGTCGTTGTTCCAGCCAGCGCCCAGGATCCAGATGGGCCGGTCGGTAAGAGATTCTGCTTTTTCTGCTGAGGCCAGGACCATCACAATGGCACCATCGGTGTGTTCAGCAGCTTCATGCTTCCCGAGAGGCCAGGATAACACCGGACCTGAAAGGACGTCATCCAGTGACAAGTCCGCTCCATATGGAGCGATGGGATTATTCAGGGCATTAAATCGATTCTTAACGACCACGGCAGCGCATTGCTCGCGGGTTGAATCTGTCTCAAATAAATAGCGGTTCATTTCCATCCCGGCGATGAAATGGCTATTGAGTTTTAATGGTCGATTTAAAACAGGGTCTTGCGCATAGGCAGTAATTTCGGAAAGGGGCTTAATATTGGAGGCCTTACTGTGTCCTTCAACAGCGACGACCTCAAATTGGCCGGTGCGGATCAACATGTAGGCAGTGGCCAGACCATGTAATCCATCTCCGGTGATGGTGTGAACAGATTTCAACGCTCCCCCGATTTGATCCGGAGTGTATTCATCAAAAATACTGGTACCTTCATGAAAATCTTCCGCCACGGTCACGAAACTATCCACATCGCGCCGGGGATCTACCTCGGCATCGCGATAAGCACGGACCGCAGCCTCATAGATCATTTCCTTATATGACTGTCCAGGAGAGATGGATCGAAAGCCTGTACAGCCTACTCCCACAATGGCAACTCGATCATGCATGGATACCTCCTTCTATAATCTCTAATTGGTTGGTGAAGATTTGATGATGACTCAGTTTAGATCGTTTATGCTTGGTTTAATGCCTCCTTTTGTTTGGTTGAACGATTGCGTTGAGCCAGATAGGCCAGGCCGATACTGATGAAATATAAGACGATCATGGGTGCCATCACCAGACCCATATTGACCGGGTCTACGGTGGGAGTGATAGCGGCAGCAAGGATGGCAATGACGACGATGGCGATCCTCCATTGGCTTGACAGGGTCTTGGCTTTGACGATGCCGAGATTAGCCAATAGATAGATCACCAGTGGAAACTCGAAAGTCACCCCGATCCAGAACATGATCAGGGTTACGAAATTGTAATAGGAGGAGGGGCGAGGCTGGGTGGATAAACCCATGAAATTAAAGAGGAATGGCAGAGCTGTGGGAAGCATGACGAAGAAGGCAAATGCCATGCCACCCACAAAGAGCAGGATGGCCACCGGGATGGCCAACAAGCCTTTGACGCGAGAGCTGACCTTGAGAGCGGGAGCAACGAACAGCCATATCTCGAAGATGACATAGGGCAGGGCGATGGTAAAACCGCTCAGGAGGGTGACCCGCATGACCGTGCCGATGTTCTCGGTCACATCGATGGCCACGAGCTCATGAATGCCACCCACCAGGGGGGCGGCGAGGTAGTCCAGGATGTTGCGGACGAATAAGAAGGATACGGCGGTGGTGAGGATGATGGCCAAGACGGCGCGCAGCAGATGCTGGCGAAGAGCGTTGATATGCGGCAAGAGCGCACGTGGATTTTCGATGGTGGCGGCCAGGGTGTCTCCAAGGGGATCATCATCGAGCTCTTCTTCTTTGAAATAGGAGGCAACCCCTTGAGCGCCCTTGTTCAAGGTATTGACAATGCTGCGGATAATCCAGGCGATGAAGCGGAATGGTGCGGAGATGATCTTCCAGAGAAAACCGAGTGACTTGCGCATAGTCAAGATTGGCCGTCAGATTTTTGCGGCTTGTCGGGTGGGGTGGGAGCGGGCGTTTCACCGTCAGTATTGGGTGGAACGTCGGAGGGTGCAGGGTTGGGCGGTGTGTCGCTGATTTTAGGTGGATCTGATGAGTTATGAATCAAGTCGGGTGGCGTGGTCCAGGAGGAGAGGTGAATATCCAGATTCTTAATATCATTACCAAGCTGACCACCTATTTTGTTTACATCTGATAAGTCTTTTTGAAAGTCTTCCAGATTGGCTTCGCGCATCAGGCGGTTAGGCAAATAGCGAAGCTCACGTGAGGCTTTTTGGACTGTGCGCCATTCGGGGGAGGTGATGACCCGGTGTAAGAAACGTCCAAGTGTACGGCCAGCTTTGACCATGTCTCCCGGACCAAGAACGATCAAGGCGATTAATAATATAAAGAAAAGTTCAAGAGGTCCGATACCAAGAATTTCCATAGATACATCTAACTTAATAAACTTCTAAAATATTGCACGATATCATTGTAATGCAAGGCGAGGCTTCCGAGCACACCGTTTACGAAGCGAGGCGTGCTATCTGAGCCATATAACTTGCCTAATTCCACGGCCTCATTGATGGCCACTTTCAAGGGTGTCTGGTTGCTTACGGCAATTTCCCAAAGGGCAATGCGCATGATGTTGCGATCGATGATTGCCACCTGATCCAGAGGCCATTCTGGAGCGTGTCTGGCAATGACTTGATCAAGCTCGTGAACGATTGGAATGATCCCCAAAACGATATTTCGTGCAAAATCACCCAGGTTATCTTCCATGGGTGATTCGGATAATCTTTCTGCGATTACTTGCTCCGGTGGATGACCGGTTAGATCGATTTCGTAAAGAGCCTGCAGGGCAATACTGCGTGCCCTGGTTCGAGGTTTCATTTATTTAAATCTCAGCCTCCATTGGATAATCAACATCTTCGATATGTATATCGACCCTTCCGACAGACATGCCCACCATTTCTGAGATGGCCCGAGATACTTCACGCTGGATATTGTGGCTAACATCGCGTACATTAACTTCACTCTTTAAGATGACGTAAATATCTACATTCACTATATCATCTTCAATCTCAATCATAACCCCTTCACGTTTTTGGGTGCGCTTGAGTAAGCGATTAACCGGGACCTGGACATGACTTAAGCGACTCACCCCATTTACGTTCAATGTGGAGAGTTGTGCAATGGTTAACAGGACATCTGGTGCAATAGTCGTTTTTCCCTGTGATTCATAGGCATCTGTCATGTTGTCTCTCCCAGTCTGCGATGTTGCTGTCACATCATTGCCATTCCGCCGTCGACGGCCAGAACCTGCCCGGTGATGTAGGCTGCTTCTTGTGAAGCAAGGAAAGCAACCGCAGCAGCGATCTCTTCAGGCTTACCCATTCGACCAATTGGGGTAGCAGCAAGGATGGATTTCTTGAGTTCTTCAGGCAAGTCGTTCGTTAACGATGTGGGGATGTAACCGGGTGCGACGGCATTCACGGTAATTTGCCTGGAAGCGACTTCCCTGGCAAGGGCCTTGGTGAAGCCAATCAAACCTGCTTTTGAGGCGGAGTAGTTCGTCTGTCCCGCCTGACCGGCTTGCCCTGATACTGAAGAAATATTCACGATGCGACCATAGCGCTGTTTCATCATCGGGCGAATGACGGCTTTAGAACAATTAAATGCACCTTTGAGATTTACATCAAGCACTGCATCCCAATCGGCTTCTTCCATGCGAAGGATGAGTGTATCTCGGGTGATGCCTGCGTTATTGACCAAGATATCTACCTTCCCAAATTCAGCCAGTGACCGGTCAACCATCTCGGTGCTGGATTTTCCATCAGAAACATTTACTTTAACGGCAATAATACGTTTATTGGTCATTTGCGATATTTCAGCGGCTGATTTTTCCGCCAGATCGAGTAACATGTCGGCTATGACCACATTTGCGCCGAGTGAAGCCAGTTTTTCAACAATAGCGCGTCCAATCCCCCGAGCGCCACCGGTAACGATCGCTACACGCCCTTCCATCGAGCAAAAATCTACCATTAACATTCCAGACTCCTTGGATCATGCTGAATCATCGGGTCGTATTATTATACCCTAATCGTTATTTGGATATCGTGCTCACAAAGTTTAAATACTGGTTATCGTTTTTCGAGGCGTTGAAAATCTTCTGGGGATGCGAGAGGGGAGGCAATTACATTGCTGTTGATGCGCTTAATTAATCCACATAGCACCGAACCATTACCGATTTCAATGAATTCGGTAATACCGGCTGAAATGATATAGTTGACCGATTCCGTCCAACGGACACGGTGGGTTAACTGATTTTGCAGGTCAATTTTGATTGCATGTGCGTCCGATAAGGGCTGCGCGGTTACATTTCCGATCACAGGTATATATGGATCTTTGATCAAAGTTGAAGCGATAAACGTATTGAATTCTTCTTGGGAGGACGACATATATGGTGAGTGAGCAGCAATGCTGACTGCCAGGCGAATGACTCGTCTGGCGCCTGCCTGATTGAGTAAGAGCTGAACCCGATCGAGGGCGGCATTGGAACCTGAGATGACCACCTGACCAGGACAATTATCATTGGCAACCTGCACGATTTCTGTCTCTGTGCTAGCCTGAAAGCACAGTTTTTCAATCTGAGGGATATCCAAGCCCAATACAGCAGTCATACCTCCGGGAGACAAGTCACCAGCCCTTTTCATTAACTCACCACGGCTTTTTACCAGGCGTAAACCATCTGCGAAAGACAAGGCTCTTGACGCAACCAAGGCACTTAATTCTCCCATCGAGTGACCGGCGAGGAAGGATGGTACAAGATCAAGACCCAAGGATTGGATGACCTGTAAAACTGCAATCGAGTGGGTGAACAATGCTGGTTGGGTATTAATCGTATCATTGAGGCATTCTTCCGATCCCTCCCAGGCAATGTTTGAAAGGGGAAATCCGAGGATATCGTCTGCTTGTTCAAAAGTTTCTTTTGCAGCAGGATATATCTGGGATAATGACCTTCCCATACCTATTGATTGGGAACCCTGACCTGGAAATACAAAGGCAATTTTACGATCGTCCATTGGTTGGTTAAAAATTCACGAGCCGTGAAATTCACGGCCCGTTTCATGATCACTTCTTTTCTTCTTTTATTTCAATGACTTCGCGGCCTTTGAAATGACCGCAATTTGGACATACCCGATGGGGCAAACGCATTGCCCCACAGTTGCTGCAAACAACCAGGTTCGGATTTGCCAAGGCATCATGGGCACGCCGGCGATCACGTCGACCGGAGGAGTGCTTTCTTTTTGGTTGAGGTGTCATCAGTTACTCCTATCTCTATCAATTGGCAAAACCTACCAGGGTGTTGCCTGCACAGTGAATTCACAATAACACCTGCCCATACGGGCAGGCAGGGTGTGATTATATAATCGTGTGGTAAGCCTGTCAAGGTTTTACACTAAGATTTACACTAAGAATCCAAACACCTTCTTGATGGTAAAGCATATTAAATAGCCCACTTGACACCAATTTTTCCGGAGATATAACGCCACCTTTCTCTCCTGTGTATATATATTGCAACTGCCTGGAAATTAATAATTCCCTAAATGAAGCTGGGTCGGAGCTGAGGGAGATAATATCCTGGCTAAGCTGATTAATTTCACCTGCTTCCTTACCCAAGCCATATAAAACTGGGGGCGGGAGAGTCTGCCTGCCGGAGAGTGGTGAGATCCAATAACCACCATCACTACCGGCGTATAAACCATATCCCCAGGCGAATGGGTTGATCACGATGGTATTATCTAAGGGAAGGTGGTCATTAATCCATTGGATGGCAGGTAAATCTGCGCTACGCGAAAGAATGGTGACTGGATTGATGATCGGGATCAACTGCCTGGCACCCATATAAGAAATAAATCCAAGAAAAATGAAGATTATTCCCATAGCTGGAATGATTAATTTATTGGGTAATAAATCCTTCCAATGTGCCAGAATTTGATCGAAAAAATAACCTCCCAGGATGGAAATGGGAATAAAAAGCATAATTTCCACGGAAGCGTTGCTGATCAAACCACCACCGGGCAATTTGAGAGCAGCCATATTCGCCAAGAAGAAGAGAATCAACACCCAAAAAAGAAGCATGAAAGCAAATCGTTGTCGCCTGATTAAACCCCACAATAGACCTAAGCCGCCTAATGCCAGGGATTGCTTGCCGAAGGCCGAGGTCAGATAAGGCCAGCTGAAATCCTGGAAAAAAGCAACAGAGGTCGCTAGTGGTGTTTTTGCAATTGGTAAGACAGTAGTTTTAAGTGTTTGTATGAACCATGGGAAAACTAAAAATATCCCAAGCAGGGCTGTGATGCCAATTAATAATAGCAAGTGACTGGTTTTTCTTTTCGTCCCTGACATCCTGGATAAAATGAGAAGGAGCGAAAAGGAAAAAAGTAGTGCAACCAAGAAAGCAATCACTCGGTAGTGAATCATGAACAGACCTCCCGCAGTAATTGCTCCTAAAAGAATGATCAAAACCATGCGAGCATTTTTCCTGGCATCCAGCCAGGCTTGAAATAGGGCGAGAACCACGGGTAAAACCAGTAAACCGGTGAGTTCAGTATATCTTCCCCAACTCGTGTAATAAGCCGGCATAGGGGTAATAAATCCCGTAATGAGGGCTGCAAATAAACCTGCGGAAGAGTTGCGGGTCAGGATGGTGGTGAAGAGGTAGATTGAAAAAACACTCAAAGCATTGAGGACCTGGCCTAATACTAATAAGGATTGGGCGATATCTAGCTTACTCAACCAGGTAAATGCCGCGGCTATACTGTGGAACCCGGGGTGATAAGAAGATGGAGAAATATCCAAATAAGGCAGGTATGTAGATGGATAGGCACCGGACTTCATGATCAGGCGGGTAATCAAGGCGTGATGGACCGAATCTACCCAGGCTGGGGTAGCCAAATCACGCACCATGATTAATCGCACCGCAAGCGAACCACAGAATATCAGGATCAGCAGAAATGATTTGTTGGTAATCAATAGCGAAAATTGGTGAAAGGGGGAAATTCCGCCTAAGAAATGCCTACCACCCGGTTTTGAGCGATTTTTGATGGAAGTAATTGATGCAAATACCAACCGAGCGAGCCAAATGGCAATTAAAAAGCCAGCCACAAACAATACGGCAGTACCAGTCCATTTGATTTTGAGAACTGAGGTCCATAACATCATTAAAGGTATGATGGCCAGACTTAAACCAATGGATAATGCTGTTTGTTCACCGAAATCAAAAGAGGTGCGAAAACCGGTAACGTCCAGAATCAACCAACCAGGTAGCCATAGTACCACCAGCAAAGGAATAAAAATCCAGATATTCGTAAAAAAAGATATAAAATCATGGGTAAACGCAGCATAATCGTAATCATAATTTAATCTGAAAGCAATATCAGCATTAACAGGTTTGGTATTAATATAAGCCTGTCCGTCTGGATAGGCATCCTCATTACGCCCATTGATCTGTATTGAACCCTGTTCTTTTGTGAGTAATAAATAATAGGTCTGCCCGGCCGGGTTATTCTGGCTTGGTATATTTATCGTCAGGGGACCAGTCATCCCTGTGCTCGGGGCGATTATGGTTGTGCTAAAAACCAGGGAAGATTTATCAGAACTCGTGTATAGATTTATATTTATATGATTCGGATTGGAGGAATAAGTTTCAACATTTTTATCAGAAGAGGGTGTCAGCCATATGGTAATGCCATTTAGATTTGGGCGGCGTGAGATAAAAGTCTGGCTAATATCGCTATGGGAATCCACCGAACCGACGGTATCAGATGCATAACCCTGTGAGGCTTCAGGATCAGCAAGAGTAACACACCCCGAGAGGCAGAACAACAAAAATAAAAAAATGATGGGTAGAAATCTGCGATTAACACATGTAGAAATGTGTTTAGAAGATAGTGAAATATTATCCTTTTTGGGGGTATTACTTTCCATTGGTTAAATTAGAGCGGAGAAATGCTTCTATAAATCCATCGAGGTCACCATTTAACACCCCCTGAGCATTTCCAACCTCGTAATCCGTACGATGGTCTTTAACCATCTGGTATGGGTGGAGAACATACGAACGAATCTGACTGCCCCATTCAGCCTTGGTGTATTCACCACGTAATTCGGCTAAAGTTGCGACATGTTGCTCTTCTTTTATATCTAATAATCGTGAACGAAGGACGCGTAAAGCATTTTCACGATTCTGAGTCTGGGAACGTTCATTCTGGCACGTGACTACAATGCCAGTAGGGAGGTGAGTGATGCGAACCGCAGTGGCATTTTTCTGAACATTCTGGCCCCCGGCGCCCGACGATTTATAATAATCGATGCGTAAATCATCGCTATTAAGCTCAATATCGGTATCATCAGCGACTTCCGGCAATACTTCCACAAGAGCAAAGGATGTATGGCGACGATGGGCTGCATCGAATGGTGAAAGCCTGACAAGACGATGAACGCCTTTTTCGGTTCTCAGATAACCATAAGCATATCTACCTTCAATGGCGATGGTCACACTTTTAATTCCAGCTTCCTCACCTTCGCTTAGATCGAGGATTTCGGTAGTAAAGCCCCGATATTCAGCCCAACGCAGGTACATCCGCTCCAACATCTCAGTCCAATCTTGGGCATCAACGCCGCCAGCACCTGAATGGATGGCAAGCAACGCATTATTACGATCATATTTGCCAGACAATAAGACATTGAATTCCCTGCGTTCAAGGTCTTTTTCAATGGATACTATATTGGCGGTTATTTCAGACCGTAGAGATTCGTCATCTAATTGGGTTAACTCTACCAAGTAACTGAGGCGTTGGGTAAGATTATTCCAATCATTGACAACCTCGCGTAAGGCAGCTATCCTTTTCATGACCCTCTGAGCAGCGTCAGGGTCCTGCCAGAATTCATTTTTTTCAGATTGAGTTTGGAGATCGGATAGTTCTTTTTCTTTGGCGGCGAAGTCAAAGACGCACCAATAAGGTCTGAACCCTCGATTGGATGGTAGTCAATCGGTCAACTAAATCTTGCATGTTAACTATCTCCCCGTTCTTCGCTTATTCCTGAATCAGGCCACTGATGAATAAATCAGCATCGAATGGCTGTAAGTCATCTGGTTGTTCCCCCAGCCCCGCAAACAGGATTGGAAGTCCCAATTCCTTCTGGATAGCCAGAGCCATTCCTCCTCGAGCTGAGGAATCTAATTTTGCCAGGATAATCCCGGTGGTATTTACGGTTTCCTTGAAGGCACGCGCCTGTTGCAATGCATTTTGACCCGTGGTAGCATCCATAACCAGCCACACCGCGTGAGGGGCTCCCGGGAGAGCCTTACCCACAACGCGAACTACTTTTTTGAGTTCTTCCATCAGATTATAGCGAGTATGTAGTCGGCCGGCAGTATCAATAATGGCAATATCCGATTTTCGAGCAATGGCAGCCTGAATCGTATCAAAGGCGACCGCACCGGCATCACCACCAAGTTGCCCACTGATAATCGGTAGATCAATCCGATCTGCCCAAATCTCCAACTGATCAACCCCGGCGGCACGAAAGGTATCGGCAGCGCCAAGGATTACCTGCTTACCCTGACTTGAAAACCTTTTTCCCAATTTCGCGATGGTGGTCGTTTTTCCTGAGCCATTTACCCCAACAATTAAAATAATAGATGGTTTCTCGGAGAACTGAATCGGTGGGGGCGAATCAAGATGTGAGCGTAGCTCCTCGCGCAGGTATGCCATCAGGTCGCTTTCTTTAATAATACCTTCCCGATCAGCCCGATCTTCCAATTTATCCAAGATATTGATCGTGGTTTCGACTCCCACATCTGCATGGATGAGGATTGCTTCGAGTTTTTCCCAGGTATCATCGGTGATCTCGGTAGCGCCGAAGATTGTGGCAAATTGACCAAAAGTAGCCTTACTGGTGCGAGCAAGACCCGACTTCCATTTCGAAAGGATATTATTCATCGGTCGAGTATTATAACATGGGGGTAAACGGGGTTTATAATTGCCTATTGGTTGGGAGGTGGCGGTCAGTATGAGCGATTATTTTTCAGTTCGCTGGAATGAGGGTGTAGTGACCATGTTGGACCAGCGATTATTGCCTGAAGAAGAGGTGTATCGCAATTATGGGCAATGCAGTGAAGTAGCTTCTGCAATACGTGACATGGTTATTCGGGGAGCACCAGCTATTGGTGTTGCTGCAGGTTTTGGTTTAGCGTTGATAGCTTATCATAGCCGGGCTGTCCAGACCAGAGAATTAATCCAGGAACTCAATGCTGGAATACAGGAACTGAGAATATCCCGTCCAACAGCAGTCAATCTGTTTTGGGCGATCCAGCGAATACAAACCATCATTGATCGTGCAGATGAATCGGAAATTGATCACCTCAGGCAAACAATTATCGCGGAGGCGATGAAAATCTCGGATGAGGACGTCCAGATGGATCTGCAGATGGCAAAATATGGTCAACAATTCATCCCAGATCATGCCAATCTTATTCATCATTGTAATACGGGAGCCCTGGCAACAGCTGGCATTGGGACGGCACTGGGGGTCATCCGTGTGGCGTATGAAAGTGGAAAATGTATCCATGTTTATGTGGATGAAACCCGGCCTCGCTTACAAGGGGCGCGATTAACTTCATGGGAGTTAAAGAAACTTGGTATCTCGCACACAGTCATTGTTGATGGAGCATCTGGATTTATGATGAGGAAAAACAAGATTGACGCCTGCCTGGTTGGGTGTGACCGGATCGCGGCGAATGGTGATGTGGCCAATAAGATTGGTACATATAACCTGGCATTAGTAGCTGCAGCACATGGTGTACCTTTTTATTCAGTTGGACCAACAAGCACGATTGACTTATCTATGAGTACGGGAAAGGATATCCCGATCGAGGAAAGACCGGCAAGGGAGATCACCCACATTGCTGATAGACAAATTACCCCAGATGACACCAGGGTGGCAAACCCGGCATTTGATGTTACTCCTGCGAGATATATTACTGCCATCATCACTGATCGTGGAGTAGCATATCCCCCTTACGAAGAAACCTTAGCTATTTTGATGAACGGATAAATGTATATGTCGATGACCAATAAATTATCCCACGTAGATGAAGCAGGCAAAGCCAGAATGGTCGATGTCAGTGATAAAACTGATACTGAACGGGTTGCAATCGCACAGGGTGAAGTGGTCATGCAAACCCAGACGCTCGAATTAATCCGTGATGGGGTATTAAAAAAAGGGGATGTGCTGGCGGTCGCTCAAGTGGCAGGGATCATGGCTGCTAAACGGACCTTTGAACTTATCCCCATGTGCCATCCTTTGCCATTATTGGAAATTAAGGTAGAGCTCAGCCTGGATGCGAAATTACCTGGCGTCCAAATCAGTGCCAGTGTCAAAACAATTGCTAAAACTGGTGTTGAAATGGAAGCACTCACAGCAGTTGCCGTTGCGGGACTGACTGTATATGACATGGCAAAAGCAGTTGAAAAAACGATGAGAATCCAGAATATACGCCTGGTAAGAAAGACAGGTGGTACGAGTGGAGATGTATTGAATGAGTGATCAAGCCAGAGTATTGTTCTTCGCCACATTACGAGAAAAGACGGGGAAGAATGAAATAACGATTGGATTTCCGCACGGTTCACACATCTCGGATATTAAAAAGCTTGTTTTGGAAATGTTCCCAACACTCAATCAATATGTAGATACGATGATTGTGGCATTGAACCATGAATTTGCTTTTGATGATGACATGGTGCCAAACGATGCAGAGATCGCCATATTTCCTCCCGTTAGTGGTGGTCAGGTTGTTAAACAAGGGAAACCCACCATCGTGGCGATTGTTGAGGATGAAATTAATATCAATGCACTGGTGGCAGATATTACCTTACCAACCACAGGAGCTAGCTGTATTTTCACCGGCACGGTACGGGGTGAAACGAGCCGAGGTAAACCGTATCATACCGAGTACCTAGAGTATGAGGCATATCGGACAATGGCTGTAGCGAAAATGCATCAGATTGGTAAAGAAATTCGAAACCGTTGGCGTGAAGTTGAAGGAATCGCATTGGTGCAAAGAAGTGGTACGCTGATGCCTGGGATGATCTCTGTCGTTGTTGCCATTTCAGCAGCACATAGAGATATGGGAATATTTGAAGCTGCGCATTACGGGATTGACCGATTAAAAGAGATCGTTCCAATCTGGAAAAAAGAAGTGAGCCAGGATGGAGAGGAGTGGATCGAGGGAGAATACATCCCTAATCGTGGGGAATAGAAGCGCTGTCAAAGCTGAGTAAAGAAGGTCGAATATTACCGACTATCGATTATATTTAATTTTCGCTTATAATATGCTGGTTATTAACTAAACTATGCAAAGACTAGAACTAATGGACCGCCAGACACCCGGCAATCGCAGAGCGTTTGACGTTCCCTGAGTTCTTTGGAGATGAATTATGGATATTCTCTCGGGGAATAATAAACCAGAGGAATCCCCTCAGGATTTTTCAAGACGTACTGGATTAATTTTTAATAATTTAGGCCTATTGACACGCGCCCTTACCCACCGGTCATATTATAATGAGCATAAAGATGCTGTCGAGGATAATGAGCGACTTGAATTCCTCGGTGATGCAGTACTAGACTTCCTGGTGGGCGCATGGTTATATCATCGCTTTCCAGAAATGGCTGAAGGACAGCTAACCAGACTGAGAGCTGCATTAGTGGGTAATGAACAACTGGCACAATTCGCCAGTGAATTAAACCTGGGTGCTGCCATGCGTTTAGGACATGGAGAAGCTGAAAATGGTGGTCGAGATCGGATACCATTATTGGGATCGACTTTTGAGGCGTTAATTGGTGCGCTTTATTTGGATCAAGATATCTCACGGGTGTGGAAGTTTATGGATCCAATCCTTGAAATAGCCGTCAAAAAAATCATGGCAAACCAGATAGAGCATCATCCCAAAAGTATACTGCAGGAGTGGTCACAATCGAAAGGGTATGGGACTCCAATTTATCAAACGATAGGTGATAGCGGACCAGACCATGACAAATACTTCGATGTTGAAGTATTAATCGATGGGACTGCTTATGGAAAAGGTAGAGGACACAGCAAACAAGCTGCAGCAAAGGCCGCGGCGAAATCTGCGCTGGAAAAATTGGGATTAAGATAAATCATGCCTGCCAGATTGAAATCCTTTGAACTACACGGTTACAAAACCTTTGCATCAAGGAATGAGTTTATCTTCTCAGATGGAATTACTGCTATTGTTGGTCCGAATGGCTCGGGGAAATCAAATATCGCAGACGCACTCAGATGGGTATTGGGAGAACAGTCCTTCGGATTGTTAAGGGCAAAAAAAACCGAAGATATGATCTTCTCCGGTTCAGAGAATCGACCCAGGGCGGGTATGGCGTCCGCGACAGTCGTTTTCGACAATACAGATGGTTGGTTACCAATCGATTTTACCGAGGTCGGCATCACCCGAAGGGCTTATCGAGATGGTGAAAATGAATATCTACTCAATGGTCAACGTGTCCGTCTGAAGGACGTCTCTGAAGTATTAGCAAAATCTGGACTGGCAGAGAGAACCTACACCATCATTGGGCAAGGGCTCGTGGATGCCGCTTTAGCATTAAAAGCCGAGGAAAGACGCCGTCTATTTGAAGAAGCAGCTGGAATTGGGTTACACCGTACTCGAAAAGAAGAAGCGATTAAACGCCTTGAAACAACCCGTAGGAATTTAGAAAGAGTTCAAGATATATTAGCGGAACTACAGCCGCGCTTACGCAGCCTGGAGAGGCAAGCCAAGCGAGCTCAAGAATATAACCAAATGAAAGCAGATCTAAAGGTGATATTGCGCGAATGGTACGGATATCACTGGCATTTAGCTCAATCTGAATTGGTGACAGCACAAATTACAGCCAAGCAAAATGAAGAAATATATAGCGAAGTCCAATCGAACCAAATTCATTTGGACGAAAAATTAAGTAATTATCGTTCACAAATCAATCAAATCAGAGAAGAACTCAGCAGATATCACCAAGAACTAACCTCGTTACACCAGAGACGCGAAGTATTAAGCCGAGAACAGGCAGTTAATAATGAGCGCTCAAGGCTGTTGACGCAGCAATTGGAGCAATACTTTACTGAGCGAAATAAGGTGAATGAAGAGACTGGTATCCAAAAAGACCAGTTGGAGGCATCGAATCAAGAGCTGGAGCAGCTCGAGCAGGAGATGAGCGAAGCGAAACAATCGGCAGCCCAGTCGATTGAGGCACTAAATACCAGGCAACGTGAACGGATGGTGCTTGAGGAACAGATCCTGTCTCTTCAAGGAGAGATCAGGGAGAAAGTTGCGAAATCAGCACAGATCCAGGCGCGCCAGCTCGAAAAAGAAGCTCATATTGATCGTTTACGGACAGCGCTTGAAAAGATTGAAAAAGAGAAGGAATTATCGCAGGCTGAATTAACCTCAGCACAAAAGAGGCTACATTCCAGTCAACATGCTAAGGAAGAAAAATCAAATCATACCCGAGTGATCCAACAGGAATTAAATAAGGTACAAGAAAAACTGACTTCTCTTGAGCTCGAAAGAAAGGATTTATCCGAAAAAATATCAGCTCAAAAATCATTAAGTGCACAGGTTCAAGCAGAGCTCACGGTGCTCGAGGAGGCTGAGAACAACCTGACGGGATACGAGGAAGGAGCGCGCATCCTTCTCCAAGCAGTAAAAGAACATCGGTTGGACGGTGCAATGGGTTCCTTAGGGAATCATCTCGTCATCCCTGAGGAATATGAGTCAGCAATTGCAGTTATTTTGGGTGAATATATCGATTCTCTGGTCATCGAATCGATTAACCAAACAGAAAAAGCGTTGGACTTGATTGGAAGTGATTCCATCAGGGGTTCAATGTTACCACTCGATGCAATTTTACCTGTAAATCCTTTATCCCTGGATTTGGAAAAAGCGCCGGTTGATCCGGGAAATATTATGGGGATAGCAGCCAATTTGATCAAAGCTGAGGCGAAAATAAAACCGATTATTGACCTGTTATTAAGTCAAGTGATCGTGGTCAAAGATCGGAAAACAGCAAGAGCAATCATTTCTACGCGGGAGCTGCGCAAGCTGCCAGGAGTAAAAGTTGTTACATTAAAAGGTGAATTGTATCATTCGAGCGGACCCATTGTTAGAGGTGCCTCTAGGAAAGGTTTATTAGCCAGACCTCGCCATCAGCGGGAAACAAAATCCACCTTAGAGCAATCTCAAACATTATTGAATGAGTATATAGAGAAAGATTCTATTCTTATACAAACACTTAATCATTTAAGGGGTGAAGAAAAACGGATTAAACAGGAATATAAGCATGCAGAGGAACTTGAGAAATCAGCCAATCATCAGCTGCGCCAGCATGAAATCCAGGTTGAAAAAATCCAACGGAATCTGGAGTGGCAGGAAGAACAGAAGTTGAGGTCTCAAGCAGATATTGACCACGAATTGATCGAGTTATCTACTTTCAAAAATGAGAGTGAAAAATTAAAACTAGATTCCCAATCTTTGCAATCAGAACTGGATGCGAAGAACAATGAAATACTTGCACTACCATTAGAGGAGTTGCAAGCTGAAAACACATATTGGAATACGAACCTGGCTGTGATTGAACGGGCTTTACTGGATGCAAAAAAACGCCAGCATGAAAAGCTTGAGCAATATCAGCAATTGGTTACGAACCTGGATGAACTATCCAATCGTGCTTCTCAACTTGAGATTGAGATCCAAACCATTAATGAAACTATGGTTGAGGGTTCAAAGGAAGAAAACCTGATTGCTGGCAAGATTGACGAGTTGTCCCGAACGGTTAATCCGCTCGAAGAAAAACTGAGCGGGTTAGAAAGAGAGCATAACGGGCTTTTATTAACGGATGCCGAGTCAAGGCAGGCTTTGAGGATCGCTGAGCAGCAATACACACAAGCAAAAATCAACCTGGCCCGGCACCAGGAAGCATTCGAAAGTTTACGTGGTCATATCGAGGA
>JBAQFX010000384.1:0-11084 GCA_049287485.1 Anaerolineales bacterium
ATCAAATGCTTTTTGTTTGCTAAGGGATCAGGCGCGGTGCGTTTGGTAAGTACTTGGCGATGCCAACGCGCCGCGCCTTTCTTGCAGCATGACTACTTCTGCTCAAGTTCTTCGAGACGTTTATTGATCGCGTCGAGCTGATCTTTCAGCCAGTTAGCCTGCGCCTTGAGCGATTCGGCCTCCCCTTGCTGAGTCGGGGGTATATAACCGAAACGCTGCCAACCGGGCAATCCAGTAGCATAAAACATGTTGCGGTAACCACGACCTCCGCCTCTAAAGCCAAAACCTGAGCCTTGCCACGGTACTATTGGGTTATTGAATCCCGGCATTCCATACCCTGCACAATAACCGGCTCGTCTGCCGGTCATTGGGCCGGCACCCATGGGTCCCGTTCGATCTCCTCTAGGCATATCATTCATCTCCTTTCATTTTAGATTTTCGAGTTGCGTCCACGACGCTGTCTACGTCTATGGTATGGATGATTTCTGACAGGGTTCATAGTGATCGAGGTGCATTCTTGTACCGGTTGAGCTAACCGGTGTTCCAGGAATACTGCTAGAACATCCACAAGACGGGGTAAAAGATGTTGACTAATAAATGAAAGCATTGTCCTGCTCCAGTTGGTCTGTTTAGGAGAAGATTCCATGACAGCCTGGGGAGGTAAAACTTCAATTGCGCGAGGCTTCTCCATATTTACTGGAGAAACTATTCTTGATAATTGCAAAGCACCTGTTGGACAGGCCTCAACGCAAATTTCGCAGGAAGAGCATTTTTCTTGATCTATAAACGCTATGTTCTCCTTCAAGAGGATCGCTCCAATTGGACAAGCATTCACACACGCCCCGCATCCAGTACACAATTCCGGTTTTACAATCATTGTCATTGATGATCACCTCCTCCTCTTGCTCACCTCGTACAGGTCTTTATAAGCAGCCCAGTTCCAGAAGTAGTTGATGTGTAATCATCCAGCTATTCCTTCGAATGTGTCATTCTTTAAATGCTGCTCCACAGAACGGTCACTATTATCGGATGGGCAGATGATAAGAATTGAGCGGGTTAGGATATCACCTCTGTTTTCCCAACGATGGGGAATGTGGGCTTGAAATATGATGCTGTCACCTGGTTCAAGAATATATTCATTATGTCCGACCCAATACACGATCATGCCTGACAGACAATATACAAACTCCTGACCCGTATGAACTAACGCATCGGGTCCGCTATTTGATTTAGGTTTAGATGTCATCAAAAGTGGTGTGGCTTCTCCTAAAGCCAATCCACCCCCCAAATCTTCAAGTTCTCCATCAGGAATCATGGTTCGGGCTCGCTGCCCATCTTTCTGAAAGGCAACATCTTTATGAATTGGAGAAGATGCAAAAAAAGCGGTTATAGGAACCTGCAAAGCTGTGGCTAATTGCTGAAGAGTGCTGACATTAGGGGATGTTTTTTCATTCTCAATCAGGCTGAGTGTATTGAAGTTCAAACCGCTTATCTCAGCCAGAGAACGGATCGATAATCCCTGCATCATTCGCAATTCTTGTAAACAACGCCCAACGTTAATCTCTGAGGAAATTGGATTTTCTATTGAGGGTTGCATGGCTGACATCAAACTCTCCCGCCATTGACTTTGGCGTCTGGCAGCCCGAGCGCGAGATCGATTTTGTCTATTAGCTGGCATGCTAAACTTCCTTTCATTCACTGTACTATAATTATAGTACAATATGTCAATTAGTCAACCATTATTTTATTATATTTACGAAAAGTACTAAACCATAACAAAGACCCACAACGCCAGATAACGGGTGCCGAGATGATGACTACTACTATGGCTGAGCTGCAATTTCCCCGCGATTTTAAGCGTCCTTTTTTTTTACTCAAAGAAGCTGGCTACATGCCACACATGTTAAGTAGAAGACGCTTCATTCGTCATGTGTATCGTATCCAAGAATTGTTTCTGATCGAAAGATCGTTGAGACGACCGGCAGCTTGATTGAGTGCTTACCGTTTGTATCAATCCGACATGGATAAGCCTTCGTGTGTGTCGGCAAAAATTTACCTGGTCGCATGTATCTATTAGTTAATTGTTGCATCTAATAACTTATAGCATTCGTATTTCGTAATAATTCAAGGATAACCTTACGGTTCCCCGTCAGAACTGTCCTTTTACATGGTTTACTAATATAATTGCTTACTCAATGATCACATACATTCATCCGCTTTTTCTCGGTGGAATTTATATCCCAAAACCACCATAATAATCAGCAAATGAAAAATGCTTGTATCGGTAATAAAAAATAACGCGGATCTGTAAAACACACCGCCGCCTAGATATGTAATCGTCGCGCTGTAAACCAGCACGCGCCGGAAAATGGTAGACGTAATACTAAAAAAATATAAAAGGAGATAAATAAAGTGCTTCAAACCAATCTGGAACATGTTAATAGTAAAGCAGAGCTTAGGGAACTCATTGAAAACAACGAAAAGGTTGTTGTATCCTGTGGAAGAATGGGACCGATGTGCATTCCAGTCTATGATATTTTTGAAGTTTTTCAGGAGAAGTATCCTGATATTCAATTTCGGGATATGGATTTTGATATTCCTGACGCTGAAGTTATCAGGAGGTTGCCGGAATGCCGCACCTTTAACGGGCTCCCATTCACAATTTATTACCGCAATGGTAAAGTAGTAAAAGCAACGACCAGTATTCAGTCTGCTAAACAGATAAAAGATATTATCGGTGAAATATTTGCATAGCTTCTCTTTCGCTCATTATGGGCTTTGGTTTGCAAATAAACATGACACGGGTCTGCGCATATGAAACGGGTTCGGGCGTTTATTTCTGCTAAAAAACCTTTTAAAGATGTCTGACCCGTGTCTACGTTTTAAATTTGGCAGGCAGCCAAGGCAGTTTCTAGCATCTTTGAGATTTGCCCCAAACCAATTCAATTAAGGATATAACGACGATGAGGCAAATTACGGATCAATTTGATTTAATCATCATAGGAGCCGGACCGGCAGGACTGGCAGCGGCTATATATGCCGCGCGAGCCTCTCTTTCCACTTTAGTGATAGATCAATCGTCGGCAGGTGGTCAGGTGAAGATCACTCATCAAGTCGCCAATTATCCTGGCTTTGTTGAACCCGTTTCCGGTTACGAGTTGGCGAGAAAAATGTACAAACAAGCGGAAAGGTTTGGTACCAGGTTCGAGTTGGCGGCAGAGATTACCGCGATTCATCTCACTGGACAAGAAAAATGGGTGAAGATAGATGATGATACCTACTCGACAAAGTCCATGGTCATTGCTACCGGCTCATCTCCTCGGCTTTTGAATATTCCAGGCGAACAAGATTATATAGGCGGGGGAATATCATATTGTGCGACCTGTGATGGGGAGTTCTATAAAGATAAAGATATTATCGTGGTTGGCGGTGGAAACAGCGCCATGGAAGAATCTTTGCTGCTTTTGCAGTATGCAAAATCCATCACTGTCATTCATCAATTTGACACTCTACAAGCGGAAAAAATCACCGCGGACAAGATCAAAACAAATCCGAAGGTTAACATTTTATGGTCTCATGAACCTCGCAGATTCGATAAAAAAGACGACAAGATGCTCACAGTGGCAGAGAATCTCAAGACGAAGGAACTGATTACATTAGAACGCGACGGCGTTTTTATATTTGTTGGCATGGTGCCTAATACCAGCTTATTTAAAAACACCTCTTTGCAATTATCAGAACAAAGTTATATCGTGACGAATGAGAATATGGAAACCAACCTGGAGGGTGTGTATGCCGTAGGGGATGTGCGAGTCAAAAAATATCGACAGATTACCACAGCCGTTGGTGATGGCACCATAGCTTCATTGGAGATTATCCAGAAAATGTAAATTATTTAATTGGGAAAGTCTTGTGATTGGTAATAAGTATTCGTGATCGCTACACAATTACAGTTCTGTAACAGCCAACATCCTTTTCGCTCATATTAAAAGCCAGTTTGTAGAATTTTCGCCCCCTTGTAGAGCAAAATCATTCTAATTTTGACAGGTTTGCCACACTTTTCGTTTTATGTTTCATCTGGTCTTTTGCTGATAAATTATATAGAACCCCGGTTTCCACCCAGTAACAGGCGCGGGTTTTGGCGTGCAGCACGTCTGCCAGGCCGAAGGGGATGGTCACGTGCTAGTGCGCCTGGGATAAAACGTAGGAGTAGCCGGCTGGCCGCGCGTCGGCCAGCACCGAGGCATGGAGCGCATCCACAAGCCGAGGGTCCTCTGCCGACCAAGCTGGGACTTCGATGCGGGCCATCTCGTGCAGTCGCTTTCGCTGCTGCAACACAGCTTCTTCTAAAAAGTTATCCATGAAGACCACCGCATTTATCGGTGTAACGAAGTGACAGGATGTGCTGCATATCACTGTCAATTATCACTCAATTTCAATTTCCCAAATTCGCCGAATGCACCAGCCATTTGGTCATATAGCGGCTGACCCAACATCACCTGGTAAATTTCATCGGCTTTTTTCGCGGGATCAATATCCGCAAAGGCCTCGGGGTAGAGAATCTTACCCAGGTAATACGCATCTGCGATAGCAGTATCAATGTTGGTGGAATAGTTATTGTAGGGCAGTTGAGAATACACCATGTCATTTTTTACCGCAGAAAGCAATTCGTAGAAAGCGCTGCTCTTCTGGTAATCCTCCACAACCGAAGCATAACCACCCTGGTCAATAAAAATGAAATCAGGGTCCCATTCAATCAGTTTTTCTTTGTCAATCATCACCGAACCGCTTTTCCCGGTTTCGTCAACGACGTTTTTGGCGTGGATGACATCGAGCAGCGCATATTGTGCCTGTGTGCTTTCGATACCGTGCGTTCCTTTGGAACCCAGTCCGCCCACATACACCGTGGGTTTGTCAGCGTCAGGAATGTCTTTCGTTCGATTGTCCAAATCCTGTTGGGCTTGCTTGATGAAATCAGTCGCTGCCTGCGCCTTGACAGTATCGCCGGTAACTTGTCCAACCAGCATCAGCGAATCCAGTATTGTTTGACCGAAGATGGAGGTAATCCCAAAGCCGCCATAACTCAACACCACCACCGGAATGCCCGTTTTCACCTGTAACTCATCCGCCGCCGCGGCGTCCGTAGCGTATGTGCTAAAAATAACATCCGGTGTTACTGTGAGAAGTTTCTCCGGGTCGGGGGCGTTGTTTGGCCCACCCTGCCCGATGACGGGAAGTTTTGCCAATGACGGGTTGGCGAGCATATAGGGCCTGCCGCTGACACCGCCGGTTTCCATCTGCTCCACGCCGACGACGTACTCCAAGTTGCCGGCATAAACATAGAGCCGTAGTGCGCCGGGACCAATGGCGACCACCCGCTCGACCGTTGCAGGGAGAGAGACTTGCCGCCCCAAAAGGTCGGTTACAGTAACCTGTTCTTCGCTGGTTAGCGCCGAAGCGCTGCATCCGCTCAGAATAGGCAAGGCCAGGGCGATGAGCAGTAGGATGGTGAGGTACCGTTGTTTCAAAGGAATTCTCCTGGTTTGTTGAATTGAAGCTATTTTGCGTTACAACGGAATGACAACCTGGTTACCGCCATGCGATGCAATCAAAACCGGCACCGAATATACAGATTCTATGTTCTCTGGCGTCATCACTTCGGGCCCGCCTGCTGCGAAAATCCTTTTGTTCTTGATCAAAAGGAATCGGTCAGCAAAACGTAGGGCCAGGTTCAAATCGTGCATCGCCACCACTGCAGCGATACCCCGTTCTCGGGTGATTTGCCGGATGAGCTTCAACACATCCAGTTGATTCTTCAGGTCAAGGCTGCTGGTCGGCTCATCCATCAGCAGAAGCTCCGGCTCCTGGGCTAACGCCCGGGCAATGACGACCTTTTGCAGTTCGCCTCCACTCAATTCATCCAAAAAGCGCAGCGCGTAGCCCGAAAGCCCCAGCGTTTCCAGCGCCTGGCTGGCAATAGCCATGTCGTTTTGGGTGATGTCCCACTGGATGTAAGGCTTGCGCCCCAACAGCACCGCATTGAACACCATCGCGCGAGAACCTGACCGCTGTTGCTCCACATATCCGATTCTTTGGGCAAGCGCGTTTCGGCTGAGCGCAGAAACGGGTTCTTTCCCAATCAAGACCGTGCCCTCCATAGGCTTGAGAATACGATTGATACACTTGAGCAGTGTCGTTTTCCCCGTCCCGTTGGTGCCAAGAACAGCCAATAATTCGCCCTTCTGCACTGAAAAACTGACATCATCCAGCACAGGGTGGCCGGGATAGTGGAATTTAACACCTTGCACTGTCAGGATCATCGTTTTGCATATCCTTTTGCCAAAAGGAAAAGGAATAACGGCGCGCCGAAAAAGGACGTGATAGCGCCGACGGGTAGGACAACCGGAGAAATCATGGTTCGCGCCAGGGTATCCGAAAACAGTAGCAACGCCGCGCCGGTCGCTGCCGAAGCAGGGATGAGAAAGCGGTGGTCAACCCCCAATACGCGGCGCATCATTTGCGGCGCAATCAACCCCAAAAAGCCGATGATTCCCATAAACGAGACCGCGACGGCAGTAATCAACGAAGCAGCCAGCATCCCGCCAAAGCGGATTTGCTCCACGTGCACGCCCAGGCTTTTGGCGGCATCCTCGCCGCTGTCCAGGGCGTTGTAATCCCAGCGATGTAGCAGGAAATAGACAAATGCACCGCTGATCAGCGCTGATAGGATGGCGACCTCCTGCCACGACACGCGCCCCAAATCGCCAAACGTCCAGAACACCATGGTGGCCACCTGTACATCCTCGGCGAAATACTGCACCAGCGTGGAGCCAGCGGTGAATAGTGAACCAAACGCAACGCCTGAAAGCACCACCGATTCGGGCGAAAAGCCACGCAGTCGCGCCAAAAGCAAAATGAGTGTCATGGCGACCAGTGAAAAGACAAAAGCGGATAAGGTAACGCTATATGGATTAGCGATAAACACCGCATCGTGCGTGTTGCTGTGGATGGTGCCTGCGCCAAAAAACACAATCGCCAGGTTGGCACCAAAAGCTGCGGCGTTTGAGATACCCAGCGTGGATGGTGACGCCAGTGGGTTGCGCAGGCTGGTTTGCATGACACACCCGGCAACTCCCAGCCCAGCCCCCGCCACAATCCCCGCGATGACGCGTGGCAGACGGATATTCCAAATGACGACAGTTGATGTGCCGGTTTCCATACCCAGGAGTGTCCGTAATACCTGCATGGGATTGGTATTCGCCGCCCCGGCGTTGATGGCGATGACCGCCAGGACGAGCGAAATAATCATCAGCCCCAGGATGATGAGCCGTTTGCGGGCAGACTGACGCTGAAACGCATCCGCCGCGAGATGAGGATGTGTGCCGCTGGTGGTTTTGTTTTCAACCATTTGGCATTTTCTCCTCCACAGTTGCTCCATTGGTTGGTGTGTGGGCATTTGTGGCGTTGGGGATGCTGTCCAGGGCAGTGAAATAGGCTTTAATATCCAAAAGCGGGATTCCATCCAGCACACCCACGCCGCGCACAATGAGCAGATTCCCTTCCTGGCGAATCAGGTCAGCTATGCGGAAGGCAATGGTATTCGGATGGTTTGGCGAGGGGCTGGTAAAGACCCCAACTGGCTCTTCACTGAAAGACATCTTTGACTATAGGATGTCCCGCTTGGCCCTGTCGCTCCAATACAGTACAAATATATGCGATGCCCTGGTAATGTCTTTGAGTCCCTGGGTAAAATCCAGGAAAATCTCAAGGATCATTTTGTTGTCCGACAACCTTCCCTGGCGGGGCGCATCTTTTCGTTCCTTGTATGGACTGTGGATGACGCTAATGGGTGTCAGTTCCAAAAAAACTCCTTTTTGTCAGGCAGCATTCGGTTGCGGTCGAGAATCAGCCTTTCGAGATCTTCTCGAAGCACTCCGGGCAGTAAGTTTTTCCTTCCAACAGGTGCAGGCGCGTTTCCATGGTCCTTTCACCGCACCGCTCGCAAGCAACCGAATTGAAAATGCGCGCCCGTGGTGGAATAACTGGCTCGATGGGCTGGACTTCGACCAGATCGGTCAGGGGAGCCGTCAGAATAATCTCGATGCGTTGCTGGCGCAGACGGGCAGCTTCTTGCGATTCGGCTTCGTCTGCAGTGCCTATCCGCCAACGTTTCATCATCTGGTCTTCGCCCGGGTTGAGCGGGCTCCACGCTTCCGGGCGGACACGAATGCGGATGGCCTTGCCGTCCTTGCGGCGGATGAAGCGAAAGGCGTTCTTGCCGTAATCCAGGTGGATGAGGTTGCCCTTGCCAAAGGTGCAGCCGGTGATGAATTGAATCGCGTCCACCGCGCAGTTATCGGTTTCGACAATGGCGACCACTTCTTCATCACCAGGGCGTTCGCCCATTTCCAGCAGGGCTTGTTCGGCTACCCGGATTCCAATTGCCAGGCCGGGACACAAGTGGCCGTGAAAGGCTTGAACTTGCGCGATATCAATGGTCATAAAATTTTCCTTGGTTTTGAATGAACCTACACTGAGACAACATGATGGGTTGCGGTATCTTCCACGTTGAGCGGTTTGTTGCTCACCTATTCCCGCATCTCCCGAATTTGGGTAGAATGTAATTGTATACAAAAGAACATGCGAATTATAAAGCAAAATATTGCAAATGCAAAGATTTGCATTATACTTGACATGTTGATACGGAGGTAGATTTATGAAGTCCAGTTCTGCTGAACAATTGATTTTGGAACTGTTTGCCCAACACACAACAGAAGAATCTCATTTCACCGCGCAGGAAGTGTACAACCTGCTCAAGCCACGCCTGCCGGCGGTTAATCCCTCCACGGTGTATCGCGCCCTTGAGCGGCTCGTTCATGCCGGCCGGGTGTCTGTTTCAGATATGGGACTGGGAGCGGTTGTCTATGAAATCGTGGGCGGTGAACATCATCATCACCTGATTTGCCAGGAATGCGGCAGGGTAACAACGATTAACGATGATGCCATACAATCCTTATTCAAGAGCATTGCACAACGGTACGATTTTCAGGTGGCTACCAACCACCTGATATTATTTGGCTGCTGTGCGCAGTGCAGGCAGAAGACATCCTGATGGATAGCCAGATTTCCTCTCGTGCCGATAATAAAGGGTGAACCTTGCTGGATAGATTAGATGAAAGCATATTGAAACAGCGACGGCAACTGCAGGTGATGGCGCGCGGTTACCGTCAGTCGCAGATCCTGCTGACCTGCGTTGAGCTAGGTGTATTCGAAACGCTGGTCGGACGCTCTGCATCTGCGGCCGAGGTTGCAACGGCAATCGGAGCCGATGGCCGTGCAGTTGAGTTGTTGCTTAACACAGCAACTGCACTCGGATTATTAGAAAAACGCGATTCGCATTTCTCTAATACGGCGCTAACTGAAACCCATCTTACGCAGAATGGGGTTGGTGGAATGGCGCACAGTTTAAAACTTGAAAGCGCTTTTTATCGCCGATGGGGATACCTAGCCGATGCCGTGCGTACGGGCAAGCGGCCTGAAGAAAACCGCCGCGACGAACAGCCTAAAGGATGGGTGCAAAATTTTATTCACGCGCTGTATGATATAACGCGTCCCATCGCGCCTGTTATCGCAGATGCGCTAGCCTTGCCGGAGGACCAGCCTCTGTGCGTTCTCGATGTGGGTGGCGGGCACGGCGGCTATAGCATCGCACTGGCTCGAAGGTATCCGCTCCTGACCGCTACAGTGTTCGAGCTGCCACGTGTGGTCCCTGTAGCGCAGGAGATCATTGCACAAGCCGGCCTGGCAGAGCGTGTAACTGTCCAGGAGGGCGATTTCCAAAAAGAAGGGTTGGGTTATGGCTACGATGTATCCCTCGTCTTCGGCGTGCTGAACGGTGAGCCACCGGAGGGAAGGCCGGCTTTGATCCGCAAAGTTTTCGCGGCCTTAAACCCTGGCGGACAGATCGTGCTGCGTGATCTTGTGCTCGACCCTGACCGGGCGGGTACACCTGAGGCGGCCATCTTTGCGCTGCAGATGCTGATGGCTACCGATGCCGGTGGGCTTGATACGAGCGATGATTGGACGAACTGGTTGCTCGATGCTGGCTTCACTCCCCCGAGCACTATTACCTTGCCGGATTGGATCGGTTCATCCCTGATTGTAGCAGTAAAGCCAATGCCCTGAAGAAAGGCAAGTTAGGATGCAGATATCAATATGTCCCAAAGAGTAGCCATCGTTGAAAATATAATGGGCGCCAATGACCGGCTGGCGCCACAAAACCAGGCCAGGCTGGATGATGCTGGAGCAAAAGATCAGCTCCTTGCCGGTGTTGGAAGGAAACCAACTAACGGGGATTATTACCGAGAGCGATGTCTTCCATGCTTTTGTGGGACTGGAAGGGAAGGACTAAAAGCAGCCAGATGGACAAAGCGAACCGCTCCTTGTGGCAATTACTCTTGTTAACACATGACGCCAGTACGCAGGTTCAACTCACTTGTGAGGAATGTTTTGCATTGCTCGAGCATGATGCAAATTTGTTGGCTGGTGGCGCCGCTCTTGACGAGGTTCGTCCCGCTATTAATTATCATCTTTCCATTTGCCCAAAGTGCCAGTCCAAGTTTAAAGAATGGCTGAAAGAACTGGATAAGGCGCCGTCCCACCCACATTCCCGTTGACCGGTGTTGTCTCCTTTCAAGCGTTAATTACAGGAATTAAATGCAGATTGAAAAAAGGATATGTCTTGTTCAAGTAGAATCATCTATTATCCACCCCACCTTCATTGGCGCTAGCACGAGCGTCGCCTGTCGTTGGGCACCTACCCGGATTGCGGGCAATGATGAAACCAATTTTATGGATTGACCTAAAAGCAGGCATTTCGAGTGATAGATTGGCCGCCGCACTGATTGGGTTGGGCGCGCCAGAGCAGGGAATGGTTCAAGCCATCCGTTCTGCTGGTGAAGAAATCAGCATGTTGGAGGTCCACAGCCACATCGAGTTTCTCCCCAATGAAACTTTAGCGCACCAGTTGCACATTGTTACCCTACAGAAACAGGAACCCCTTCCCATGGAAAATGCGCCTGCCA